>NZ_JAVREP010000003.1:0-365655 GCF_031845465.1 Nocardiopsis lambiniae | reverse complement strand
CATCATGCGTTGCTTGAAGCGGTACGTGGCTCGGGAGGTCTTCCGGGTTCTGGCCTCGAAGAACATTCCCGCGCAACAGTGTCAGGACGACTTCGCTGAAGCCGCTTGACATCCATAGGAGCATCCCGGGAACGGACCCCGCGATCCGGTGGGAGGTCGAGGCGGCCGGGCACCGGCCTCACCTCGACCTCCCGTTCGGGATCGCCGACCGCGGCGGGTGCCCGCGGCCGGGACGCGGCGGCCGTCCTGTTCCCCTCCTGGAAGAACCCCTTCCGGGCGGCGGGACGCGCCATCGTGCTCGTACGAGGGAACCTCCACCCGGATCACCGGACGGAGGCCTCCAGCATGATCCATCGGCCACCCCCGCTCACCGACCCGACTGCGGCGCCCGTGGGCTCCTTGGCGTATCCTCCCAAGTCAGCGGGGTCACAAGTGACCCTTTCGCCCCGCATGCCCGTGGTCGCACCCCGAGCCCCACGCACCTCGGCGGTCCAAGCGGCCCGTGACCGTAACCCCGCGCGAAGATCGGTGCCTTCATGGCCGAGCAGGACGCCCCCACCCCGAAGAACGAACACGGCGAGCGCGTGGCCCGATGGGAACGCAGGTCGGAGATTCCGATGCTGCTACTGGCCGGAGCGTTCCTCGTCGCCTACGCCTGGCCCGTCATCGACCCCGACCTGGAACCGGACCTGTACACCGTGCTGGAGACGCTGTCGTGGACGGTCTGGCTGTCCTTCGGCGCCGACTTCGTCATCCGGGTCCACCTCAGCGAGAACCGGTTGAAGTACGCCCTGCGCCACTGGTACGACGTCCTCCTGATCCTGATGCCCGTGTTCCGGACCCTGCGCCTGCTGCGGCTGTTCGCGCTCATGCGCATGCTGAACCGCTCCGCGCAGGGAGGCTCCCTGGAGGGCAAGGCCTCCCTCTACGTCGGCGGCGCGGCAACGCTCACCATCTTCCTGGGGGCGGTGACCGTGCTCGACATCGAACGGGGGGCGCCCGACGCGAACATCACCGAACTCGGGGACGCCCTGTGGTGGGCGCTGGTGACGGCCACGACGGTCGGATACGGGGATTACTACCCGGTCACGCTCGAAGGACGGCTGGTGGCCGTCGTGCTGATGATCATGGGCATCGGCCTGATGGGCGTCGTCACGGCGGCGGCCGCGTCGTGGTTCCTGAGAAGCGCGGCGAAGAACGTCTCCTCCGCCCCGTGATCCCCGACCGGCCGCCTACGGAGCGACCGTCACCACGCGGTCGCGCACCGGCGGAGAGGCGTTCTCCCGAGGCTTCTCGTACCGGTGCCCGATCATCCTCACCGAGAACGGCCCGGCCGGGGCGGCGGATCCCATCGGCCACGGTCCGACGGCCGACCGACTCTTCCACTCCGGCAAGCACGAACGGCACGGCAAAACGTCCAGGTCGTGTCCGCACCCGCCGACGAGCCCCTACGGACGTCCTGGTCACTGCTCGACGCGATGCACGACATCAGTGCTTCACGGGTGTCGAGG
Organism: Nocardiopsis lambiniae; assembly: GCF_031845465.1. Lineage (NCBI taxonomy): Bacteria > Bacillati > Actinomycetota > Actinomycetes > Streptosporangiales > Nocardiopsidaceae > Nocardiopsis > Nocardiopsis lambiniae. Next base: position 364,144 of record NZ_JAVREP010000003.1, on the reverse strand, counting down.
GTCGCCGAACGTGTCGAGGCCGCAGGACCGACCGGGTTGGGCGACGGGGACCACGTGGGGCTGGCCGAGCCGATAACCTGGCCATTCAAGGGCCAAGGTAAACCGGGGTGGAAAAGGGCACCGACTCCGCCCTTGCCAAGCCCTGCACCCCCAATGAGCGAGCGATCGACCAGCTCGAAAAATAAACGCCCTGCGCCGCCCATCCTGCTGACCGAAACGGGCAGCAGAGATCACCCGCGCCATGCTGGCACTTCAGCCCCGACAAGCAGGAAAAAAGGGCTCACTACTAGTCTTGCTTTTTTGGGCGCGCGCGAGTCTGGCGGTTGAAATAAGAATAACCCACTCCCTCCCCGGAAAGTCAATTATGCCAATGCTTCGATTCTTTGAGTCGCGCACGAAAGCATCACCATCAAAGCATGCGAACTCTACACATTCCTCGGGGATGGAATAACTACTTGTACGCCAAGGAATAAGAGCAGCATGGACCTTTGACATTCGCACTCCCTGGGGGTCGAGATAGCGTGAGCCCTGGTTCGCCTCTACCCCTACCCATGCAAGGGGGTCATGCATCCTGAAACTCGCGAAACATGTCCACGGTAAGGATAATTCTGTGATTTCTGTTGTCCCATGTTAGCCAGCGTGCCCCACGGTAGCCACGGACCCGAGGACTGGGTCAGCACAAAGAGAGCAGAAATAACGTCAAAAACTCAGAGAGCGATGGACATCTTCCAATACATCAAATGAGCCCTCCCCTCCCAAAGCGTAATTTCTCATGAGTTCATTGAGATCATGCTTTCTGGCGCTCACCATCTCCTCGCTGGGGGTAGCGGATGGCCCGTTGGATTCTGTAAAAAGAAGGTCATCCAGGCCACCAGAGAAGGAGAGTATGCTGAACGAGTGGAGCATCCCTGGCATCCAATCGGAGCCCTGGGGTATGACGTGAATACGAACAAGTCCATTTTGGAAAATTTTCAGGAGGCGTTCGATCTGCCTTCGCATAATTCCAGGGTCACTCCGCTTTCCCACGTGACGCCGAAGTACAGACTCGTCAATAATGTATATTTCCTTGGGTGGATTTACTCGGCTTCGAAGTTTTTCCTGCCGCTTCATTCGGAGTTCAACAATTTTCTCCGCTTTCTCAGCAGCTTCTTCGGGCCTGCACATGGTCGCGAGAACCCGGGCGTACTCCGGAGTCTGCAACAGGCCCGGTACCACAGACATCTGCACCTGGCGAATGGAGTCGGCCCCGGCTTCGAGGCCGACGAACTTGAGGTAGTCGCGGCTGACGTAGGTTCGGTACTGCTTCCACCAAGCGGGTTGACGCGCACCCTGACCGAGTTCGACGAGTTCATCGCCGGCCGGGGTTCCCATCACCCCATATAGACGCAGCAGGGCCTCAAGCTCCGTCTTGGGCAGGACCTGCTTGCCGGTCTCGAAACGCATCATCTTGTGGTAGGACCATTCCAGATCTCGGGCCACTTGGTTCTGACTCCAGCCCTGGTCTTTGCGCAGCTGGGTCAGCCGACGGATCAGCTGCGCTTGCTGGACTGCGGGACCGCTGTCCAAGGTCATGATCGTCCTTCCGGTTCGGTACATTAGATGCCATCTTGCGGTGTGATACGTGGCAGGATAAGTACCGACAGGTTCGTGGTGCTCTGCCCCTTGCATCCACTGAAGGGGGATGATGTACGGGGAGCAGGCCGGGGGGGGTAAATTGTGGCGAATCGCTACCTAGCACAGACTATGGTACATCTGGTGCCTGTAGCGACCTCGGTGGGGTGGGAGACCCTCAAGTCCCGTCGAGCGTGAGCAGACAGCCCGGAGAGCACCCTCTCCACTGGCAAAGCCTCCACGATCCCTCGCTTGCCACAGCCACTCCGATCCCATTTCAGGGCCGTGAGCACCACCGTGCCCCTGTCGAACACCGGTTCAACCTCTCGGTGTGAAGCCGTCAAGGCCAGCGACGTCGTCTCCTAGACCTGGAACGAAGTCGTCGGCGTAGTCGTCTTCCAACAGAGAGGAATCGGATGAAGAAGTGCCGCGCCCGCTACGTCGGGCGTCACCGTAAGAAACTGGGGCCCTGGGAGAGGCTCTGGGCGATCGCCCTCTTCGCGGTGAAGGCCGTCATCATCGGAACCACCGTAGGCCTGATCCGAGTGGTCTTCGGACAGACCATCGATCTCCAGGAGGTGATCGCACTATTTGAGTTGCTCCTGCTTGCCGGAGACAGAGGAGACCCCAGGGGGTCACTGGAGAGTGACCATCCCTGAGGTCCCGGGAGGCGGGTCCGCGAACGGTCTGGACAACTTACGCGGATCCGCCGGCTTACAACCCCTCTGGTGCTCACGGCACCTCACCCTGAGAGTTGCATGTTGGCCTCAGGCTGGCAGGGTTCACTTACCATAACTCTCAGCTAGGCGCTGTCGATTCCGTGATTCCCAAGGGAAGGAGTTGGCAGCGCCTTCGGCGTGCCGCGCCCAGCGGAGGTGGCGAGAGTCGGCGGGGTGCTACGTTGCACCTCTGTTCAGGGTGTTACTGGCAGGTACAGTACCGCCCTGCTGAATTTAGGGCAACACCAATCGCCGCAGCGATGGGACCGGAAGCCCCGTGATCGGCCCCACGGAAGGGCGCACCCTGCGAGTCCGGGCCCTGGGCCGTTCGGCTTGACGTGGGTGTCCGTTTGGGTTGTCGATGCGTCGCGCACCCTACCACCTGGTGTCTTCTATATCGGCCAAGAGGGCTCGCCCTCTGAAGACCGAAACTCAGGCCGATGCACGTCCGTTCACCACCCAAGTCATCGGCACGCACAGGAAGCCGAGAACCGACTTCGCTGTGGTTCATCACACTTACATGACATGACAGCACAGTTTGCTACGTGGCACAGCACTTCTGCGATTTTTTACGGATCTTCTGTTTCCCGCAAGGCCAAAACACACATAAAGGATAGAAATAGACAAATATGTACGCACAGCAAAGAAGATGCTGATATCCCCGTTGGAGCCACAGCCGCCTAGATGTGGCAGATCTGGCACCGGTTTCGTGTTCATGGCGTAGTTCCCCGGTCGACGTTGGTCGTGACCCTGGAGGCTCGAACCTTGCCCCCGGAGGTGTCTCGTGCCGGGTGGAGGCTCTGGCATGGACCGGCTTCGGTGGCCATCCTCGTCTCCCGGTGCTCTCGGGTGATCGGAACGAGAACCAACAAAAGGAAAAAGCTGACACGGCACGGACCGTGGGCCGTCACAGCGTTCGTGAAGGGTGAGCGAACGGCTCGCCGATGGCTGACCGGAAGGAGATGCACGGCAGACAATGCCTCATGCGTGATCTGACAGGTCCACGGTCCTGCAAAGGGACGGGAGTTGGAGGTATGGCCTCTGAACTTCGCTGGCATCCTTGAAAACTCATTGGATGTCATCCCCTTCAGCCCGTGAGAGCGGTTGCTGGCTGAGTGGATCCGGCGTTGAGCCAAGAGTTATGTCGTTATTCCACTCCGAAGCAGAGCGGGCCCCTGGTGAGGGCGTGGGAGCCATCACCACGGGCAGGTGGGTCACTACTCGCCCATGACACGGCGTAGTTGCGGGCAGCCCGGGACAGGGCCGTGGTGGCGGAACATCTGTCGATGGTGTCCCAGCCGTTCAGATCCATCAGGTCGCCCTCCCGCCGCGCGTGAGGTAGCGGTGGGAGAAATCGTGCCGTCTGCGGTGCAGTTAGACATCGTCCACGCTCGCCCGGCAGGCACGACGGCACACCATCTGGTAAATAACGGACTCCGTCAACGGTCTGCCCTTGCCGGTAACAAACGCGCGGCGGTCGGTGTCAGTAGGCTGACCGCCGGCCGGCAGGTGCTCGGCCGCGAACCAGGAGGCGGCCTGCGAGTAAAGCGTGATGGTCTTGCGACTCCTGCCCTCGGCCCGCAGGTAGAGGACGAAGGAGTCGATGTGGGGCTTCAGCGGTCCGGCGGCCAGGTTGCGCGGTCCTCGGCGGAGGTAGCGAGTAGCCATAAGCGGTAGCTCTCCAAGCGGTCACACACGTGCAGTGATGTGTTCCGCCTGGAGATGTCCCAGGTCAGACCATGTGAGAGCCGGCGAGGGGACTTGAACCCCTAACCTGCCGCTTACAAGGCGGCTGCTCTGCCAATTGAGCTACGCCGGCGGGTCGTTCGGCTCCGGGAAGGAGACGCGTCCTCCCGAATGGTACCGGGTGAGGTGCCTTTCGGCCTACTCGGAAATACCCGTACCCCCGGCCCCCCTGTCGGGGACCGGGGGTGGGCACGATCAGGAGTTCTGGGCGGCGCGCAGGCGGGCGACCTCGTACAGGGAGACGCCGGCGGCGACGGAGGCGTTGAGCGACTCGGCGTTGCCGATCGGGATGCTCGCGACCACGTCGCAGGATTCGCGCACCAGTCGGGACAGGCCCTTGCCCTCGGAGCCGACCACGACGACCAGCGGTCCGCCGGCCAGGTCCAGGTCCGTGATGAGGGCGTCGCCGTCGGCGTCGAGGCCGACGACGAACAGGCCCGCCTTCTTGAAGGTCTCCAGGGCGCGGGTGAGGTTGGTGGCCTGCGCGATGGGCAGGCGGGCCAGGGTGCCCGCGGAGGTCTTCCACACGGTGGCGGTCACACCCGCGGCGCGACGCTCCGGGATGAGCAGGCCGTCGGCGTTGAACGCGGCGGCCGAACGGGCGATCGCACCGAGGTTGTGCGGGTCGGTGACACCGTCGAGCGCGACGATGAGCGGAGGCGCGTCGGAGCCCAGCGACCGCTCCAACAGTTCCTCGGGCAGCTGGTAGCGGTAGGGGCGCACACGCAGGACCATGCCCTGGTGAACGGCGCCGGGCTGGCCGCTGCTCTCGCAGCGACGGTCGAGTTCGGCGCGGGTGACCTCCAGGACCTCGACGTTCTGCTCACCGGCGAGGCGGGCCGCCTCGTTGACGCGGTCGTCGGAGTCGAGGCTGTTGGACAGGAAGAGGCGGCTGGCGGGCATCCCGGCGCGGAGCGCCTCCAGGACGGGGTTGCGGCCCACGAGCAGGTCGGAGTCGATCCGACGGCGGTCGGTGTCCGTGTGGGGGGAACGCGCCTGCGTGCCGGAGCCCTCGGCCGTGGCGCGGCGGATCGCCTTGGAGCGCTGCTTACCGTCGTACCAGTGCCGCTGCTCGGCGGGCAGGGTGCCCTTCTTCGCCTCCAGGGAACGACGGCCCTTGCCGCCGCTGCCCTTCGTGGGGCCCTTCTTGCTCTTCTTCGCCGGCATGATCGCCGTCCCTCCGTCAAGTATCGCGAGCATGCCGGAAGAGTCCTCCGGCGTATGGGGTGCCGCTTCGCCGATGGCGGCGGCAAACCCCCAGACTACCGCCGGGCCGGCACCGAACGTGTTGTCCACGGGTACGCGAGCGCACCCGGCGGCCGGTGCGGGGGCGGCCCACCGTGGAAATCGGGGGCCGTCCCGCTCCGGACACCGCACGCCGTCCGTGTTCAGCTCCTCCGCAGGTCCCAGCGCGGCCCCTGCGGGGTGTCCTCCACCACCACGCCCGCCGCGGCGAGGCCGTCACGGATGGCGTCGGCGGCCGTGTAGTCCTTGCGGGCGCGTGCGGCCTGGCGCTGTTCGAGGGCGACCGCGACGAGCCCGTCGACGACCTCGCGCAGCCCGTGGTCCCCGGAGGACCACTGTTCGCTCAGCGGGTCCAGGCCCAGGACGTCGAGCATGGCGCGCAGTTCCCCGGCGAGCTCGCCGGCCTTCTCCTTGCCGCCGGCGGCCAGGGCGCTGTTGCCCTCGCGGACGTGTCCGTGCACGACGGCGAGGGCCTGGGACACGCCCAGGTCGTCGTCGAGCGCGGCGGCGAACTCGGCGGGCACCCGGGCCGCGGGCGCGACCTCGCCCAGGACCTCGACGGCGCGGGTGAGGAAGCCCTCGATCCGCTGGTAGGCGACGGCCGCCTCACGGAGTGCCTCGTCGGAGTAGTCGATGGTGGAGCGGTAGTGGGCCTGGCCGAGGTAGTAGCGCAGTTCGACGGCGCGGACCTTCTCCAGCATCTGCGGGATCCGCATGGAGTTGCCGAGCGACTTGGCCATCTTCTCGCCGCCGATCTTGAGCAGACCGTTGTGCAGCCAGTACTGCGCGAAGGCGTCACCGGCGGCGCGGGACTGGGCCATCTCGTTCTCGTGGTGCGGGAAGACCAGGTCCAGGCCGCCGCCGTGGATGTCGAAGGACGGGCCGAGGTACTTGGTGGCCATCGCCGAGCACTCCAGATGCCAGCCGGGTCGGCCGCGACCCCACGGGGTGGGCCAGGTGGGCTCCCCGGGCTTGGCGCCCTTCCACAGGGCGAAGTCGCGGGGGTCGCGCTTGTCCCGGTCGGGGTCGGAGTCGGCCGCGGCCTGCACCTGCTCCAACCGCTGGTTGGAGAGTTCCCCGTAGGGCGGGAAGGAGCGCACGTCGAAGTAGACGTCACCGGAACCGTCGTCGGCGGCGTAGGCGTGCCCGGCGTCGATGAGCCGTTGCATGAGCTCGATCATCTCCGGCACGTGGCCGGTGGCGCGCGGCTCGACGGTGGGCGGCAGGCAGCCCAGGACGTCGTAGGCGTGGGTGAAGGCGCGCTGGTTGCGCTCGCTGATCCGCCACCAGGGCACGTCCTCGGCGCACGCGACGTTGATGATCTTGTCGTCGATGTCCGTGACGTTGCGGCAGAAGGTGACCTCGTAACCCGAGTGGGTCAGCCAACGGCGCAGGATGTCGAAGTTCACCCCGGATCGGATGTGACCGATGTGCGGAGGTGCCTGCACCGTGGCACCACACAGGTACAGGGAGGCGTGTCCCTCACGCAGGGGGACGAAGTCTCGGACCTGTCGGGCACTGGTGTCGTAGAAGCGCAGACTCACGTTGTCAAGCCTATCCTCTTTCCCCTCACATCCGCGTCACAAACCGACGACTCCGACCCGAGCGAACGTGGTGACGGGTGGGTCGCGGTGCCCCTGTTTCCCCTCTCGGACATCCCGAAGCACCTATATATGAAGAACCGTATTCGGACCTTCGCCGTGTGAGATACCCCGGGACGGAGGCCTCTCGGCCAGGAACGGCAGGTCACGAGATACTGCATATTCCGACATAACGCCATGGAACGCCCGTAGTTCGCACGGCCAGGAAGGCACCGGAATCGGACGGAATCTCGTGTTAACGCCATCACCTCGACTACGCTGCGAAAGCGATGGCCCCTTACAACGATTCCCTCGGAACAGGAACACGGAACGGTAGGCCCACGGGTCGCGGAGCGGGAACCGGTGCGCTCGCCGGTGGCGCCCTCTTCGTGGGGCTGATCGCGCTGTGTGCCCTCGTCATCTCCTACAACGGCGTCTTCCGGCTCGCCGAGCACGGTGGCCACGAGGGTCACCCCCTCGCCCACGTGTTCCCGGTGATGTACACGTTGTTGCTGATCATGGCCTGCTGGGTCAGCTACCTGCTGCGCGAGGCCCCACCACGACGGCGTTCGTGGATCGACCTGGGATTGATCCCGCTGCTGGTGCTGTTCGCCGCCGTGATCATGGTGCTCAACAATCTGGAGCTGATCGAGCGGATCCCCCAGCGCGTCGCCAGCGTGATCGTGGCGGTCGCGCCGCTGGTGGCGCTCTTGATCGCGCTCCTGCTGTGGATGGCGGTCCGCGCCCACCTGCGCCGCCGCCGCACGGGCGGATCCCGGCCCGGACCGGCGAACGATCGGACCATGGTGCTGCACGGCCGCGCGGTGATGCCCGACGACCGGGACGCCGAGGACACGGACGAGGGACCGTCCTTGGAGGAGCGCCTACTGGCGTTCGGCGGCGGGTTCGAGCCGCGTACGGACCCGGAGTCGCAGGCTCCGGACACCCGCGTGCTCCCCGAAACCGAGATGCCCGAACCCGAACCGCCGGGCTCCCCGGACCCGGGTCCCGAGCCGTCCGCGATCCGTACCGGGTCCTCCGCGCCGACGCCGGTGGCCGCTCCCACCGAGGACGAGGACGAGGGTCCGGAGGCGTCGGTGCCCACCGTGCCGCTGCCGCGCCGCTCCCGGAGCGGGGACAACCCCATCAAGCAGGCCGCCGATCACCCGCCGCTGGCGCCCATCGCCTCCGCCGAGCCCGAACCCGAGCCCGAACCCGAACCGGCACCGGTCGCCGTGTCGGCGATGCCCGAAGCGCCGGAGGAGGTGGACGAGGGCTTCGAACACGATCCGTTGCCGGGCGACCCGGTCACCGACGAGGCGGAGGCGCCCGTGATCACGGCCGCGGCGGCCTCACCGAAGGACGAGGAGCCCGTCGGCCCCTCCGCCGCCGAGACCACCGAGACCACGGAGACCGCCGACGAGGGACCGGCACCAGAGGCCTGGGAACCCGGGGAGACCGACGGGACCGCGCTCCCCGGCCACGGGGACGCCCTCGGATCCGAGGCCGCTCTCGACGAGGGGCCCTCCCCCGACGCCCTCTGGGAACCGCCGACGGACGACGACACCGGTGCCTGGGCGCGCACCGACTACGTCCCCCCGGTCTGGACTCCCCCCGCCGACGACGACTCGACGGTCGACGCCCCGGTCGAGGTCCCCGCCCCCGCCCTGGACCACGACACCGGCCCCGCCGTGCGCGCGGCCTTCCGCATCCCCGACGATCCGATGGCCGCTTCCCGATCGGCGCTGTCGGACGATCTGCCCGACGACTCCCCCGTCTGGACGCCTCCCGTGGCCGAGGTGCGCCCGGCGGGCCCCGTCCCGGAACCGGCCGAGGACGGTCCTCGGCCCGGCCGCCCCGCATGGACCATGCCGTCCGGGCCGTCCGGTGCCGACCCCGACGACACCGCGGCACCTTCCGCGAGGCCCGCGCGCCCCGCCGACAGCGCTCCCGCCGAGACCGCCCCGATCGCACCCGAGGGACCGGCGTCCCCCTGGGACCACGACGGCCGGAACACCTCCGAGGCGCACCCCCGCTCGGGCGGCACCCGCGCCGCCGAACACACCGGCCCGGCCACGCCCGAAGAACCCGTGGAACCGGTGGATCCGATCCACTCCGCACGCGCCGAAGACGCCGGGGGCACCGGTGACGCCGACGAGGACACCCCCACCGGCTCCGGGCGTACCCGGCGCACGGCCTTCGTCGCCCCCGCCGTGCCGCCGGGCGCCGCACGACCGCGGGAGGACGACGCCGAACCGGACCGGGATCCCGTCCCGGAACCCGTCGAGGACCGCCGATCGCGACGTCCGTCGCCCTCTCCGACACCATGGGCGCCCGCCGAGCCGGAGGCCGTCACCGAGCGCCTGCGCAGGACCCCGGTGGAGAAGCGACCGATGGTGCTCAAACCGCCCCGGCCGCCGATGCCCGATTTCTCCTCCGGGCCGCCTTCACGGCGTGTGCGCAGCGAACCGCTCCGCCCCGACGAGTGACCTGACGGGCGGTCGGGAGAACGGACCGTGTGCGGGCCCGCGACCGGGCGACGGCGGGTACGTGGTCGCCGCCCGGCGGCGACCACGCTTCGACGGAGCCGCACCACCGGCGGGTCTTCACCCACCGTGTTCCTCTCGCTCTTCGCCCGTGTCCTCCCCGGGCCCCCGACCCCGTTCGGGGTCCGGCGGCACGTCCTCCGCGCCCGGAGGGACGCCGTTCACGTCCGTCGTGTCACCCCGTGTCCGTCGACGGCCGTGAGGCTCGTGTCCGGCTCAGGAGGGGGAGGGAAGGTCGGCCGCGCCATGACGAGAACGCCCCACGGCCGATGCCGTGGGGCGTTCTGGTTCTGGGGGTCCCGGGTTCTCCGGGGCCGTCACCCGGTGGGGACGCACAGGGCCGTGGCGATGGCCGCGATGCCCTCGCCCCGCCCGGTGAGACCCAGACCGTCGGTCGTGGTGGCCGACACGGTCACCGGTGCACCGACGATCGCCGTCAGCGTCTTCTCGGCCTCCTCGCGCCGTGGCGCGAACTTGGGCCGGTTGCTGATGACCTGCACCGCGACGTTGCCGATCTCGAATCCGGCCGCGCGCACGCGGGCGACCGTCTCGGTGAGCAGCTCGGCGCCCGAGGCGCCCTTCCACCGTGGTTCCGAGGTGCCGAAGTTGGACCCCAGGTCGCCCAGGCCGCACGCGGAGAACAAAGCGTCGCAGGCGGCGTGAGCGGCGACATCACCATCGGAATGTCCACTGACGCCTTCCTCCCCCGGCCATTCCAGACCGGCGAGAAAAAGTGTCCGTCCAGGAGAAAACGGGTGGACGTCCGTCCCGACGCCCACCCGAGGAATTTTCGTCATGAATTATGTGATTCCGCGACCGTGCTTCAGTTCGTGAGAACCTCGTCGAGGAGGGCTTCCGCCTTGTCCTCGTTGGTCTTTTCCGCAAGGGCCAGCTCGCTGACGAGAATCTGGCGCGCCTTGGCGAGCATGCGCTTCTCACCGGCGGAGAGTCCGCGCTCCTTGTCCCGGCGCCACAGGTCGCGAACGACCTCGGCGACCTTGTTGACATCGCCGGAGGCGAGCTTCTCCAGGTTGGCCTTGTAGCGCCTGGACCAGTTGGTGGGCTCTTCGGTGTGCGGCGCGCGCAGCACCTCGAAGACCTTGTCCAGGCCCTCCTGCCCCACCACGTCGCGAACGCCGACGTCCTCGGCGTTCGCGGCCGGCACGCGCACCGTCAGATCGCCCTTGTCGACCCTCAGAACGAGGTAGGCTCTGTCCTCGCCCTTAATGGTTCGAGTCTCGATCGCTTCAATACGAGCAGCCCCATGATGGGGGTAGACAACAGTGTCGCCGACCTTGAAAGCCATGTGACAGGTACCCCTTCCGCTACCACAAGGATACCATGAATCTGTGACTTAACGTACCTATTAGGTTTGCGAACACGCAGGTCAAGCCCCACTTTTTAGGGCTTGACAAAGTCTACCCGACGATGCAGGAGCAGCCGATCGGCGCAGGTCCGAGAGCCCTTCCGGCCCTTTAGCGGAAGGCGTTCGCGGCCTCTCCGCGGGGGTGGGGCGAAGCGCCCTGGGGCAGGCCGGGGCCGCCCGCGAAGAGATTCGTATCACCATACCCGGGCACTCGATCGACCCTCCCGTCACCGGCGTCGGGGTCGCCTCGCGGATCACCCCTCCGGCTCGTAGTCCTCTCGTCGTTCCCCCGTCACCATGTAGACGAGGTTGTCCGCGACGTGCACGGCGTGGTCACCGAAACGCTCGTAGAACCGCCCCACCAAAGTGACGTCCATGGTGGCCTCCACCCCGTACTCCCACCCCGGGGCGAGGATGCGCTGCAACAGCTTGCGGCGCAGCCGGTCCATCCTGTCGTCGTCCTTGTCCAGCTCCAGGGCCGTGTCCGGGTCGCGCTCGGTGATGACCTCTCCGGCCTTGGTCACCAGCATCTCCGCCTGGTGGCCCATCTCCAGCACGATCGAACGGAGCGGCTCGGGGATCGCCGAGTCGGGGTGCCTGCGGCGGGCGATCTTGGCCAGGTGAACGGCGTGGTCGCCCATCCGCTCCAGGTCACCGCGCATGTACAGCGAACTGATGATGGTGCGCAGGTCGGAGGCGACCGGCTGCTGCCGGGCCATCAGGCTGAACGCGGTCTCCTCGATCTCCTGGTCGAGTCGGTTGATCTTCTCGTCACCGGAGATGACCTCCTGGGCGGCGTCCAGGTCGCTGTCGAGCAAGGCCGTGGTCGCCCGGGCGACGGCGTGTCTGGCCAGTCTGGTCATCTCGACGAGGCGCTCACTCAGGCTGTCGAGATCCTCGTGGTACGTATCGCGCATGCTGTCAATGCTCCCAGTGGTTTTCTGAAGAGTCGGCCAAGAGTCGGTGAACGCTGAAAGAACCTCGCCCATGACACACACCCTGACCGGGTAAAGGTCCAGCCCGCACGTTTACGATCGAAACGTGCAAGGGGAACTTCTCGCCGCTCTGACCGGCATCATCGGACTCGTCACCGGCGTCGTCGTAGGCGTCCTCGCGGGCTCCTTCTTCCGAGCCGGAGCCGTGGAACGGCCGACGCCCGCTCCACAACGCAACGACGGCACCACACTGCCGCCGGGCATCGCCGAGGTCCTGTCCGCCCTCCCCTCGTCGGCCGTGGTCCTGGACTCCGCCGACCGGGTGCTGCGCGCCTCCTCGGCCGCCCGGGCCTTCGGAATCGTCCGTGGCGAGGAGTTGGTCATAGACGAACTCCTCGCGCTCGCCCGCCAGGTACGACGGGACGGCGTCATCCGCGAGACCGAGATCGAGGTGGCCGTGCGCAAGTTCGGCCCCGACGCGACGTCCTTCGCCGTGCGGGTGGCACCGCTGGGCGGCACCGGGTTGGTACTGGTGCTGGCGGAGGACCAGACCGAGCACCGGCGGGTGGAGGCGGTGCGCCGGGATTTCGTGGCCAACATCTCCCACGAACTCAAAACGCCGGTCGGTGCGTTGTCACTCTTGGCCGAAACCGTACAGGACGCCAGTGACGATCCCGAGGCCGTGCGACGGTTCACCGACCGTATGCAGACCGAGGCGTCGCGGCTGACCGCGCTCATCCAGGACCTCATCACGCTCTCGCGCATCCAGGGCGCGGAGCCGATGGCCGAGCCCACCCGGGTGGAACTGGGCGGGGTGGTCGAGGAGGCCCTGGACGCGTTGCGGATGCCCGCCGACGCCAAGGGCATCGAACTGGTGGGCAGCGGTGGCGAGGACGTCACCGTCCTGGGCGACGAGGGGTTGTTGGGCACCGCGCTGCGCAATCTCATCGCCAACGCCGTCTCCTACAGTCCCAAGAACACCCGGGTCGCCGTATCGGTCGCGTTGACGCGCAACACCATCGACATCAGCGTCACCGACCAGGGGATCGGCATCCCCCAGCAGGACCTGGAAAGGATCTTCGAGCGGTTCTACCGTGTGGACGCCGCTCGGAGCCGGGCCACCGGAGGTACCGGTCTCGGCCTGGCGATCGTCAAGCACATCATGACCCACCATCGTGGAGAAGTGACCGTGTGGAGCAAGGAGGGGTCGGGGTCGACGTTCACTCTTCGTCTGCCCAGACCCGAGGACCGGGGGCAGGACGCCGCCCGGAACAACGACCGTCAGGAGGCGGCACAGTGACTCGTGTACTCGTGGTCGAGGACGAGGAGTCCTACAGCGACGCCCTGTCCTACATGCTGCGCAAGGAGGGCTTCGAGGTCGCCGTGGCGCCCACCGGCACCGTGGCCCTGGAGACCTTCGACCGCACCGGCGCGGACCTGGTCCTGCTGGACCTGATGCTGCCCGGTCTGTCGGGCACCGAGGTGTGCCGGAGTCTGCGACAGAAGTCCAGCGTCCCCGTGATCATGCTGACCGCCAAGGACTCCGAGATCGACAAGGTCGTCGGTCTGGAGCTGGGCGCCGACGACTACGTGACCAAGCCCTTCTCCTCCCGTGAACTGGTCGCCCGGATCCGCGCCGTACTGCGCCGTCGGGGCGGCGAGGCCGGGGAGGACCCGGTGCTGCCCGCCGCCCTGGAGGCCGGTCCCGTCCGCATGGACGTGGAGCGGCACGTGGTGACGGTGCGCGGGGAGAACGTGCAGCTGCCCCTCAAGGAGTTCGAGCTGCTGGAGGTGCTGCTGCGCAACGCGGGGCGGGTGCTGACCCGGATGCAGCTCATCGACCGCGTGTGGGGCGCCGACTACGTGGGCGACACCAAGACCCTCGACGTGCACGTCAAGCGGCTGCGCGCGAAGATCGAGGACGACCCGAGCAGCCCGAAGTACATCGTCACCGTGCGGGGGCTGGGCTACAAGTTCGAGCCGGTCACCGCCGACGTCTGAGTCCCCCGAGGACCCCACCCCTCCTGTCCCGATCCACGGACCCCCGCGGTCCGCGGGTCGGGACTTCGCCGTCCCCGGCGGGCGTGGTCGAAGGCGTGGCCGACGCGGACGGGGGCCGATCCGCACCCGTCGTCCCCGGCGGGCGTGCCGGGGCGGGAACGGCTCCGGCGAACGGTGCCGGGAGGTCCGCCGGACCGGTGCGGTGACCGGTCGGGGACCGACCGATGACGCGAAGGGTCCGTTCCCGGTGTCGTGGTGACGCGCCGCGAGGCCGTGCGAGGCGGCTCAGACCTCCAGGAGGACGGTGAAGGGCCCCTCGTTGGTGAGGCCCACCGACATCCTCGCGCCGAAGACGCCCGTGGCGACGGTGGCGCCCAGGTCGCGCAGCTCCTTGACGACGGTGTCCACGAGGGGCTCGGCGACGGGTCCGGGCGCCGCCGCCTGCCAGGTGGGGCGGCGGCCCTTGCGGGCGTCACCGTAGAGCGTGAACTGGCTGACGACCAGCAGGGGCGCGCCGATGTCGGAGCACGATCGCTCGTCCTCCAGGATGCGCAGCGTCCACAGTTTGCGGGCCAGCCTGGCGGCGTCCGCCTCCGTGTCGGTGTGGGTCACGCCGACCAGGGCCATCAGCCCGGGCTCGGTGATCTCCCCGACCACCGCGCCGTCCACGGTCACCGACGCGTGCGACACCCGCTGCACGACCGAGCGCATGGGCCGTTCCTCCTTACCGGCGTTCCGAACGCTGGAACTGGTTGAGCACCCGCAACCGGCGGGTGTTGGTGATGATGCCGGTCAGCGACACCACGAACGCGCTGATGGAGTCGGAGAAGTCCTGGATCCGCCATTCGCGGGGACCGGTGTACCAGTGCAGGCCGTCTCCGGTCAGTTCCTCGGGGGTCAGATCGGTGAGGGCCGCCGAGGCCAGGAGGTCCGACCAGCGGTCGACGTCGTCGAAGATGACGGCGTAGGGCAGGTAGCGCGAGTACAGCTCGACCCGCTGCCCGGGCGGCGCGGTCTCGGCGCGCGGGCTGAGCAGGTAGTCCCGGAAGCCCATGGTGTGGGCGTAGACCGAGCTGCCCAGTTTGGTCTTGGCGGGCATGTACTGGGCGCCGGCCGTGATGGCGGCACCGGCGATGACGACGGCCAGGCCGGTGAAGGCGGCCGTGGTGAACACCGCCAGCAGGACGGTGAGGATCACCCCGAGGGCGGTGACCGCCATTCCGGCGGTGCTCCACAGGCCGCGCACCCGGCTGGGCGAGCGGACGAACCACTTGAGCCGCACCATGTCGCGGTACAGCTCCTCGCGGACCCGGTCGACGCGGGCCGGGAAGTCGGTGGAGAAGCCGGGGGCGCCCAGGCGGGAGAGGCGCACCGTGGGACGGTCTCCGAAGAGCGCGTCCAGGAGGAGCCATTCGGAGGGCAGCAGGGTCTCCTCCGCGGGCCCGTCCAGGCGGACCAGGCGCCAGTCGACGGAGGTGAAGTGCTCGTGCGGGAGCTCCTCCAGTCGGATGTAGCCGCGTACCGCCAGGTCCAGGACGGTGGCGGTGAGGTCGGCGATGTCGACCCGCTCGTCGATGAGCGTGCCGATCTGACCGGGGTGGACGTCGTCGGGCGGGGTGAAGCGCAATCGACCGTGCTCGCCCGTGGCGACGGGGGCGTGGTCCCCCTCGACGGCCTCTCGGCGCAGGGCCCGTTCGTCCCGGCCGCGGATCCGGATCAGGACGGTCAGGCCGCCGATGAGCACGACCAGCAGCACGCCGAAGACGCTCGCGGTGGCGGGGGTGACCTGGAAGGCGGAGGCCAGTGACCAGCGGCGGGTGAGGATGGGTTCGCCCTCGGCGGTGCCGGGCGGGTAGTTGACGACGATGTCCAGGCGGTCGTCGGGCTCCATGTCGGCCTGGAGGAAGTGGGCGACGGAGGACTCCGGGCCCATGTCGGAGGCGGTGCAGTACATGGCGCTGCGGGGTTCGCCCGCCAGGCAGGAGAGCGCCTCGGGGGGCATCGGGGCCATGACGGTGACGTCGGTGACCTCGACGGTGTGGCTGTAGGCGCCGATCGCGCGCCACTCCATCTGCACGCCCCGGGAGACCTCGCTGGCGGTGCCGCCGACCCGGTAGGTGAGCACGGCCTCGTCCAGACCGCGCGTGGGGATCTCCACCACGACCGCGCCGGCCCGGTGGTCGACCTCGGCGTCCAGGGTCCGGCCCTCGGTGTCGGTGACCCTCACCCCGCTGATCTCGAACCGGCGGTCGTGCTCGGTGTCGTAGAGCATCGTCTCGGTGAGGGCGCGGACGAACACCTCGGGGGCCTCCCCCTCGAAGCGGAGGGTCTCCTCGGCGTGCAGGACGCCCAGCGCGTCCAGTTCGAGGCTCACGGTGTTGGTGATCAGGGGGTCGTCACCGCTCCGGTGGCCGATGACGCTCGACCCCGCTGCCGGTACTGTGGTGGCCGGTGCCGCCACCGTCGCGGCGTGGGCCGCCCCCAGGGGCCCCGCGGCGAACGCCACCGGCAGCGAGGACAAGACGAGGAGGGCCGCCGCGATCGCGACGGCCGGGCGCCAGGAGCCGACCCACCACATGATGCGAGAGCCTATCCGGTCCCCCCGGGCGGCGATGCCCCCGGGCGGCCCGCGTACGACCACGTCATCCGCACGGGGACGTGGCCGGGGAGGGGCCCCGAGGTGAGACGCCCTCCTTCGCCCGAGGGCGAGTACTGGTCGGAGCGGCCCGGGTTCTTCCAGCGGATGGGGCTCGGGGTGTCGCTCTCCCTGGGCACCGGGCTGGCCGCGGTCGGGTTGACCGGTTTCCTGGCCATCTCCGCGATGATGCCGAGCGCGGACCCGGCGTGGTCCCATCCCGTGCCCCGGGGAGAACCGGTCATCGCGCAGGACGGCCGGGAGCCGATCGAGACCCCGGACGGCGGGTCACCGGGGTCGATGCTCACCGACAGCCCGCTGTACCGGGCGGGCGAGCTGGGTCAGGTGACCTGTGAGGCACCGGAGCTGGACGAGGAGGACCCCGAGTCCGTGGAGGCGTTCGTCCACGCGATCGCCGACTGCCTGGACCGGGCCTGGGGCGTCTACTTCGACGCCGCCGGGATGGAGTTCACCTCGCCCAACCGCGTGTACTGGCACACGGCCGGGAACAGCCCGTGCGGCGCGTTCCCGATGGAGGGCGCGGCGGCGTTCTACTGTCAGGCCAACCAGGGGTTGTACCTGGGGGTCGAGGACATCGTGGAGGCGTCGGGGGGCAGCGATCGGCCGGAGGCGTACACGTTCCTCATCAGCCACGAGTACGGGCACCACGTGCAGGGACAGTCGCGGATCCTCGCCGAGTTCCACTCGGCCCGGGCCGGGGTGCCGCGCACGGAGGCCGACGAGCTGACCCGGCGCAACGAGCTTCAGGCCAACTGCCTGGGCGGGGTGTTCGTGGGGGCCGCGGAGGAGCACCTGGGCTTCGGTCCGTCGGGTCGGGAGAATATCCTCGACGACGTCGGTCGACGGTCGGACCGGGGCCTGGGGCACACCCACGGCACGGCGGAGAACGGCCGGTTGTGGACCGCGCACGGAATGGACCGGGTGGATCCCGCGGCGTGCAACACGTGGGACGCCCCGGAGGACTTGGTGCGGTGAGGGTGCCGGCAGACGGATCGGCCCGGCCGATCCGGTGAGAACAGGGCGGTCAGGGGTGCAGGGTTCGGGTGAGGTGCCGGAGCACGCCCGGCGGGCACGGCGCACCGACCAGCGGGTCTTCACACTGGTGACCGGTCTCCTGGTGGCCCTCTTGGCGTTGACGCTCCTGTCGTGGACCACGGCCGGGGATCCGTCCGACGAGAGGGCGTCCGAGGCCCTTGAGGACTGGGGCGCCGACTCCGATGAGAAGTCGGGGTGGGGCCCCTCCGGCGGGGAGCGGTCGGGGCCGCTGCCGGGGATGGTCGAGGAGCCGGATCGGCCTTCGGGGTACGCCGCGCTGGTGGCCAACCCGCTGTACGGGACGGGACGCCTGAGCCCGCTGCCGTGTCCGGCCCCGGAGCTGGACGTGACGGACCAGGACTCGATGGAGGCCTTCCTCCACCGTATGGCCGACTGCCTGGACGACGCCTGGAGCACCCAGTTCGAGCGGGCGGGGATCCCCTTCACACCGCCGCAGCGGGTGTTCTGGGACGAGCCGGGGGCGAGCCCGTGCCGAACCTATCCGTCGCAGGCGGGGGCGTTCTACTGCCGGGCGAGCGCGAGCATCTACATCGGTACGGGCGACGTGGTGGAGAAGTGGAACGGGACCCGCAACGGCGCGGTGTACGTCTCGTTGCTGGCCCATGAGTACGGGCACCACGTGCAGGGCGAGTCGGGGCTGTTGGAGTACTACCACGAGCAGCGGCAGTTGGAGGAGGACGAGCGCGCGCGCAACTCCTGGACCCGGCGCAGCGAGCTCCAGGCCAACTGCCTGGCCGGGGCGTTCCTGGGGTCGGTGCGGGTGGGGTACCCGCTGACCGATGACGACCTGGAGACCCTGATCACCGACGCGAAGGCGACGGCGGACCGGGCGGACGGCCCGGAGGAGGAGCGCACGCACGGGTCGGCGGAGAACAGCGCGCGGTGGATGCTCACCGGCTGGGAGGAGCAGACGCCGGGCGCCTGCAACACCTGGGGCGTGGCGGACCTCTCCCTGGTGGAGTGATTCGAGGCCGGGGCGTTCTTCGGGCGAGGGACCGGCGTCGTCGGGGACCGGGCGGCGGGGTTTTCCACAGGCCGGGGACCGGCGCTGTCGCGCGGACACGGAGCGTGGCAGGATGCAGGCATGTCGGATCACACGGAGCCCCTCCGACCCCGCGTTCCCCCCTCCAGCGCCTCGATTCCCCTCCCCACCGTCTCCGACCCCGACGACGTGCCGGCGGCACCGTCGACGGCGACCGGGCGGGATCCGGGCGACGCCGGCCCGTCCACCCGGCACGATCGGGTGGAGTTGAGGGTGCACGGGGTCAGCGGCGGCCAGGCCGAGGAACTGCTGGACGTCGAGCCCGCCATGCGCGTGGGCGGTGACCGACTGGCCGGGTTCTTCCGGTGGCGGCGCGGCACCGACACCGAGACCGTGCCCGGGGTGCGGCGGGAGATCTTCGCCTGGGGCAACCTCACCTCCGGCAGCGCATCGCGCGCGTTCTGGCTTCTACTGCTTCCGTTCATGCTGGTCAACGTGGCCTACTGGATGCGCCCCGGGCGGGCGGGGCGTGATCTGCGCGGACCGGCGCGGGTGGCCGACAACGTCTACGGGGCCGGGGTCCGGTTGTTGGCGTTGTCCTTGACGGTGCTCATCACGGTGGCCGCCGCCGGGGTCGGGGTGGACCTGCTGGGCTGGCAGTGCGCCGCCGGACTGGGCGAGGAATGTGTGCGGGCCCGGCCCTGGTCGGCCTTCTGGGCCTCGCCGGAATCGGTGCTGTCGGCACCGGGGCCGGCCCTGGTGACGGGTGCGGTGGTCCCGTTGGCGGTGGTGGTGGTGCTGGGGCGGTTGTCGCGGCGCACGGCCGCCGACTACGAGATCGTCTCCTCCTCCGTGCCACCGGCCCACGATCCGCGGTCGCCGCTGAGCCACGTCGACTTCTGGCGCAACAGCGAGATCATGGCGCGGCTGCGGTCGGCGCACATCGCCATGGCGGTCGGGGTGCTGGCCGTACTGATCACGGTGCCGCCGCTGCTGCACGACCTGTCCGACGGCTCGCCGGGTCCCTGGGGTCCGGCACTGGCCGGTGCGCTGGGGGTGACCGTGCTGCTGAGCGCGGCGAGCGTGCTCGTACCCGGGGTGGATCCACTGTGGAACGCGCGGGCCGACCGGTTGTGCCGACTGCTGCGCGACATCACCCTGGTCTTGGCCGTGGCGACGGTCGTCTACGTGCTGTGGCCGCGGCCGGGGTGGGTGGCCGAGGGTCGGCTCCCCGGGCACGCGGCGGTGCTCAACACCCTGTTCACCGCCCAGGTGGCGCTGATCCTGGTGACGTTGGCCGCGGCGTTGGTGCTGTACACCGCCGACCGGGCGCACGACGGGGTGGCGATGAGGGGGATGGCCGGACCGGCCACGGCGGCGCTGGGCGCCCTGGCCGGCGGGGCGTTCTCGGCGGCGCTGGTGTACCAGGGCGCGCTGTGGCTGAGCGGGTGCGGGTCGCTGTCCGCGCCCGGGGCGGGATGTCTGCCGCTGGAGACCCCCACGATCTACTCATGGCTCCAGTTGGCGATCGCGCTGGAGGCGGTGTTGGTGGTCATCGTGGCGGGGCTGTTCACGATCCGATTGCGGCGGGACACGCGGGCGCACGTGGCCGGGGTGACCGAGGACTACGCCCGCAGCGTGCGCGACCGACGGACCTGGGACATCGCGCGGGCGCGGGCTCTGGGCCGGATGACGGAGGTGCTTCCGGCCGTGTTGACGGCTCTGCTGGTGCCGGCCGTGGTGCTGGGCGCTCTGGTGCTGTACTCGGTCATGTCCGGGCACCTGATGCCGGGTGGGCCGGAGCCGGCCGCGACGGCCGTGGCCGACCGGGTGCGGGTCCTCGCCCAGGGGGCGGTGTCGGTGCTCACCGGTGTCGGATCGCTGCTCGGCGGGGCCGCGCTCGTCGCCCTCATGTGGATCGGTCGCAGCGCCTATCGGGATCGGCCGACCCGGCAGGCGGTGGGCGCCCTGTGGGACGTGGGCACGTTCTGGCCGCGGGTGGCGCACCCGTTGGCGCCGCCGTCCTATGCGGAGCGGGCGGTGCCGCAACTGGTGGCCCGGGTGGCGCGGATGACCCGGGAGGGCACCGACGTGGTGTTGTCGGGGCACTCCCAGGGGTCGGTGTTGGCGGCGGCGACGGTGTGGCAGCTGCCCGACGACTGTCTGGGGCGGGTCGCGCTCATCACCCACGGCTCACCGCTGGACCGGCTGTACGCCCGCTACTTCCCGGGCTACTTCGGCCCGGGGCCCTTCGCCGACCTGTGCGACCGGGTCGCGGGGTGGCGCAACCTGTGGCGGATCACCGACGCGATCGCCGGTCCGGTGCGGGTGCGTTCCGGAGAGGGGATCGCGACGGTCGGACCGGCGGAGCCACTGCCCGATCCACGGTCCTACGACGCCCTCCCAGGGGAGGCGCGGCGTCCGGAGATCCTGGGTCACTCGTACTACACGGACGACCCCGCGTACTCCGGGGCGCTGCGCCGGACGCTCACGGAGCTGGAGGAGGCCTACCAGGGTCCGTAGGGGCCCTCGTTGCGGTCGCCGCTCACGCCCTTGACCGCGGGGCGGACGTCGAGCAGGAAGATGAGGGTGGCGACCAGGCACAGCAGGACGAAGATGGCGACGTTGAAGAACACGGCGAGTGCGGACAGGCCGGTGGCGACGCCGGTGAGGGTGACCCAGAGCTTCTTGGTCTGTTTGTCCATGATCTCGAAGGAGGACGCCGGGGTCCGTACCGCCTCGATCAACGCGTACAGACTGGCCACGAAGGTGACCAGGTAGATCAGCTGCCAGATCACAACACACTCCCGATGACGTTCGCGAACGGAGATCCGCCCGTTCTCCACCGTAAACGGATCAGGGGAGGAAATCGTGCCCCGACGGGAGCAGTGTCACACGGGTTCCGATCACATCGGGGCGGATCAGATCGGGATGTGCCACAGGCAGGTGACCGAGGCCAGCAGGAAGGCCGAGGCGCCCATGATGACGGCGCCCGCGTGGTACGGAAGCTCGTCGTCGGGTCGCAGCAGGCGGTTCACCCGGCGCATGACCTCGGGTTCGGTCTCCTGGACGGCGGCCATCGCCCCGGCGGGCACCGGCGCGGGTCCGGCGGCGCCGAACCGGAGCAGCGCCATGGCGAGTTCGCGGGAGGAGCTGGTGCGGCGCGCCTGGTCGTCGGCGCACATCTCGATGAGCAGGGCGACGCTCTCGTAGTAGGTGCGCACCAGCCGCACCTTGGGAAAGGCGCGTTTGAGAGAGGAGAACGGCAGCAGCACCAGGTCGTGGCGCTGGCGCAGGTGGGCGTGCTCGTGGGCCAGGACGGCCGCCAGTTCGCGCTTGTCCAGCACGGCGAGGGCGCCGGCACTGATGACCACCTGGGAGCGGAGTACGCCCGGAAGACAGTACGCGGCGGCGGCCGGGTGCTCGATGACCCGGGCGCCCGGAACGTCGGGGTGGTCGCTGGCGACGAGTTCGAGCAGGTCGTGGTGGCGTCGGCGGACCCGCACCACCTGCACGAAGGAGGAGACCAGACCGGAGAAGAGGACCAGTGTGAGCACGATCGCCAGGACCACGGCGACCAGGTGGCTCACGCCCTCCAGTCCCTGGGAGAGCTCGGCGAGGATGAGCTCACCGCTGAACAGATCCGTGGCCAGGGCCATGAGGCCGCCGGCCGCGCCCAGTCGGTACGAGGAGAGCCCGAAGGCCAGGAGCGCGCCGATCGTGGACACACCCCAGGCGAGGCCGAGTGCCTGCCAGGTGATCACCGCCGTGTAGGGCCCTCGGGAGGGCCACTTCGCGCGATGGAGCAGCGCCATCGCGATGAGACAGGAGACGGCGACGAGAGTGAGAAGGGCGGCACTGACCATACGGGTTAGTTCCTTGGCTGCTCGATTTCCGCGAGTGCGCGCCGGAGCGCTTCCGCCCCCTTGCCATCCATGGACTGGACGAAGGCGGCGAGGGCCGCGTCACGATCACCCGTCTGCCCGAGAGCGTCGAACATCAGCTCCGAGACGTAGGATTCCCGGCTGGCTGCCGGACGGTACCGCCACGCACGACCTTCGCGTGCCCGGGTGACGACCTTCTTCTTGGCCAGTCGGTCGAGCACGGTCATGACGGTCGTGTGGGCCAGATCCCGATCGGCGAGTTCCCTGCCGACCTCACGAACCGTCATTGGTTCATTTCGTGCCCACAGTACATCCATCACCGCGCGTTCAAGTTCGCCGAGCCGATTCATGTCATCGAGTCTACTTGCGGTCGTACTACACAGCGTCGTACCCCCACGTTAAATCGCCGTGTCCTTGGGGACAAGGGCTTTCGGCCCCCGAGCCGGCACCGAAGGGCACCCCGTCCCGCCTCTCGGACCGGAGGTGAACCGAGCCCTCGGCGGGCCGATTCACTTCTTCGCGAGCCCTCGGGCACCCCGGAATGCGATACTGCCGCCCGACCGTGGAGAGGACGGGGACATGGGCACCACACCGAGCGGCCGGATGGCCATCGTCAAGGGCGACATCACCGAGCAGCGCGTGGACGCCATCGTCAACGCCGCCAACGGCTCCCTGCTGGGCGGCGGCGGGGTGGACGGGGCGATCCACCGCAAGGGCGGCAGGGCGATCCTCGACGAGTGCCGAAAGCTGCGCGCCTCCCACTACGGCGGCGGCCTGCCCGCCGGTCGGGCGGTGGCGACCACCGCGGGCCTCCTGCCGGCCCGCTGGGTGATCCACACCGTCGGCCCGGTGTACAGCACGACCGAGGACCGGTCCGCCCTCTTGGCCTCCTGCTTCACCGAGTCGCTGCGCGTCGCCCACGGGCTGGGCGCGGAGTCGGTGGCCTTCCCGGCGATCTCCACGGGCGTCTACCGGTGGCCGATGGCCGACGCCGCCCGGATCGCCGCCGAGGCGCTGCGCACCGCCCCGTCACGGGTGCCGGAGATCCGCCTCGTGCTGTTCGACGACGCCGCGCCGGCGACCTTCCGGTCCGCGTTCGGCCCCGTCTGAACCCCCGTCACCGACCCGTTCCACGCGGTGGATCCGGATCGTCGGTGCCGCGCGGCGGGCGGGGAGGATCGGGTGCCGGAGGCAGGAGAGGGAGTCCGAACCCGGGTCAGGAACCGGGGGAGGCGATGGGCGGCGGGTAGTCGTCGGGGCCCAGGAGCGAATCCCACGGGGTGTGCGCGGCGCGACCGGGCAGTTCGGCCAGCTCGGGGACGTACCGGCGCACGTACACGCCCTCCGGGTCGAACCGCCGCGCCTGCCGGAGCGGGTTGAACGCCCGGTTGGGGCGGGTGTCGTTGCCGGTCCCGGCCACCCACTGCCAGTTGCCGTTGTTGTTCGCGACGTCCCCGTCCAGCAGGTGGTCGGCGAAGTGCTCCGCCCCGGCACGCCAGTGCACGCCCAGGGTGCGGGTGAGGAACGCGGCGGTGATCATGCGGGTGCGGTTGTGCATGAACCCCTCGCGCAGCAGTTGGCGCATGCCCGCGTCCACGATCGGCACTCCGGTGCGGCCCTCCTTCCACGCCTTCAGGGCGGCGGGGTCGTCGCGCCAGCGGGTGTCGCGGGGCCGATAGTCGCGGATGCCCATGTCGGGGAAGGCGGCGGTGACCTGGTGGTGGAAGTCGCGCCAGGCGAGTTGGCGGACGAACTCGGCCCCGCCGGGTTCGTCGCGGGCGAGCACCGCCGCCTCCAGCGGCGACAGGCAGCCGAAGCGGAGGTCGGCCGACAGGTGCGAGGTCGCCCCGGCGGGCAGGTCGTCGTGCCGGTCCGCGTAGTGGGCCAGACCGCTGTCGAGCCAGGAGCACAACCGTTGGCGGGCGGCCGTCTCCCCCATGGCGAGCGGTCGCTCGGCGAGGGAGCCGCGGCCCTCGTCCAGGCGCGCGGGGATCTTCCCGGGGTCCACCCCCTCGGGCGAGCGCACCTCGTCGGGCTCGGGGAGGACGGAGCGCCAGGGGTGCGCCTCCCAGGCCCGCAGGTAGGGGGTGAACACCTTGTAGTGGTCCCCGCTCGCGGGGGTGACGTCGCCGGGCGGCACCACGGTCAGTCCCGGGTGGGAGACCACGCGCAGCCCCGCCTCGCGCAGACGCTCGGCCCGGTTCGTGGCGGTGCGGGTGACGCCCTCGGTGACGTGGACGGTGTCGGCCCCCGTCTCCCGGGCCAGGGCGGCGACCTCGGTCACGGTGTCGCCGTGCCGTACGACCAGGTCCCCGCCGAGGGAGCGCAGGCCATCGCGGAGGTCGTTGAGGATGTCGAGCAGGGCGCGTACCCGGTTGCGGGCGGACCGGCGCAGCAGCGCGGGATCCAGGACGAAGACCGGGAGCACGGTCTCCCCTTCGCGCGACGCCGCGTGGAGGGCCGGGTGGTCGTGCAGGCGCAGGTCCTGGGTGAACAGGACGATGGTGTGTGCCATGACACACCATCCTCTCACCCTTGGTGCGACGAATGACACCGTGAGTGGCGCGTATCGCCCCGACGGAGGGTCGAGCGCGGGAACGGGTAAGGGAAGAGCATGAACACTCTCACTCCAGAGACGGAGAAGACCGAGGTCAGGCCGCGCTTGGGCGCCTCCAGCTGCCTGTTGGGCGTCCCCGTCCGGTACAACGGCGGTCATTCCCGGTATCGCTTTCTCACGGACGAACTCGACCGGTACGTGGAGTGGACGGAGGTGTGTCCGGAGGCCGAGATCGGCCTGGGCACGCCGCGCCCGACCCTGCACCTGCAACGCCGCGGCGAGGCGGACCGGGTGATCTCCAGCGGTGACGGCTCCGACCGCACCGACGAACTGGCGGGGATCGCCGATGCCCGACTGGCCGAACTGAGCGGCCTGGACGGGTACGTGCTCAAGAACAAGTCGCCCAGCTGCGGGCTGCTGGCCCTGCCGGTGTTCAACGAGGACAAACAGCGCGTGGACGGCAAGGGCCGGGGGGCGTTCGCCGGCCGCCTCACCGAACTGCTGCCCGAGCTGCCCGTGGAGGAGCAGGGGAGGTTGTCCGACCCGGCGCTGCGCGAGGCGTTCGTGGAACGGATCTTCGCCCATGCCCGCCTGCGGGAGCTGTGGGAGGCGTCGTGGCGTCCCCGCGACCTGGTGGACTTCCAGACCCGGCACAAGCTCCAGCTGATGGCCCATTCCCCGGAGGGGTACCGGGAGACGGGGCGGATCGCCGCGCGCGCCGGGTCGGAGGACCGGGAGGGCACCAGGCGGGACTACACCGAGGCGTTCTGCAAGGCGATGGCCACGCGGACCAATCGGGGCCGGCACGCCAACGCCCTTCAGCACGCCTTCGGGATGATCGGCGACGGACTGGACGACGTGCGCAGGCACGATCTGCTCGCGGCGATCGAGGACTACCGCGAGGAGCGGGCGCCGCTGAGCCTGCCGGTGGCGCTGCTGCGCCACCACGGGGCGGCGGACGGCCCGGACTGGTTGCGGCAGCAGACGTACCTGCGTCCCTACCCGGACGACCTGCGTTTGAGGCATGCCTTGGCGGTGTGACGGATAGGGGAATTCCCTGTACGAAGAAAACACGGATGACTACAATGAGTGACATCCCTGATTCTTCGACAGGGTGTTCCCTGACTCCCGACCCCTCCCGAGGTCACCGGTGTTCACCACGTTCTCCCGGCGTGCCTTCGTGCTCGTCTCCTCCGGCATGGTCATCATGGCCGCCGCCGCGCTCGGCACGCTGCCCCCCGAGGGGCTCGCCGAGCGGCTCGGCGCCCACCTCGGCCCCGATCCCGCCCTGACCACCGCCGCGGTCCGGCTGCCCCAGGACGGAAGCCTTCCGGCTCCGCTCCCCCGCCCCGGGCAGGTCTCCACCTGCGTCCAGTCGGGGCCGACCGAGGTCGTGACCGTACCCGACGAGACCGCGCCCGGCGGCGAACGGGAACTGTGGGTGCGCAGACCGCCCGGCCCCGACAGCGCCGACCTGCCCGTCCTGTACCTGCTGCACGACGGAGATCACCGCACCGCCGTGGACGAGGAGGCGCGGAGCGCGCTGGACCGGGAGATGTGCCGTACCGGGGTGGAGTTCGTCGTCGCCGTCCCCGAACGGGTCTCCGGGGAGCCCGGCGTGCTCACCCGGGCCGTCGTGCGCGCGGTCGAGGGCGGCCGTGAGCGCCCCCGCACCCTGCGCGCCGTCGGCGGCACCGGTGGCGCGGCACCGGCGGCGGTGGCCTCGCCGTCGGTCGCGCAGACCGTGCTCTGGAACCCCGAGGGGACGGAGGTCGCCACGGCCGAGGCGACGAGGGTCCTGCTGGTCGGCGGCGACGTCGACGGCATGGCGGGCGTCCTCTCGGACCTCGGTATGACGGTCACCACCCGCTCCTCGGACGAGGATCACGCCACCGATCCGTGGGGGCCCTCATTGCCGGAGGCCATGGACTTCCTGGTGTCCGGATGGGCCACTACACCCTAGATCCGAGCCCGTCAACACCCACACCCCTGGGATCATCCGCTCGGGAACACTGTGTACCTTCGTCGCTGTTGACGACAGACGTGTGCACACGACCTGGAGGGCCCGGCGGTGTCTGGAATCGTTCCCGTGGGAGGGCCGGCGGCGTTCCCGTCCCGTGTGGCGACGGTCAGCCTCCACACCTCTCCGCTGGACCAGCCGGGCACCGGTGACGCCGGCGGACTCAACGTCTACGTGGTCGAGGTGGCCCGGCGCATGGCCGAACGCGGTGTCGCCGTGGACGTGTTCACCCGGGCGACCTCCCCCGACCTGCCCCCGGTCGTCGAACTCGCCCCCGGGGTCTCCGTCCGCCACCTGGCCGCCGGACCCTACGGTCACCTGGACAAGAACACCCTGGCCGAGTACCTGTGCCCGTTCATCTTCGGGATGCTGCGCACCGAGGCGCGCGGCGAGCCCGGCCGCTACGACCTCGTGCACGGCCATTACTGGCTGTCCGGCAAGGCCGGGGTGTCGGCCGCCCGCCGCTGGGGCGTGCCCATGGTGCAGTCGATGCACACCATGGCGCGGGTGAAGAACGCCGCCCTGGCCGAGGGCGACCTGCCCGAACCCGACGCCCGCGTGCGCGGCGAGGACCAGCTCGTGCACCAGGCGGACCGGCTCATCGCCAACACCGACGACGAGGCCCACCAGCTCAAGGAGCACTACGGGGCCCGGGACCCGCAGATCAGCGTGATCCCGCCCGGGGTCGACCTGGACGTGTTCACGCCGGGCTCCCGACGCGCCGCCCTGGAGCGGATCGGCCTGGCTCCGGACACGGAACTGCTGCTGTTCGTGGGCCGGGTGCAGCGGCTCAAGGCTCCCGACGTGCTCATCCACGCCGCCGCCCGACTGCTCGAACGCGACCCGTCGCTGCGCTCGCGGCTGGTGGTGGGCGTGGTCGGCGGCCTGTCCGGCGCCGGCATGCGCGAACCCCGGCTCCTGGCCGACCTGGCGCGTTCGCTGGGGGTCGCCGACGTGGTCCGGATGGAACCGCCGCAGTCGCGCGAACGGTTGGCCGACTACTACCGGGCGGCGACGGCGACGGTCGTGCCGTCCCACTCCGAGTCGTTCGGGCTGGTCGCGGTGGAGTCGCAGGCCTGCGGCACCCCGGTGGTGGCCGCCAAGGTCGGCGGGTTGACCACGGCCGTCGCGGGAGACCGGTCGGGGATCCTGGTGGAGGGGCACGACCCGGCCGACTACGCGTCGGTGCTGCACCGGTTGATCGCCGAGCCGGCCTGGCGTGCGAGGCTGGCGAAGGCGGCCCCGGTCCACGCCGCCACCCTGGGCTGGGACCGGACCGTGGACGAACTGCTCGACGTGTACCGCGAGAGCATCACCCCGTACGCGATGCCGACGGGGTTGCCGCTGGCCGCCGCGCGCTGACGCGCGGCGGGGGAACGGGAGGGACGGGACGAAGTGGGAGAACGAACCGCGCGTGCGGCGGCGATCGAGACGATCGCCTTCGCGGTGGCCGAGGCCGACCTGGAGACGGAGCGACCCCGCGAGGAGTCGTTCCTGGTGACCCTGCCGGGCAAGGCCAAGATCAAGACCCTGGTGTGGCTGGAAGTGGGACCGCACAGTCTGACCCTCACCTCGTTCTTCTGTCGGCAGCCCGATGAGAACCACGCGGAGTTCTACCTGTGGTTGATGCGCCGGAACTCCGACATGTACGGGATGGCGTTCGCCGCCGACGAGGTCGGTGACGTGTACATCCGGGGACGGCTGCCCCTGGAGGGGGTCACCCCGGACGAGGTCGACCGGCTCCTCGGCTGTGTGCTCACCTACTCGGACGAGAACTTCAACGGCGCTCTGGAGCGAGGGTTCGCGTCGGCGATCCGCAAGGAGTGGCGGTGGCGGGCCGAGCGCGGTCACGACATGCGCAACCTCCGCGCGTTCGCGCACCTGGCGCCGGAGGGTCACCTGGGCTGACACCGCCGGAGGCGGCGGGGACGCGTCCGGGTTCCCTGACGGGGCGGAGGAGACACGAGGGCCGTCGGCCGCGGGTCGCCCGTCGGGGGTGAGGGACCGGGCCGGAGCGAGGCGGGGAGCCCGAGAGAGCACGGCTCCGAGGAGTCGCCCCCGGGCCGGTCCCCGTTCACCGCCAGGCACTAGGCTCTTCCTCATGGGAACTCTGGTACTGCTTCGACACGGTGAGAGTGTCTGGAACGCGAAGGGCCTGTTCACCGGGTGGGTGGACGTGGACCTGTCGGCCACGGGCGAGGACGAGGCCCGCCGGGGCGGCGAACTGCTCAAGGAGGCCGGTGTCACGCCGGACATCCTGCACACCTCGCTGCTCAAGCGCGCGATCCGCACCGCGAACCTCGCGTTGGAGACCGCCGACCTGCACTGGCTGCCGGTCCGGCGCACCTGGCGGCTGAACGAGCGCCACTACGGCGCCCTCCAGGGCAAGGACAAGGCGCAGACGCGCGACGAGTACGGCGAAGAGCAGTTCATGACCTGGCGTCGTTCCTACGACACCCCGCCGCCTCCGATCGCCGACGACGACCCCTACTCCCAGGCCGGGGACGCCCGCTACGCGAACCTGCCGCCGGAGCTGCTGCCGCGCACCGAGTGCCTCAAGGACGTGCTCGACCGGGCGCTGCCGTACTGGTACGACGAGATCGTCCCGGATCTGGCCGCCGGCAGGACGGTCCTGGTGACCGCGCACGGCAACTCGCTGCGCGCGCTGGTCAAGCACCTGGACGGGATCGGTGACGACGCGATCGCCGGACTGAACATCCCGACGGGCATCCCGCTGGTCTACGAGCTGGACGACGCGTTCGAGCCGAAGACGGCGGGCGGCACCTACCTCGACCCCGAGGCCGCCAAGGCCGCCATCGAGGCGGTCGCCAACCAGGGCAAGAAGTAACCCCCGAGCGTTTCCGTGCCCGTACCGCCGTCGGCGGTACGGGCACGGTCGTGCCGGGGGCCGGTGTCTCAGTAGACCAAGGGCTTGGCGCCCTCGGCGACGACCTCCTCGACGAAGGCGGCGGCGCCCGCGATGCGCGCCCCCTCGACGAGGTCGGCCTCGGTGAGGTCGCGTCGGGCCGCGCACTGGGTGCACACGGTCACCGTGCCGGCGGCCAGGACGGCGGCCAGCAGGTCGGCCAGGGGGGCGGCGTGCGGGAGGGTGAACTCCTCAGCGCGTCCGGGGACGGCGAACCAGGCGGCCTCACCGGTCAGCCAGAGGGAGACGGGCACCCCCGAGACCACGGCGGTGGCGGCGACGGTGAAGGCCTGGTTGCAGCGTTCGGGATCATCGGCACCGACCGTGACCTTGATCACCAGGGAAGCGGACATAGCGGTCAGCCTATCGGCGGAGGGTCACAGCCCCAACAGGACCAGGAGGATTCCGGAGAGGGCGCACACCACGCAGGCGACGTTGAGCAGCAGGGCCTCGCGGCGGCGGGGGGAGGTGTGATCGGTGCGGTCGGCGACGCCGTGCTCGACGGTCAGTGAGCCGTCCCGGGGGGCGGTGAGGACGATCCGGCCGTCCCGCTCGCTCAGTTCCCCGGTGACGCGCACCCGAGAGCCGGGGCGCACGACCCACTCGCGGTACTCGAACTCGATGGTCTCGCCCCGGAAGACGCCCGAGATGCGGCCCCGTACCCGGGGGAGCAGATCGTCGGCGGGCGAGGCGACACCGGGCTGGGGGCGGCCCACCACGCGCTTGAGGCACAGTTCCGCGTCGCGCACGCGAGGGGCGTCGCGGGGGTCGACGAAGATCCGGTCGCCGTCGAGCCGCCGGCCCTCGGCGACCAGGCCGAACAGCTCCTCGGAACCGTAGTCGGCGATGGAGTCGCAGGTGCGCTCCTGCACCGCGCCGTCCCGCTGGAGGGGGATGTAGTGGCGCAGCACCTCGTGACCGTGCCAGACGCACTCCACCCCGGCCAGGCCGGAGGTGACCGCACCGGCGGGTCCGGGGGCGGCGACACCGGTGAGCGTGACGCGCTGGCCGGTCCGGGCGGCCAGCGCCGCCGGTTCGATCCGGGCCAGCCCTTGTTGACGCCGCCATCGCCGCAGGCCCAGGATCGCGACCGGGAGCAGGACCAACGCGATCACGAGCAGCACAGAACCGATCACCAATAACACAGGCCGCCCCTTTGACGCGCTTCGGAGATGGGGACGCGGGCGGGTCGACACACCCCGGGGACCGCACACCGCGTCGATCACCATCTTTACCAGTTCTCCGAGAAAGCGGGGCCAATTGGGCATGTCCAGTCCACCACCCCGGGATGGCGTTGGACGTCCCATACCCGTGACGCCGCTACGCTCTGGTGTCATGCACGCTGATGTTCACGCCGATCTGGCGAAACTGTCCTTCCTGATCGGCCGCTGGGAAGGTGTCGGCGTCGCCGGATACGCCGACGAGGAGGAGTTCCAGTTCGGCCAGGAGCTCGTGTTCGAGCACCGGCCCGGACTCCCCTATCTGAACTACCGGGGCGCGGCCTGGCGGATGAGGCCGGACGGGACCCTGGGCGACCTGGTCACCGAGGAGTCGGGGTACTGGCGGGCGCTGTCGGAGGAGGACACCGCCGACCGCGAGGAGGGCGCCCCGATCGTCCACCTCGAAGTGCTCATCACCCACAACGAGGGCTTCATCGAGTCGTACGCGGGCACGGTGTTCGCGAACCGGGTCGAGATGGCCACCGACGCGGTGCTGCACACCTCCACCGGTCTCGACGTGAAGGCCTCGCACCGGCTCTACGGCCTGTTCGGCGACAACCGGGAGACCCTGGGGTACGCCTGGGACCTGGCGGCGCGCGGGCACTCGCTGCGCTCCTACATGTCGGCGCAGCTCAAGCGGGCGGGCAAGGACGCCGGGGAGCGGTAGGGCCCGGAGAAGGGGAACGGACCCCGGGCCGCTTCCCGCCGGTGTGGGCGGGGCCGGTCGGACTACTTCCGGCGGCCCGGGATCCGGGTGTCCGTTAGGGATTCGCCGCGAACGAACGTCGCGCGAAACGCGAGCTCGTCCTAGCGGACGGCCACCTCGCCAGTCCTGAGAGAAATCATCTTCGGGACCACCTCCTTTCCTGCGTGACACCGAAGGTACGTCCTGGGGGACCCTCGGGGCAAATGTTTTTCTCGCGAGCGAAACAGCAGGTCAGAGACGGGTTTTCGGTTCTCTCAACGAGAGGGCTAGGCTCGGTCGTATGACTTCGCCGCTGCTGAGCACACCGGGCGCCGTGAGCGCCGAGTCCCCCGACTCCGGGGTCGCCGCGCACTATGGCGACCCGGCCCACGAGGGCCGCGCCATCGAACGGTCGAGCGCGTGGGTGGACCGGAGCAACCGGGGCGTGGTCACGGTGACCGGGCCCGACCGGTTGACGTGGTTGAACGACCTCACCAGCCAGCTCACCCGGGATCTGCGGCCGGGCGCGGGCACCGAGGCCCTCGTGCTGGACACCCGGGGGCATCTGCGCCATCACCTGTCCCTGGTGGACGACGGCATCACCACGTGGATCCACACCGAACCGGGCGAGGGCGCCGCGCTGGCGGCGTTCCTGGACTCCATGCGGTTCATGCTGCGGGTCGAGGTGACGGACCGGAGCGCCGAGCGCGCGGTGCTCACGGTGGCGGGGCCCGAGCGGGAGAAGGCCGTGGCCGCCGTCGGGGTCGAGGACGTGCCGGCGCGCGCCGCCGACGACGAGATCGACCTGTTCCTCCCCGCGGACCGTCTGGTCACCGTCGCCGAGGCGTTGACGGCCGCAGGCGTGCGCCCCGCGGGCCTGTGGTCGTACGAGGCCCACCGGATCGAGCACCACCGGGTGCGCCCGGGGTTGGACACCGACGACCGCACCATTCCGCACGAGGTGGACTGGGTGGGTCGGGCGGTGCACCTGACCAAGGGCTGCTACCCCGGCCAGGAGACCGTGGCCCGGGTGCACAACCTGGGTCGGCCGCCGCGCCGGTTGATCATGCTGCACCTGGACGGGACCGCCGAGCGGCTGCCCGAGGTGGGCGCACCCATCGAACTCGGCGGCCGAGCGATCGGCCGGGTGGGGACCTCGGCCCGCCACCACGAGCTGGGGCCGATCGCCCTGGGCGTGGTCAAGCGGTCCGCGCCGACCGACGCCGAACTGGTGGTGGAGGGGATCGCCGCGGGCCAGGAGGTCGTGGTGGACCCGGACACGGGCGCCAACGCCAAGATCGACCTGCGCCGCCGCCCCCGCTAGCCGTGTTCCCCTCGGACCTGCGCTCCGCTTCGGTCCGTGCCCGGCGCGCCCGGAGAACGGGGACCCTCGGCCCGCCGCCGGCCTCCGGAACCCCTGGACGCCCTCACCGGTCCTCGACGGGAAAGGACATGCGGTGTCCCTGAGACCGTGGATGCTGGTGGTGCGGCTGTTGCTGGAGCTGACCGCGTTGGTCGGGTTCGGCTCTGCGGCGTGGCACCTTCTGCCGGATCTGCGCTGGTCGGCGACGTTCGCGGTGCCGTTGCTGGTGGCGACGGTGTGGGGGACGTTCGCGGTCCCCGGCGACCCGTCCAGGTCGGGGCGGGCGCCGGTGCCGGTCCCCGGGCCGGTGCGGCTGCTCGTGGAGTGGGCGGTCCTGTTCGGTTCCGCGGCGGCGCTGGCCTGGGCCGGCGCGACCGGTGCCGCCCTGGCGTTCGCCGGGGTGCTGGTGGTGTACCAGGTGTGCGCCTACGACCGGGTGCTGTGGCTGCTGGGCCGTCGGGAGGGCTCGGGCCGGGAGATCAGTTCGGGGTGAGCGGTGCCGTTCCACCGATCCACACCTCGGAGAACTCGGTGTTCTCCGGCGCCGTGAAGACGACATAGCCGGTGACGGTGGTGTCGGGGTTGATCTCGTCCCAGAAGTAATCCCAGGCCACCGTGAACTCGGCCTCGTCGTCGTTGAGGTACTCCTTGCCCTCGGTGGTCAGGGCATAGGTCCCCCACGTGTCGAACACCGTGGGGGAATCGCCCTGGTTGGTGACCAGGAGCCGGTAGATGTGGTACTCCATTCCGGACGGAGCCGTGGACTGCATCGCCATGCCGTCGGTGATGGTGGTGTCGGTGTAACAGATGTCCACCAGGATCCGGAGCGACCCGAAGGTCGTGGAGGCACCGGTGTAGGACTCCGGTGGCACGCTCGGCGTGTGCGATCCGGCGTCCTCCCGGCCGGTCGCGGGCTCCTCCGGTTCCCGGGGCCCGGGATCGGTCCCCGAGCCCTCGGGCGACGGGTCGGGGTCTTCCTCGTCCGGGGAGACGATCGGCGTCTCCTCGCCCGCGGTCACCCGCACCGTCGGGATCGGGGCGGCGGTGAGGGCGACCGTGGTCGCGATGCACCCGGTCCCGGCCACGAACACCGCGACGGGGATCGCGATGGCGCGCAGTACGCCGCCCGACCCCCGGGATCGGTCATTGGCATCCATGTACCTGTGACACAGAACACATGTCGTTCATTCCTCACAAATCACCTGAAACCACTCATACGGTGAGCACGATCTTTCCCCGGGTCCGCCCCTTCTTGCTCAACCGCCAGGCCTCGGCCGCCTCCGCCAACGGCAGTTCGTGTTCCACGTGGACGGTCAGCACCCCGGCGTCGGCCATCCCGGCCAGCTCGATCAGGTCGTCGGTGGAGGGGCGCACCCATACGTAGTGGCCGCCGAGCGCGGCCACCTCCGCGTCCGCGACGGAGAGCACCCGGCCGGGGGACCCCACCAGGGGCAGGCTCTGCGCCGCCGCCCCCGAGCCGACGAAGTCCAGCACCGCGTCGACCCCGTACGGGGCCAGACCGCGGACCCGCTCGACCAGCCCGTCACCGTAGGTCACCGGCTCCGCGCCGAGGGAGCGCACGAAGTCGTGGTTGCGCTCACTCGCGGTGCCGATGACCCGGGCTCCCAGCGCACGGGCGATCTGCACGCCCATGGATCCCACGCCCCCGGCCGCCGCGTGGACGAGCACCGTCTCCCCGTCGCCCACCCGAGCCCGGCGCATCGCCTGGAGCGCGGTGAGCCCGGCCAGCGGGGCCCCGGCCGCCTGCGACCAGTCCATCGACGCCGGTTTCGGGGCGATCAGCCGTACGCTCGCCGACACCAGTTCGGCGTAGGAGCCGTTCCGCGCCCAGTCCTTGCGGATGTAGCCGTAGACCTCGTCCCCGACCCGGTACTCCGATACGTCGAACCCGACGGCCTCGACCACACCGGCCACGTCCCACCCGGGGACCATGGGGAAGCCGGCCTCCATGACGGGGTCGAGTCCGCCCGCGGCCAGCTTCCAGTCCACCGGGTTGACACCGGCGGCCCGCACCCGGATCAGGACCTCACCGGGGGCCACCTTGGGGTCGGGGAGCTCCGTCTCCCGCAGTCCGTCCTCTGTCCCGTACTGTCGCAACGCCATCGCCTTCATGGACCCCGACGATAGTCACGGCCCGCCCTCCGGTCCCGGGGACACGGCGACGGCCCGGCGGGGAGATGGTGGATCCACCGGGCCGTGCGCGTTCGCCTCGCGTCCGCCCGTCTCAGGCGGACAGTGCGGCCGACAGGCGCTCCTCGTGGAGTCGGTCGCCCCAGGCCTGCGGCAGCGGGGCCAACTGCCCCACCCTCCAGCGCAACAACAGGTCGGCGAGCTGCGGGTTGCGCGGCAGCGCCGGGCCGTGCAGGTAGGTGCCCAGCACCTGGCCCTGGTAGGCGCCCTCGGTCCGGTCGTCGTTGCCGACGCCGCGCACCGTGGTGGACAGCGGGAGGGCCGACGGGCCGATCTCGGTACGGCCCTGGTGATTCTCGAAGCCGGTGATGCGGCCCACCCCCAGCGACGGGTCGACGTCGGCGACGATCTCGCCGACCGCGCGGGCCTGGCCTCGGCCGCTGCGGATGTCGAGGATGCCGATCCCGGGCAGCGGGTTGGCCTCGTCGTCGCCGTAGCTCTCGCCGATGATCTGGTAGCCGGCGCACACCGCGAAGACGCAGGCGCCGCGGGCGGCGGCACGGGCCAGACCGCCGTCGGCGCGCAGGCGTTCGGCGGCCAGGATCTGGGGGCGGTCCTCACCGCCGCCGAGCAGGTAGATATCGCCCTGCTCGGGGACCGCGTCGCTGGAGTGGACGTGCACGACCTCGGTGGGGATCCCGCGCAGTTCGGCACGGCGCTGGAGGATGAGGACGTTGCCGCGGTCGCCGTAGGTGCTCAGCAGGTCGGGGTAGATCCACACGATCCGCAGGGCGCTGGTGTTCGTCATGGGTGTCTCCTACTGGACGCGGCCGTAGGCCGTGCGGATCTGCTGGAACGCCGTGTAGTTGGCGATGAGGTCGACCTTGGTCAGTCCGGGCTGCTCGGCCTTGAGCCTGCCGAGGACCTCGTCCACCCGGTCGGCCACCTCGAAGCGCACGCCGTCGGTCTCCAGGCGCAGGGCCAGGTCGGTGCGGCGCTCGCCCATGACGAACACGCGGCGGTCGCGCAGCACCGTGTAGTCGACGTCCCACAGCCAGGAGGTGTCCTTGCCGTCGGGGATCTGCGCGTTGACCGACAGGATCACCGGGGTGCGGGGCGGGTCCAGGACGGCGAAGGACTCCAGCCACCCGGCCGGGTTCTTGGCCAGCAGCAGGCGGACCTCGACGCCCATGGTGACCACGGAGGTGTAACGGCCCGCGACCGAGGTGATCTCGCGCAGGCGCTCCACGGTGCGCTCGGGGTCCAGTCCGTAGCCGGCGGCGGTGGCGGCGGCGATCGCGGCGTTGGAGCGGTTGGCGTCACCGGGCAGGTTGAGCCGGAGCTTGAGGCGGCGGCCGTCGGGGGTGACGAGCACGTCGGAGTCGTTGTCCACGCCCCAGGTGGTCTCGGGGCGGGCCAGTCCGCACTCGGGGCAGGCCCAGTGCGGGTCCTGCTCACGGCGCAGGTGGCCGCCGCACTCGGGGCAGCACCAGGAGTCCTCCTTCCAGCGCTGCCCGGCCGAGACCCAGGTGGCGTTGGGGGCTCCCAGCCCCGCCCAGGCGACGAGCGGGTCGTCGGCGTTGGCGATGACGTGGGTGTCGCTCTTGCCCAGCGCGGTGCGCCAGCGCTTGGCGAGCAGGTTGATCTCCGAGGCGCGGTCCATCTGGTCGCGGCTCAGGTTCATCAGGACCACGAACGAGGGCTGGGTGGCGACGAGGACCTGGGGCAGGTACTTCTCGTCGACCTCCAGGACGCCGTTGACCGCGGACCGGTTGTTCGACAGCGCCGTGATGTGCCCGGTCGGCATGTTGGCGCCCTGCTCGTTGGTGGCGACGTCGCCGAACTCCCGCAGGGCGTGGGAGATGAGACGGGTGGTGGTGGTCTTGCCGTTGGTCGCGCTGACCAGGGCGAGCCTGCGCCCCCTGGCGAGCTTGGAGAGCAGGTCGGGTTCGACCTTGAGCGCGATCTTTCCGCCGATCACGGAACCGTCGCCGCGACCGGTGGCACGGGACAGGCCGGCCGCACTCCTCCCCAGTACCGATGCCAGTTGGGCGCGCAAGGGAAGCTCGCTCATGTACTCTCCACGATCGCTTGATCACCTGCGCCGATGCGTTGCGGCGGCGGGCGATGTGTCGGGCCAAGCCTATTGTCCACCGGCTATCGGCTCCGCCAGTCCAGCCGCTCCGGAGGAGGGCCGAGGTTGGGCGGCACACGCCCCACCGCCCCATCGGTCCCCACCGGGTCCGGTACGGCCCCGACGGGCGTGTCGGGAGCGGCGACGGCAGGAAGGATGCGGGGGCGGACCCCGCCGTCGTGGCCGCGTGCCTCCGTCGACGCACCGGCCACCGCGCCTGTTTCGTCACCACTGATCCGGGAGTCGTCCACTGTGGCCAGTGTTGCCGTGGACAGGGTGAGAATACCCGGATTGGTGTCGGCCAGGACAGGGCCGTCGGGGCCCAGAACGAGGGCGGCCGTGGCCGGCAGGGCGCACAGCGCGTCGGCGTCGGGGGAGAACGGTCGGGTGTGCCGGGTCGGATCGTCCTCGGCGGACAGGGGTGCGTCGGCCCACTCCTGTGCGGCCGTCGCCCGGCCCCACACCGTGGCCGATCTCACATGGCGGACCAGGTCCAAGGGGGCGACGGCGGCGGCGGCGTTGCGGATGACGGCGCCCGAGTCGGTGTGCGGGGAGGCGAAGAAACGGTCGTCGGCCGCCACCTCCGCGTCGGGGTCCTCCTCCGGCGCGGTGGCGCCTTCGCCCACCTCCTCTGCGACCGTCTCGGTGAGCCGGTGCAGGGCCGACCGCGCCGCGCCTCCCGACCGCCCGCCCGACGGGTGGGCGGCGATCGCGTCGGCCACCGCCGGGGCGGTCCCCTCCTCCTGGCGCATGACGACGGGCAGCCGTCCCGGGCCGGTGAACCGCGCCAGGGCGGCCGGCACGGCGGTCCGGAACATGAGGACGACCTCCACCCCGCCGCTCCCCGCGGCGGCCAGGACCTGGTCGATCTCCCCCTCGGGCAGGGTCTCGGCGCCGCACACCACCACCGTGCGACCGCGCCTCCCCCGGGCACGGCGGGCCTCGTCGGCCGGGACCCCGGCCACCTCCAGGAGTTCGCTCAGGGCGGCCACCGCGTAGGTGCCGTACACGCGCGCGGCGACCTCGCCCGAGGCCCGGTCCGTGGAGATGATCTTGACCTGGGCGTAGGCACCGTCCTCGGCGCGCGTGCCGACCGCCTCGAACGGGGAGAGGCGGCGTTCCAGTTCCCAGGCCCGGTCCCAGTGACCGCCGGCGCAGCGTTCGCGGACCCGGGCGCGTTGGTCGGGGGTGAGCAGGGCGAGCGCCGGGTCGTCCTCGGCGGCGTCCCCCTCGGGGGTGATGAGGGCCCGCAGGCCACCGATGAGTTCGGCGATGCCCGCCCGGGGGCCGAGCACCTCCATGAGCCGCAGCAGGAGGGTCTCGTCGGCGTCGACGTCGTCGACGGTCCCGGAGGCCGCCGCGACGGCGGAGAGGATGCGGGCGCGCTGACCGGCGTCCAGGTCGGTGCCGAGCGTCATGCACGGCAGGTCGGCCGGCAGCACCCACCGGCGCGGGGCCACCGCGCAGCGCCGTGCCAGGCGGACCAGGTCGCGGGTCACCGAGCGACCGGTGAGGTCGACGACGGTGAGGTCGCCGCCCTCGCGCAGCCGGGACACGCCGATGGTGGTGAGCAGCGCCGACCATCCGGCGTCCGCCCCGCCGACGACGATGATCGCGCCCGTGTCGGCGGGGGCGGTCACCCCGTACCAGAGGGGTCGGGCCTCGAAGGCCCGGCAGGCGGCCTGCCAGGCGGTGTGCTCCCGAGCGTGCTCGTCGAGGCGTTCGCGCAGCGCGTTCTCGCGGGCGGCGCGTTCGGCCTCCAGGCGTTCGCGGGCCAGCATGAGCCGGCCCGCGATCACCTGTCGGCTCTGGAGCAGGGCGAAGACGATCGGGGCGGCGATGGTCACGCAGGCCAGGACACCGCCCACGGCGAGGTTCCCGGGCAGGACCCGCAGGGACCACAGCAGCGGACACAGCAGGGCGAACACGCCGAGCCCGACCAGCGCGACGTGCAGCGGCCGGTTGGTGCGGGCCTCGCTGTCGCGCTGGTCGGCGATCCACTGCTCGTCGACGGCCTCCGCGTCGGCCGGGGTCGGCCGACGCGGGGGCGGGCCGGGCGGGGGCATGAGCACGGTGTACCGCCAGCCGACATAGGTACGCGCGCTCACGCCGTCCGGCCTCGGGATGGGGGGCACCGTCCGAACACCTCCTGATCGACCGCCCGAGGGGCGGCCGGGGACTCGGTTCACTCGGGGACACGGCCGACCCGGGCCGACGCGTGTGGGCACGATGCTGTCACCACCGGGCCGGCTTGTCACCGTCGCGGCGTGTCTCCCCGCGACCGGGCGGTCCGTGCCCGTCGGAGGCCGTGTCCCCGAGGGATCAGTAGGCCGGGCAGCTGAGGCCGGGTTCGGGGACCTCTCCGCGCAGGAGGTAGGCGTCGATCGGGTCGTCCACGCAGGGCATGCCGTAGCCGTAGGCGGTGTGACCGGCGCCCTCGTAGGTGACCAGGGTCGCGGTGTCCAGCTGGTCGGCCAGCTCCTCGGCCCAGGCGTAGGGTGTGGCCGGGTCGCCGAGGGTGCCGACCACCACGATCGGGGGCGCGTCGGGCGCGGTGAACCCGGTCGGGGCGACGTCGGTGTCGGGCCAGTAGGCGCAGGGCAGCTGCCCCCACACCAGGTCGGGGCCGAAGAACGGCGTGTCGACGGCGATCCTCTCCGCGGCGTCCCGGTAGACGTCGAGGTCGGTGGGGTCGACCCGGTCGGCGCAGTTGATGGCGGTCAGCGCCGCGTCGGCGTCCTCGTGGAACCCCTCGCCCTCCTCGTCCTCGTTCCGGGCGGCCTCTCCGCCCTCACCGGCGGTGTCGTCCTCGTACGAGGAGCCGTAGGTGAGGTCGTAGAACTCCGCGAGGAGTTCGTCGGCGTCGGCGGCCTCCTCCTCCAGGGCGGTCAGGGTGTGGGCCATGTCGGTCCAGACGGTCTCGTCGTAGAGCGCCTGGCCCACCATCCCCAGCATGGTGCCGGCGTCGATGGGGGTGTCCTGGACGACGGGCGGGTCGGCGTCGAGTCGCAGGAGGAGGTCGGTCATCTCGTCCTCGGCCGCCTCCGCACCGGTGAAGGGGCAGGTCCCCTCGCCGGAGCAGTCGGTGACGAACAACTCCCAGGACGTCTGGAAGGCCTGTGCCTGGTCCAGCGCGACCTCCACGTTGGGCCGCTCGGTCTCGACCGCGCCGTCCAGCACGAGGGCGCGGGTGTTCGCGGGGAACATCTCCGCGTACAGGGCACCGATGTAGGTGCCGTAGGAGTAGCCCACGTAGCTCAGGGCCTCGTCGCCCAGGGCGGCGCGGACGAGGTCGAGATCGCGGACCACGTTGACGGTGCCGATCTCGGCGAGGAACTCCTCCCCCACCGTCTCGGCGCAGTCGTCGGCGTAGTCGCGGGCCGCCCGCTCCAGGCGGTCCAGGTCGGCGTCGGTGACGGCCGTGGGGTCGTCGACCTCGTACTGGGCGGCGGCCAGCGCGTCCCAGTTCCCGCAGGCGAAGCCGCCGCTGTCGCCGACCCCGCGCGGGTCGAAGGAGACGATGTCGAAGGCCTCTCCGATCTCCTCGCTCAGCTGGGGGTGAGAGAGCATCTCCAGCCCCGACTCACCGGGGCCGCCCGGGTTGAGGACCAGCGAGCCGATCCGCTCGTCGGGACCGCCGGTGGCGGGCACCCGGGCCAGCGCGATGTCGATGGTGTCCCCGTCGGGGGTGTCGTGGTCGAGGGGGACCGCGAGGGTGGCGCACTCCAGGGCGGTCACCCACGCGCTGTCGCCGTACTCCTCGGCGGCCTCCTCGGCCTCGTCCCCCTCGTAGCAGGGCGTCCAGTCCAGAGCGGTGACCGCGACGTTCTCCGCGTCCCCCGGTCCCGCCGGTGTGATCGCCGTACATCCGGCGACCAGCAATGTCACGACGCCCGCCAGCGCCGGCACCCCTGTGTACCTCACGTGTTCGCGCCCCTCTCCGCACGGCCTCGTCGCCGTGCCCCGTTTCTCGGACGGGGGATGGGACGGGGCCACCGCGAAAGTGGTTTCGGGCTCATCACGGAATGGGGCATGCCGTACGACACAAAGGGGACACGAAGGGGCGCCGGGGGAGCCACCGGCTCCCTCCGACGCCCCGTGTCGTCTCAGTCCGGCCCGGCCGGGGCCGGACGGGATCGGATCAGGCCTGGACCTGGAGGTCGATGACCTTGCCGACCTCGGCCCGCACCGGGTACTCGCCGGTGAAGCCCTGGGAGGCCAGGACGCGCACCTTCCAGTCGCCGTCGGCGGCGAAGAACCGGAAGGTCCCCTCGTCACCGGTGGCGACCTCGCCGACGAAGTCGTCGGAGGCGTTGAGGAGTCGCGCGTAGGCGCCGCGCAGCGGCTGACCGTCACGCGTCACCGTGCCCTGGATGACCGCCTGGTCTCCGGCGTTGACGTCGGCGAGGGCGACCCCGCCGACCGGTGCTCCGCAGCTGTCGCTCACTTGGTCTCCGCCTCTCCGAGCTCGACCGGCACGCCCACCAGGGAGCCGTACTCGGTCCACGAGCCGTCGTAGTTCTTGACGTTCTCCAGGCCGATGATCTCGTGCAGGGCGAACCAGGTGTGCGAGGAGCGCTCGCCGATGCGGCAGTAGGCGATGATCTCCTTCTCCAGGTCGACCCCGGCCTCCGTGTAGAGCTCGCGGAGCTCCTCGGCGGTCTTGAAGGTGCCGTCCTCGTTGGCGGTCTTCGCCCACGGGATGTTGCGCGCGGTCGGGATGTGGCCCGGACGCTGCGAGGACTCCTGCGGCAGGTGCGCGGGGGCCAGCAGCTTGCCGACGAACTCGTCGGGCGAGCGCACGTCGACCAGGTCCTTGGTGCCGATGGCCTCGACGACCTCGTCACGGAAGGCGCGGATGCTCAGGTCCTGGTCCTGGGCCCGGTACTCGGTGGCGGTCCGCTCGGGGACCTCCTCCACCAGCTCGCGGGAGTCCAGCTCCCACTTCTTGCGGCCACCGTCGAGCAGACGGACGTTGTCGTGGCCGTAGAGCTTGAAGTACCAGTAGGCGTAGGCCGCGAACCAGTTGTTGTTGCCGCCGTAGAGGACGACCTGGTCGTCGTTGGAGATGCCCTTGGCGGACAGCAGCCTCTCGAAACCGGTCCTGTCCACGAAGTCACGGCGGACCGGGTCCTGGAGGTCCGTCTTCCAGTCGATCTTGACGGCGCCGGGGATGTGTCCCTTGTCGTAGGCGGACGTGTCCTCGTCGACCTCGACCAGGACCACGGTGGCGTCGTCCAGGTGAGCCTCCACCCAGTCGGCGTCCACAAGGACGTCGGAGCGGCTCATGGGGAACCTCCTGTTGTTTCTTTGCGTGCGGTGTCGCGTGGGCTGTTCGGTTCCCACCGGACACGGGGTCCGGTGGGCACGGAGGGGGATCAGGCCGGCTTCCCCGTCGCCAGGAGACGGCGGCCGAGAAGGTACATCTCGCATCCGGCGCAGAAGGCGAAGGCGGCGTTGAGGAAGGCGGCGGTGAGGGCGAGGGCGGTCGCGCCGACACCGAGCCACTCGGGACCCACCAGGTATCCGATGAGTCCGAGGGCGGCGAAGGCGAGTCCCACCCCTTGCGCGAACCGGGGCGGCCGGGCGTCCTCCGTTTCGGAGGGCGGGCCCAGCCGGGGCCGTACGACGGTGGAGAACAACAGGGCGTAGGGCGAGTGGCGCACACCCGCGAGGACGCCGATCGCGAACACCACGGCCTGGAACCCCAGGATCCAGGGTTGGGCGAAGGCGAGGGCGGCGGCCAGCACGAGGGTGGTCAGGACAGCGGCGAAGCGCTGTCCGCGAGGGTCGACCTGCATGACGAGTTGTCCCTGGCGTACACGAGGAGAAGGGTCGGTCGCGCGAGGAGGCGGGGGCTCAGGGGCCCGCACGCCCTAGGGACACAGACAGAGCGCGGCGGCGACGCGGCAGAAGTCCACCGCCCGTCGCTTCGTCAGATACGCGCTCGTCAAGGAAGTCACGTCCTTGACGCTACAGGCCTCTCAACCCGTTGTCACGGGTGGCCTGGATCACAGAAGGGCCCATCCGGGCCGGTGAACGGGCGTGCGGCCCGCCGTTCGGGGACCGGATGGGGAGGCGGGTTCGCCGTATTCCCTGGTGATCCGGTCGGAAAGGGTGGTCTGAGGTTCCGATCCGCCGGGTCAGGAGACCGCGAGACCGATGGCGGCGATCACATCGGCCTTGCGCGGTTGGCCGCTCGCCCGGCGCGTCACACGCCCCCGCGCGTCCAGGACCAGGACCGTGGGGGTGCGCATGACGTTCAGCCGACGCACCAGGTCCAGGCGGGACTCGGCGTCGATCTCCGCGTGCGCGACGCCCTCGACCATGTCCACGACCTCCGTCAGGATCCGACGGGTGGCCCTGCACGGCTGGCAGAAGGCGCTGGAGAACTGCACGAGCGTGGCCCGCTCCCCCAGGGCGGCACCGATGTCCTCGGCGGTCAGCGCCGTCGCGTCGTCGGCCTGATCGCCGCTGTCGGTGCGATCGGTCGGTTCGCCCATGGGCCCCGGCTCCTCCCCCACGGCCACCGTGCCGTGGAACGCGGACTCGTTCGCGGGGGCGGTCCGCCCCTGCGTGCGGAAACGGCCCCGCCCCCGCCGCCACAGCAGACCCACGGCGGTGGCCGCGAGCAGCGTGACGGCGAGGGCGGTCAGACCGACGGGGTCCATCAGGCGGCCCCGGACCCCATGAGGGGCACGTCCTCGGCGACACCGGTGACCCGCAGTCCGCCGGAGACGGCCTCGGCGTCGGTGACGGTCATCCCGAACGGCATCTGCGGCATCGGGAAGGAGACCGTGATCATGTCCGAGACGACCCCGGTGAGGTCGATGGGGGCACCCTCGACCTGGATGTCGGTGGGCGTGGCCGAGACGACCCCGTCCTGGACCGAGATGTCCAGGGCCGCGGAGACCGGAACGCTGATGCCCAGGTTCACCATGGCCAGTTCACCGCTGGCGTAGGGCTTGCCGCCCTCGGTGGAGACCGTGATGCCCTCGGGCAGGAAGGGGTTGAGGATCGCGTAGGGCAGGACCGCCGAGCCGTCGATCCGACCGGCCGTGACCTGGGGCTGGTCGAGCAGCTCCGCCAGGGGCGCGTCGACGTCCTTGGCGCGGACCTCGATCTGCTCCACGGGGTACTCCCCGAAGGTCGCCGAGGGAGCGGA
Source organism: Nocardiopsis lambiniae (assembly GCF_031845465.1). Classification (NCBI taxonomy): domain Bacteria; kingdom Bacillati; phylum Actinomycetota; class Actinomycetes; order Streptosporangiales; family Nocardiopsidaceae; genus Nocardiopsis; species Nocardiopsis lambiniae. The sequence goes on along the minus strand of NZ_JAVREP010000003.1, from coordinate 319,596 downwards.
GATGACGATCTCCTCGTAGGTGCCGCCGAGCGCCTGGGGCAGGAAGGCCCAGCCCTCGATGGAGACCGCGGGGTCCTGCTCCATCTGGAACTGTTGGGCCACCTGGCCGGCGATCATGTTCTGCGCGAGTGCGCGTCCTCCCACGTCGGCGCTTATGACGAGGACCGCGAGGAGGATGAGGAGGACGACGAGAAACTTACGCATCTGGAATCCCAGCACACTTTCTTTCGCTCCGGCGCGCCTCTCGGCCGGATGAGTCCGGCCGGTCATCGTCACACGCCACCGGCGCCCGGGGGACACCGGTCAGGAGGAACCTGTAGGGAAGGGTACTTCACCGGACTTGGACGCCCCGGCGCGTCCGACGGTTCTCCGACACGTGGCCGTTTCGCCGGACTTCACGGGGTCGACGGGGTTCGCGGGGCGCGGATCCACCGGATACGGGACTCCGCGCACGCGCACGGCGCCGCGCGGCGCCCCGGCACACCCTAGGGCATGTTCCGCGGGCACCCACCCTGCGGCGGGGCACCCCGGCACCCGCCGAACACGTCCTAGCGGGGCATGAGCAGCGCGGCCAGGCCGTCGCTGGCGGCGGCTCCCGCGAGGGAGAGTTCGATCACGTTGGTGGCCACGACGTGGGAGGCGGAGCGGCGGGCGAACTCGATCACGTGCGGCTGCTGCTCGTGCTCCTCCTTGGCCAGGTCGTCGCGGTAGATCGCGTAGACGATGCGCTGGAGCGGCGCGCTGGGCACCGTGTGGCAGGCGAACAGGAGGGTGTCGGGCTCACGGTCGGCGACCTGGGCGACGACCGCCTCGGCGACGCGGTCGAAACCGGTGCCCTGGCCGTCGGCGAGGGTGTAGATCGTGATGACGCCGCGCAGTTTGGCGGACGGCGCCTGACGCACGGGCGGGCCGTCGTAGTAGTCGTCGTACGGGTCGGCGTTGCGACGCTTACGGCGCACGGGCTCCTCCAGGAGTTCGTCTTCGGGGTCCGCGTCGTCGTCGTAATCGTCGTAGTAGTCGTCGTCCTCGTAGTCGTCGTGGCGGCGCGGGCGCGCGTCCAGGGCCGCGGCGCCCCAGAGCGCGGCGACGGCGCCGAGCATGAGCAGCGGGCCTCCGGCGCCCAGGCCGAAGCGGCCGACCACGACGGACAGGATCACGGCGAGCGCGATCAGGCCGAGGACCCCCAGGCGGAGGTTGCGGTCGGCGGAGGAGCGACGGGCGACCGCGACGAGGGCCGTGACGAGGAAGACCGCCACGACGACCTGCGTGACGTTGACGAGCGTGCGCGGAATGAGGTCGTAGTGGTCGCCCAGGGCGGGGAGGGTCCTCCCGAACCGGCCGCTGAGCCGGTCGGCGCTGAGGATGACGAGGGGGACGATGGTGAAGGCGCTGAGGAACAGGCGCGAGGCGAACCGCCCCTGCGCGGAGCGGACGCCGTACTCCAGGGCGCCCCAGGCCATGTAGAGCGGTCCCAGGAGGCTGATGCCGATGTGGAGCAGGCGGAAGGTCGGGCCGCCGAAGCCGAACATCGCGCCGATCACGGCCGCGCTCAGACCCACGGTCATCGTCAGGCCCGCGACGAGCCATCCGATGATGGCCACACCGGGGCGACGTTGGGCGTACGCGGCGAGCGCGGCGGTGGCGCTCCAGCCCACCAACGCGCTCATGAATGCCAGTCCTACCGTCACCATCCCGACAATGATGATGCACGTGAACGGGTGGGTGTGCACTCCGTACCGGTACGTGGGGACCTTTTCAGGGAAGATCCCGCAGAATGACGGGCAAACCCGCTTTCCCTACTGTGAGCTTCATCACGTGAATTCACGGCCTCTCCCAGGGGCTCCACGGGACCCGCCGGTGGTCGTAGGCTCGCAATTACGCGGGGAGCACGTCGTCGCGGACGACGCTGAACGCCTCCCCCACCCGAGCCAGGAGAGAAACGTGTCACACGACGTCGTGTCCCCGACGCCGGCGGGGGCCGCCTTCTTCGATGTGGACAACACCCTGATGCGGGGAGCGTCGATCTACCACTTCGCCCGCGGCCTGGCCGCCCGCGATCTGTTCACGACCCGTGACCTGCTGCGCTTCGCGTGGGGCCAGACCGTGTTCCGGGTGACCGGGAGCGAGCAGCCCGAGCACATCAACGCGGCGCGCGAGGCCGCGCTGGCGTTCGTCGCCGGGCACGACGTGCAGGACCTGGTCGGCCTGTGCGAGGAGATCTACGACGAGACCATGGCCGACCGCATCTGGGAGGGCACCCGGGCCCTGGTCCAGCGCCACCTGGACGCGGGACAGTCGGTCTGGCTGGTCACCGCCACACCGGTGGAACTGGCGCAGATCATCCGCCGCAGGCTCGGGCTGACCGGCGCGCTGGGCACGGAGGCGGAGAGCATCGACGGGGTGTACACCGGACGGCTCAACGGAGACCTGCTGCACGGCCCGGCCAAGGCCGTGGCGGTGCGGGAGCTGGCCGCCAAGGAGGGATGGGACCTGGCGGGCTGCGCGGCCTACAGCGACTCCTCCAACGACCTGCCGCTGCTGTCACTGGTGGGACGACCCAACGCGGTCAACCCCGACGGGGACCTGCGCCGGTACGCGCGCACGCACGGGTGGCCCGTGCACGACTTCCGTACGCACCGCAGGGCGCTGAAGGTCGCGGTCCCCGCGGCGGCGGTGGGCGCGGCGGTGGGCGCGATGGCGATCCGCGCGGCCGTACAACGCAGATCGGGCTGAGCGGACACGGGAGCACGGGGCACGGGGGCGCGGGCGGGATCGGTTCCCCGCGCCCTTCACGGGCCGCCGCGGGCACACCCGGGCGGACCCGACCGGAGCCGGAGAGCACCACCGGGCCCGCGCGTACACGGACGGACGCGCTGAACGGCCCGGAGCACGACCGGGCGCGGACGCGCCGAGCGGGCAGGGCCCGATCCTCAGGACGACCGGGCCGGCGCCTACGCGCGTGAACCCTCAACGGGGAGGGGTCGGGGCACGGCGGTGCACCTCCCACGGGGAGGGGCGGGCCAGGGGGCGGGGCCCGGAAGAGGCCGTCAGCGGCCCAGGGTGGCCTTGGCCAGGGCCAGCACGTGGACCGGCCGCAGACCGGCGCCGCGCGAGCGCCGCGGGCCGCCGTGGCGGTTCCCGGAGGTACCGCGCGGAGCACGGGCGTCGGCGTAGGAGTCGAAGGCCGCCGCCGAACTGTGCGAGGGGGTCCACTCCAGGACCCGCTCCAGTTCCCGGGTGTCCAGGGAGGCGGCCAGCCCGGCCCGTACGGCCCGGGTGACGCTGGCGGTGGCGTAGTCGATGCGTCCGCGTCGGGCGACCCCGCGCAGGACGCGCAGTCCGGAGGCCGGGACCGGGAGCCGGCGACCGCCGATGCGGCGCAGGCAGTGGGAGAGCGGGACGGAGTCCTTGCCGGCCACGTCGAAGAACCCGGTGCCGTCGTTGAGCGCCATCCGCACCAGGGCCTCGACGCCGTCGTCCTCGTGCAGGAAGCGCACCTGTGGATCGCTGCCCAGCACGGTCGGCACGACCCGGGAGTCGAGGTACCGGGTGAGGGGGGTGTCCACGCCGGGACCGATGAGGTTGGCGAACCTCAGGAGCGCCACCTCCATGTCGGGGCGGCGGCGTTGCAGGCCGCGGGTGTGCCGTTCGACCTCGGCCGCGTCGTCGGCGTCCAGGGTGGCGCTGGAGCGCACCACCAGCCGGCGGACCGTGCTGGAACGCTGGGCCGCGGCGAGCACCCGCATGGTGCCCAGGACGTTCTCCTCCCGGTGGGCACTGTGCGCGGTGTCCAGTCCCAGGTGCAGGACCAGGTCGGCGCCGGAACCGGTGACGATCCGGGCCAGGCTCTCGTCGTGCAGGTCGACATGGGCGTATTCGAACCCCGTCGTGGCGGCGGGCGGCGCGGAATCGACGCCGATCACCCGGCGCACGCCGGGCTCCGCGCCCAGAGCCTGAGCGACTCTGGCGGCCAGGGGGCTGGAGACCCCGGTGACGAGTACGACACGAGCCATGGCGACACGTTCCTTGGGAGGAGACGGTGAGTGACGGTGCGCGGACCGTTCACCACGGGGGTGAATCGGTGTCCGCGACCCGTGAGACACAACGATGTCGCGACCGGAAAATTCCGTCACGTTGGTCGAGGCATCGCCGAGGAGGGGAATTTTCTCCGCGTCCGGGGCACGCCGAAGCACGCCCACGCCCGCGGAGAGACGACGACCGCCGCGACAGGTACTACTTCTTGTTGCGACGCGCGATACGCGTGCGCTTGAGAAGCTTGCGGTGCTTCTTCTTCGCCATGCGCTTGCGACGCTTCTTGATGACGGAACCCATCAGGGATCACCCTCTCGCTGACGATGGATACAGAGCATGCCGCACCGCCGTGGCGGAACCGGCAAGGGGCTCGGGTGCGAGGGCCACCGGGTCCTGCGCGGTACGCGCACCCCGGGGTCCGGGACCGTCCGAAGACTCTCGCCGATGGGTGTGCGCCCAGAGGACGTGCACCCAACGCACCCGAAGCCCCAGCTTACCGCTCCGGGTGCGCGCTCCGGGTCAGGCCCCCGGGACGGAGGGACCTTCCTGGTAGAGCGAGGCGGCCGGCTCCGCGTAGCTGACGCTGGCCAGGCGCTGCTCGACGAACGTCAGCGAGGTGACACTCGCGAGGTTGCATTCGCGCAGGTCGGGGCGGTGCCACAGGCGTCTTCCCTCGGCGGCCCGGCGGGCCATCCAGATGGGCAGTTGGTGGCTGACGCACACCGCCTCACGCCCCCAGGCGGCCCGGCGGGCGACCTTGATCATCGAGACCATGCGCTCGACGATCTGCTTGTAGGGCTCACCCCAGGAAGGCAGGAAGGGGTTGTACATACGGCTGACGATGCGCGGGTCGCGCACCGAGCTCCGGGACAGGGAGAGACCCTCGAACTTGTTGGCCGCCTCGATGAGGCGGTCGTCCAGGGTGACCGGCAGGTCCAGCATCTTCTGAAGCGGGACGGCGGTCTCCTGGGTGCGGTCCAGCGGCGAGGAGAACAGTGCCGCGATGTCGTGGCCCTCGAACCAGTCGGCGGTCATCTCGGCCATCTGCTGCCCGCGTTCGCTGAGGTGGAAGTCCGGGAGCCTGCCGTAGAGCACCTTGTCCGGGTTGTACACCTCGCCGTGCCTGAGCAGGTGCACGACGGTGGTCGTCGTCATCGTGTGCGTCTTTCCTTCGGGGATCGGATGGTGCCGGCGGGCCGGTGTGCGGGGCGACGCCGGACGTTTCGGTTCAGCCCTGGTCGGTCCGGCCCGGCGCCTCGGCGGCGGCCCGGGCGGCGGCCGGAAGGGCCTCGATCACTCGCTCGACGGCCGTCTCGTCGTGGGCCGCGGAGAAGAACCACGCCTCGAAGGCGGCGGGCGGCAGGTAGACGCCCTGGTCGAGCATGGCGTGGAAGAAGGCCGCGTAGGCCTTGGTGTCGGTGGTGCGGGCGGAGTCGAAGTCGACGACCTCGGTGTCGGTGAAGAACACCGTGAACAGGTTGCCGCCGCCCTGGACGCGGTGGGGCACCCCGGCGGCGCTCAGCGCCTTGGACACCTCGACCTCGACCTGCGCGGACACCCGGTCGATGTGCGCGTACACCTCGGGGGTGGCGCCGCGGAGGGTGGCCAGGCCGGCGGCGGTCGCCAGCGGGTTCCCGGACAGGGTGCCGGCCTGGTAGACGGGGCCGTTGGGCGCCAGTCGGTCCATGATCTCGGCGCGACCGCCGAACGCGGCGGCGGGCAGGCCGCCGCCCATGACCTTGCCGAAGGTCATGAGGTCGGGGGCGACCCCCTCCAGGCCGTACCAGCCGGAGGCGCTCACGCGGAAACCGGTGAGGACCTCGTCCAGGACGAGCAGCGCGCCGTGGGCGTGCGCGATCTCCTTGAGGCGGGCGTTGAACCCGGCCTTGGGCGGAACGACGCCCATGTTGGCGGGGCAGGCCTCGGCGATGACGCAGGCGATGTCCTCGCCGTGCTCGGCGAAGGCCCGCTCGACGGCCTCGACGTCGTTGTAGGGCAGGACCAGGGTGTCGGCGGCGCCGGCGCCGGTCACGCCCGGGGAGTCGGGGAGGGCGAACGTCGCCAGCCCGGACCCGGCGGCGGCCAGGAGGGCGTCGACGTGGCCGTGGTAGTTGCCGGCGAACTTGACGATCTTGGCGCGCCCGGTGAAGCCGCGGGCCAGGCGGATCGCGGACATCGTCGCCTCGGTGCCGGAGTTGACCAGGCGGACCTTCTCGACGGGGGCGCGTTCGACGATCAGCTCGGCGAGTTCGACCTCGCCGGGGGTCGGTGCGCCGTAGGAGGTGCCGGCGTCGACGGCGCCGTGGAGGGCGGCCACGACCTCGGGGTTCGCGTGGCCGAGGATGAGCGGCCCCCACGAGCAGATGAGGTCGACGTAGCGGCGGCCCTCGGCGTCGATGAGGTAGGGGCCCTCGCCCTTGACGAAGAAGGGCGGGGTGCCGCCGACGGCGCCGAAGGCGCGCACCGGGGAGTTGACCCCCCCGGGAACGACGGCGGTGGCCCGCTCGAAGAGCTCTGCTGAAGTCTGTTGAGTACCCACCTCACCAGTGTGTCAGCTGTGTCCCGTACAGGGACCGTGACCCGCCCCGCACCCGAACGCCCCGTCGGCCCGCCCCCGCCCTCGGGGACGTATCCGCACGTCACGGCGCGTTCGGCCGGGGCGGTCGTTCGGCGAACACTCCGACGCCCCGGCCGGAGGCGGGAAAAGCGGGTTCCTCCGGTCCGGCGGAGCCGGACCGACGTCCCGGACCCGGGGCGGGCGGGTCAGCCGGTGCGGAGCAGGGCGCCGACGAGGAGGTGCACGGAGGTGCAGGGGTCGCACCCGGAAGGGAGTCCCTCGGCTCGGGAGCGGGCCTTGTCCAGACCATGGGCGAAGTCGGTGAAGTCGGTCGCGCCCTTGCTCCAGCGGGGCAGGAGGGCCTTGAGTCTCTTCTCGGCCTTGTCCCCGGAGAGCAGGGGGGCACGGTGGTCGTCGAGATGGAGGATGAGCCAGGTCTCGAAGGTGGGGGTGGAGGGGACGGGTTCGACGCCCTCCTTGTGGGCCCGGGCGACGAGGTCCCGCACGTCCGCGCCGTCGGTGTCGAAGACGGCCCAGACCCTGGTGTACGCGTTCTCCAAGGCTCGGGCGGCGGTCGCGACCACGACCTCGCGCTGGGGGTGCTTGGCTTTGCGGGTACGGACGGTGTGCAACCGGACTTCGGGATTCCGGTGAAGGGAGTCGAAGTAACCCTTCTCCGTTTCTCCCTCGCAGACCACGAGGTGGACCTCCCGTTCCTCTCGACACCGACCCCGGCGTTCGAGATGGCTTTCGCGCCTGTTCGCGTCTCTCCTGGCACGTTTGTTCACCAGAGGGATTCCTCCGTCGGCACCGGTTCCGCTCCGCTCTCGGTCTTCTCCGCACGGCGGCGGAGCGCTTCACGGAAAAGCTCGTCGTCCACCTCGGGCACGGCGCCGTAGCGGCCGACGAGGTAACGACGGACTCGGTTCTCGTCACCTCGGGGCTTGAAGTCGCTGAGCGGATAGAGGGACGTGCGGGCCTGTCCGTCCTTTTCCACGAACCAGACGTGATCGCGTTGGAGGACCTCCTCACCTCTGATGTTCCCCAGAAGGGCGGCATCATGGCTGGTGAAGATCAACTGGGCGCCCCCGGCGTTGTGCTCCTCATCCTGGAAGAGGGAGACGAGCGTCGCGGAGAGGTGAGGATGCAGGCTGGCGTCGATCTCGTCCACGACGAGCACACCACCGTTCTCCAGCACACGTTGTGCCTCGAAGCCGAGCGTGACGAGCGCTCTCGTCCCGGAGGACTCCTCCTCCCAGGGAAGAAGGGGGTCGGCCCCGCTCCCCCGGGAATGGCGGAAGAGGATTTCGGGAGCCCTGCGCATGATCAGCGCATCGGAGCGAAGACCCTTCGGATTTCCGTGGTATCCGCCTTCCCGGTGCTGAACGGGCACCTGGACCTCGGCGTATCCGATGTCGGGGTCGCCGTCCGAACCCGTCCGCGTTTCTTCGAGGTTCTCGACCGGGTGCGAGGGACTGGAAGCGGGCCCGGGAGGGACTGTGGACAGTTCGACGCCGAGAACACCGGTACCGGCGGACGCGAGAAGGTCCGCCAGGGATCGCAGAGCGCCTCGGGACACGCGCCCGTCGCGCAACCGGACGGGCTGTTCGCAGCGGTGTTCGGAGGCGAACACGAGGACCTCGGAGAACCAGCGGTAGATCGGCTCCACCTCCTCGTTGGAGGTGCGGGCCGCGACCGTGAGGAAGAGGGTGTTCTCGGCGGTGATCGCCTCGACCTGACGAAGTTTCGCGGGGGTGTGGTCGCCGAACGAGAAGTCACCGACCTCTCTTTCGAAGAGCACCCTCTTTCTCTTCTTCGGGTAGGAGTACAGCCACTCCTCGACCACGCGCTCGTCGTCGATGGCGAACCCGTAGGTGTACCGCACGCCGTCGAGGACGAGGTCCACGACGAAGGTGGACGGCCGTTCCCGTGCTTCGGCTTCGAAGGCGAAGGGGTACCGGAGTATCCCCCCACCCGGTTCGTTACCGCTCATCGACCATCTGACCGTGTCCCGCATCAGCGCGAGCGCGTTCAGGAAGTTGGACTTGCCCGAGGCGTTGGCGCCGAAGATCCCGGCGACCGTGACGGCCTCCCAGTCGGCTTTCCGCGGACGGGCGTCGTCGTAGACGGGAGTCAGCAGGAGCTGCTGCTCTTCGCGAATGGACTTGTGGTTTTCAACGCGGAAACTCAACAGCATCGCGGCCTTCTCCCTGACATCCGAGCGGCTTCACCGTCTTCTGTGCGGAAAATTCGCACACGCCAAGAATGCCACGGCTCCATGGCCACGCACGTGTGGAATGACGAACGCCCCGGCCGGAGGCGGCCGGGGCGTCGGGGCGCGAGGGCCTGTCAGGCGTCCGCGTGGGCGCGGGGTCCGGTGGAGGCGTTGGGGCCGTGCGGGGCACCGGCGGACGCGGAGCGGACCAGGGGCCTGAGGTGTTCGTGCTCGGCGGCCTTCTCGACCAGGGCCGTCAACGGGCGGGCCATGGCGAGCGAGACGGCGGTGGCGACGGCCGCGCCGAGGAGGAGTCCGACGGTGACGTCGTGCGGGTAGTGAGCGCCCACGAGGACCCGGGAGAAGGCCTCCAGGACGGCGAAGACCACCGCGATCGGGGCGGCGCTCCTCCAGGCGATGACGACGGCCGCGGCGGCGGCGCCGGCGATCGCGGAGTGGTTGCTGGGGAAGGACCAGTCGCCGAGGGGGTCACAGGTGGCGATGGTGGCCAGGTCGGTCATGGCCTGGCAGGGCCGCAGTTGTTCGAAGAACGACTTGACGGTGCGGCTGACGCCGTAGGCGACGACGGTGGCGATCGGGGCGAACAGCGCCAGTCCCACCAGGCGCGCGTCGATGGAGCGGGCGCGCCACCAGGCGGCGACGAAGAGGACCGCGAACACCACCAGGAACAGGTCGGTGCCCAGGTGGGCGGCCTCACGCACCCAGGGGTGGAGCCCTCCGGCGAACTCGATCACGGCACGGGACCAGGCGGCACTGATGGCGAGGATCTCAGAGATCATCTCTCTCCAGGGGGTGTCGGCGGGGAGGGTCGCGCGAACGGCAGGGGGAGAGGCCGGGCGACGTGGAGTCGACCGAAAGGTGACGTGACTCCCACGAATTGATGACGTCCGTCGTCCATCCTGGCACCGAATCGGGGACGGGAGGGCCGCATTGGGCCCCGGCTCGACGAAAGAGAGGGACGTCCCCGACGAAAGAGACGCCCTACCACTGGGTAACTTGAGTGGGGTCCACCCGCTTCACACCAGACCGGAGCCGGCATGACCACGAACTTCACCACGGCGGACCTCATCGACGACCACGGCGACACCCTGCGGAGCTGCTCGACGCAGTTCCGGGGGTACGGAGGCCGGCCCGGGTTCGGCGGCCCCGTCCGCACCGTCAAGTGCCACGAGGACAACGGCCTGGTCAAGCAGGTCCTCAACACCCCCGGCGACGGTGCCGTGCTGGTCGTGGACGGCGGCGGCTCCCTGCGGTCGGCCCTGATGGGCGACATGATCGCCGAGGCCGCCGTGGCCAACGGCTGGGCCGGGGTCGTCATCCACGGCGCGGTCCGCGACACGGTGGCCCTCGGGCGGCTGGACCTGGGGGTCAAGGCACTGGGCTCCAACCCGCGCAAGTCCGCCAAGGAAGCCGCCGGCCGCCTGGACGTACCGGTGACCTTCGGCGACGTCACGTTCGTCCCCGGCGAGTGGCTGTACGCGGACGAGGACGGCATCGTGGTGAACGCGGAGAAGATCTGAGTAGAACGACCGATATGTCGCTCATGTGCAGAACATGAACGGCGAGGGCCCACGTGGGCCCTCGCCGTTCATGTTCCCGTTCGTATGTTCCACGGCGCCCGTTCCCGGCCGGGGAGCGGCGCGAAGGCATGGGACTCCGAATACGGCGAGGCTACGATGGAGGCGTCACCCGCCCTCCTCCACCGCCCCCACCCCGGACCGGCGCACGGTCCAGCGGGAAGGAACACCGTGGCCGAACCCCCCGAGGACGCACGCCCCTCCACCGCGCTGCTGTTGGCGGCGGTGTGCGAGAACGCCGATGCCATCCGATCCCGGCTCTCCCGCCGTCCGGACGGACCCGCACTGCTGGAGGGGGTCCTGGACCGCGCGGTCGAGGGCGAGGACCCCCGGGCCGCGCTCGACGTCCTGCACCAGGCCTTGCGAGCGCTGGGCGCGACACGCGGTCTGCACGGGTACACGAGGACCCGGGGGCCTGGGGAGGGCGGCGGCGTCGGGGTCCCCGGGCTCGGCCCCGCCCGGCCCGCCCCCGGCACGCTCGGGTGCCCGCGCGGGCGATGTGCCCGCGCGTGGAGGCCCACCCCCGCCGAGGACGTGCCGACCTGCCGGATCCACGGTGAGCCGCTGGCTCCCGCGTTCGGGGGGTAGCCGTGGGTCCCATGCTCACCGAACTGGGCAGACGGCTGACGGACAAGTGGCTGACCCTGCTCACACTGCCCGGTGCCCTCTTCCTCGCGGTGGCCGCCGGCGCCCTCGTCCTGGGCCGCGACCACACCTGGGACGCCGCCCATCTCGTACACCGGATCACCGCCTGGGCGGAGGACCCGCGTGTCGACACGGTCGGAGGGCAGGTGGTGGTCTTCGCGGCCGTCATCGCGACCGCCACCCTGGTCGGTCTGCTGGCCGACGGGCTGGGAAGGGCCCTGGAGCGGGTGTGGCTCGCCACCGACTGGCGCTCCTGGCCTCGGCCCGCCCGGCTCCTGGCCCGATGGCGGGTACGGGCCCGCCACCGCCGCTGGTCCCGGGCCCACGAACGGCTGAGGGCGGCCCTCGCCGAGGGCGGCGGGGACCGGGAGACGGATGCGGACGCCGAGCCCCCCGAGATCACCGTCGCCGAGCCCTCCGACGCCCCGGAGGCCGAACCCGCCGCGACCGCGGGGAACACGGACGCCGCGCACTCCGCCCCGGCCGGGACGGCTGTCGCCGGGCCCTCGGGGCCCTCCGGCGCCACGGACGCCGAGCCCGCCGACCCCGAGGACGGGCGGCCGTCGTTCGACGAGGCCTACGACCGGCTGGTGCGGATCGCCCCCGAGGAGCCCGACCGTCCCACGTGGTGCGGCGACCGGCTCCACGCCGTCGCCGTTCGGTTCCGCCGGGAGCACGCGCTGGAGTTGGCCGTGGTGTGGCCGCACCTGTGGCTGATGCTGCCCGACGGCGTGTGCGAGCAGATCCGCGCGGCCCGTCAGGACCTGGCGCGGGCGTTCGTCCTGGGCGCGTGGAGCCTGGTCCACCTCCCGCTGGTCCTCTGGTGGTACCCGGCCGTGATCGTCGCCGCCGTCCTGGCGGCCGTCGCGTGGTGGCGCGTCCGCTCGGCGGTGGAGACCTACGCCGTGCTCCTGGAGGCGGCCGTGCGACTGCACGTGGCGGACCTGGCCGCACAGGTGGGCGTGGAGTACACGGGTCCCCTCAGCCCTGCGGCGGGGCGGGCCCTGACCCTGCGGCTGCACGCCGGCGTCCCGCCGCGCCCCCGCGACTGAAACCCCGGTGACCACTTCCGGCCTTCCTCCGCCGACTCCCTTCGCCGGTACCGGTCCCGCCGGCATCCTGACGCCGACAGCGCGGATCCAGCCGGAGGGTACCGGATGCGGGAGAGACTGCTGGGAACCGTGTTCGAGCGTGTGAACCGGTGCGTGTCGGGCGCGGACCCGGCCGAGCTGCTCGAACCGGAGGCCGCCGCAGAGATCGACCGGCTCATCGAGCTGCACGAGGCCGCACCGAACGACCCGGAGATCGCCTTCGTCCTCGGCTGGGCGCGCTGGGCCCGGGCGGAGGCGGTGTCCGGAGACGGGCGCGAGGCCGAGCGGACCGCCGCCGCGAAGCTCCTGAGGCAGCACTTCATCCACGGCTGGGAACCACTGCCCGGCGACCTGTTGCCCCTGATCGCCGAACGGGTCTTCCCCAGCGCGGTCGTCATGCTGGACATGGCGGCGGCCTTCCAGGACGTTTCGATCCTGGACTCCGTGGTCGACCAGTGGGAGCGCATCGCCTCCGCCACCCCACCGGAGGACGTGGACAGGGCCGCGGCCCTGAGCAACCTCGGCAAGGCCCTGAGCATGAGGGCGGGGCGCACCGACGACCTCGCGTCCCTGGACCGCGCCGTGCTGGTCACGACCGCCGCGGTGCACGTGGCCGAGCGCAGGACCCGACCCTCCGAGGATCTGGCCGGATTCCTGGCGAACCTGGGTCTGATCCGGATCGTCCGGTCCTGGCGCACCGGGGATCGGGCGGACCTGGCCCAGGGCATCGGGCGCCTCGAACAGGCCGCCGAGGCCGCCCCCGAGGACGATCCCGTCCGGACCAGGGCCCGGATCAACCTCTGCGTGGCGCTGCGCACGAGCTTCGAGCGCACCGGCTCCGAGGCCGACCTCGACCGGGCGATCCGGTTCGGCCGCGACGCCGTGCGCGCCTGCCCCGACGACGGGGCCGAGCGGGCGTTGGCCCTGCACGCGCTCGGCGGCGCCCTGCACGCGCGCTACCTGTGCACCGGGGACACCGGGGACGCGAACGACTCCGTCGGCGCCCTGCGCGCCAGCGCCGCCGCGCTCGCGGAGGACGACCCGCACCGGGCCACGGCCTCCCACGCGCTCGGCGCGGCACTGGTCTCGCGGTTCTTCGGCACGGGTGACCGGAACGACCTGGAACAGGCGGTGGAGGCGACCGGCGCGGCGGTCATGGCCACTCCGGGCGACCACCCGGACCTGCCCGTCTTCCTCAACGGCCTGGCGCGCGCCCATCTGGCCCGGTATCGCGCCGGTGACGGCGGCGGCCTGGACCGGGCGGTCCTGGCCATGCGCCGTACCGTCTCATCGGTACCGGACGACCACGCCATGCTGCCCACCCACCGCGCGCTCCTGGCCGAGGCCCTGCACGCCCGCTTCACACACGGCGGCGACCCGGAGGACCTGGACGAGGCCGTGGAGGAGTTCCGGGCCGCCACGTCCGAGGGCTTCGACGAGACCCCCGACGGGGCCCGGGTCCTGCTCGAACTGGGCGGCGCCCTGGACGACCGGTGGCGGCTCACGGGCCGGCCCGCCGACCGCGAGGCCGCCCGCGTCGCCTTCGAGCGGGCCTGGAAGCCGGAGTCGGCGCCCCCGACCCTGCGCATCAGCGCCGCCCTCGCGGTCGCGGAGACCACGACCGATCCCGTACGGGCGTCCGAGGTCCTGGACGCCGCCGTGCGCCTGCTGGTGCGGGCGGCACCGCGCAGCCTCCGTCGCGGCGACCAGCAGAGCACGCTGGAGCGCTTCCCCGGTCTGGCCGCGCGGGCCGCCGCAGCGGCACTGAACGCCCCGGGCGGCACGTCCACCGACCGGGCGGTGCGCGCGCTGGGGGCGCTGGAGACCGGTCGTGGGATCCTGATCGGCCAGGCCCTCGACGTGCGCGGCGAACTCTCCGACCTGTGGCGCGATCACCCCGCGCTCGCGGAGCGGTTCGTCAGGCTGCGCGACGCGCTGGACGGGACCGCGTTCGGGGCCTTCGATCCCTCCTCACGCACTCTCGCCGCCGAACCCGCCCTGGCGGCCGTGGCCGGCGGGCCCGGGGCGGCCGACGCGGGGCGGACCGCGCGGGCCTGGGCCCAGAGCGCGGTCCGGGACCGGCGCGAGCTGACCCGGGAACTCGACTCGCTCATCGAGCGCATCCGTGACGAGACGGGTCTGACCGGGTTCGGTCTGCCGCCCGGCCTGGACGAACTGCTGGCCGAGGCCGGCCGGGGCCCGGTCGTGGTGCTGACCGCCGCCCCCCGGCGGTGCGACGCCCTCCTGCTCACCGAGTCCGGGGTCCGGCACCTGCCGCTCCCCGCCCTGACCCACCGCGAGCTGGCCGACCGGGTCGACCGGGCGCGCGCCGTGACGGCACCCGGCCGGGAGTCGGACGACGACACCGAAGCCCAGGAGGTGCTGTCGGACACCCTGGCGTGGCTGTGGGACGTGGCCGCCGGCCCCGTCCTGGAGGCGTTGGGTCTCACCGACGAGGCCGCACAGGACCCGCCCCGGATCTGGTGGGTGACGGGGGGTCTGCTGGGACGGCTACCGCTGCACGCGGCGGGCCACCACACGGACACCGCCGACGGCCCGCCGCGCACGGTGATGGACCGCGCGGTCTCCTCCACCGCGCCCAGCGTCCGCGCCCTGCGCCACGCACGCGAGCGCGAGGAGGCCGCCGCGCTCGGGGAGGGCGGTCACGCGCTGGTCGTCGCGATGCCCGGGGTGCCGGGCCTGGCCGGAGCCCCCCTGCTCCAGCACGTGGAGGAGGAGGCGGCCAAGGTGGTCGGGCACCTGCCCGGCGCGGTCGTGCTCGGGGCGGACGGGACCCCGGTGAGCAGCGACGCGGTCCTGCGCGCCCTGCCCGACTGCGCGGTGGCGCACTTCGCCTGCCACGGCGCGGGCCACCCCGAGGACCCCTCGCTCAGCCGTCTGGTGCTCGCCGACGACGCCTCCTCCCCGCTGACGGTCGCCCGGTTGGGCACGGTCGGCCTCGACCGGGCCCGCCTCGCCTACCTGTCGGCGTGCGAGACGGCCGCCGTCCAGGTCCCCGACCTGCTGGACGAGTCCATCCACGTCTCCACGGCCTTCCAACTGGCGGGGTTCCCGCACGTGGTGGGCACGCTGTGGGCGATCGACGACGAGGTGTCGGTGGTCATCGCCGACGAGTTCTACGCCCGCCTGCGCGAGGACGGCGGCGGGCCCGATCCCGCCCGCGCGGCACGGGCCCTGCACGGCGCGATCCGCGCGGTCCGCGACGGTGCGGGCCTGCCGCCGGAACTGGCCGGGTGGGACCGGACGGCCGCACCGATGCTCTGGGCGGCCCATCTGCACATCGGAGCCTGAGGACCCGCTCCCGGACCGCCGGCGCGCGGGTTCCGCTCGGCGTGGTCGCGGCGGTGACCCCGGCGCGTTCGCCCTCTGCGGCGCGCGTCCTCGGGCACCGGCTCCGGTGACATCGGGGGCGAACCGACGCCCAAATAGTGATCTGGATCACATTGTGTCACGGTGGCCGACTCGGTGGTGTCTTGATGGCGAATCCCTGAAACGCGAGGAGACATCATGAGGAAGAACATCGAGGTGGTCGTGATCGGCGGAGGTTACGCCGGCGTCATGGCGGCCGACCGGCTGATGCTGCGCGACGACGTGACCGTGACCCTGATCAACCCGCGGTCCACCTTCGTCGAGCGGGTCCGGCTGCACCAGCTCGTCGGCGGCTCCGACGACGCCGTCACCGACTACCGGGACGTCCTGGCCGCAGGGGTCCGGCTCGTGGTCGACACCGCCACGCGCATCGACGCCGCCGGACGCGGCGTGGTACTGGCGGGCGGCGACACGGTCCGCTACGACCACCTGATCTACGCGGTCGGCAGCGGCAGCGGCGACCCGAAGGTGCCCGGGGCGGCCGAATTCGCCCACCCCCTGGCCACGTTGGAGGACGCGCGGAGCCTGCGGGTCGCTCTCCGGGAGGCTCCCGCCTCGGCCCCGGTCACGATCGTCGGCGCGGGCCCGACCGGTATCGAGACCGCCGCCGAGCTGGCCGAGACCGGCGGCGTCGTGACCCTGGTGTGCGGCGGAGTGCTCGGGCCCTACCTGCACGCCCGGGGCCGACGCTCGGTCGCCCGTCGACTGACCGCCCTCGGGGTGACCGTGATCGACGGGCCCGGCAGCAAGGTGACGGCCGTGACCTCCGACGCCGTGCTGCTCGCCGACGGCCGTGGGTTGCCGAGCCGGGTGACCGTCTGGGCCGCCGGGTTCGGCGTGCCGGACCTGGCACGCCGCAGCGGTCTGAGCACCGACGCCTCCGGGCGACTGCTCACGGACGAGACGCTGACGAGTGTGGACGACGACCGCGTCGTGGCGGCCGGTGACTCGGCGGCGCCTTCGGGCCTGCCGCTGCGGATGAGCTGCCAGGCCGCGATACCCCTGGGAGCGCGGGCCGCCGACACGGTGCTCAGCCGCATCCGGGGCGAGCGGCCCTCGCCCCTCAACCAGGCTTTCACCGGCCAGTGCATCAGCCTGGGCCGGGGCGGCGGCATCTTCCAGTTCGCCCACAGGTACGACGTCGCGGTGGGGTTCCACATCGCCGGGCGTCCGGGCGCGAAGCTCAAGGAATTCGTGTGCCAGGGCATCATCAAGCACCTCGGCGAGGAGGCGCACAAGCCCGGCTCGTACCGTCTGCACCGCGTCTCGGGCGGTCCTCGGCGTCAGCGGTCGCTCGAAGCCGGGGGCGGCCGGATGACATCCGCCCGCTGAGCGCCATGCCGTGCGTCGGCCAGGGTGTCATGGCGGGGCGAGGAGTGCCATCGCCCCCGGCGGGCCACGGCCGTGCGGATGGACACCGCCTCCGCCCGACCCACCGGACGGGTCGGCGGACCGGGCCATCACCGGTGAAGGGGCCCGCCGTGGGCATGCGGGGGAAGGCCGTCCCGGCACGGTCCACCGGGTGGGAACCGGCAGGGTCCACCGGTTGGGAACCAGAAGGAGGAGGGTGGAAGTATGAGCGACCGCGCCACCGATCCGGCGACCGAGGTCTTCGTGGCCCACCGCAACCTGCTCTTCACCGTCGCCTACGAAATGCTCGGATCGGCCGCCGACGCCGAGGACGTCCTCCAGGAGACCTGGCTGCGATGGGTCGAGGTCGACCTGGAGGAGGTGCGCGACGAGCGCGCCTACCTGGTACGGATCACGACCCGCCAGGCGCTGAACCGGTTGCGCGGCATGAAACGCCGCAGGGAGTCCTACGTCGGCCCCTGGCTGCCCGAGCCGCTGCTCACCGCACCGGACGCCGCACAGGAGGTCGAACTCACCGAGAGCGTGTCCATGGCGCTCATGCTCATCCTCGAAACGCTCTCCCCGACCGAGCGCGCCGTCTTCGTTCTGCACGAGGTGTTCGCATTCGGCTACGACGAGATCGCCGTCGCCGTGGGCAGGAACACGGCGACCGTCCGCCAGATCGCGCACCGCGCCCGTAAGCACGTAGACGCGCGCCGCCCGCGTGGAACGGTGTCACCGCGCCGAACGCGGGAGACCCTGGCGTCGTTCCAGCGCGCGGTCGAGACCGGGGACCCAAGGGCGCTGTTGGAGGTGCTCGCCCCGGATGTCGTCCTGGTGGCCGACGGCGGCGGGGTCAAGCACGCCGCGCTGCGTCCGGTCACCGGGGCCGAGAAGGTGGTCCGCATGTTCGTCGGCGGCCTCGGCAGGGTCGGCGGCGGGTTGACCGTGCATCCGACCGTGGTCAACGGCGGTCCGGCGCTCCTGGTGCGCTTGGACGGCGAGATCGACGGCGTCATGGCGATCCACTGCCGGGACGCGCACATCACCGGTCTCTATTACGTGCGCAACCCGGAGAAGCTGACCCGGCTGGGATCGGAGACCCCGCTCACCGTGCGCTGACCTCACCTTCCCCGGGGGGAGCGGCCCGGGACCACCGGTGCTCCCGGACCCGGTTCCGTCACGGTCCGCACCCTCGCCCTCCCCTCCCGCCGGGGGTCGGCCGCACTGGCGTTCCCACAGTGCCGGGAAGAGCAGCCCGCCGACCATCGCCGGGGTGATCAGGAGGGCGACCGAGGAGTCCACCACGACGTTCGGGACCGTGAGCGCCACCGCGACCCGCACCGCGCCCACCGCGATCAGAACGATCGCGACCGGCCACCGGGCACGGTTCCACAGGCACACCGGTTCGTCCGAGAGACCGAACGGACCGGGGGTGGAGCGCACCGCCGGGATCACCAGGGCGATCCCGGTGAGGAACAGCCCCAGGGACGTCCTGATCACCCGGGTGGTCGGGACGTGCCGGCCCACCGAGCCCATCACCACGACGGTGTGGACCACCGCCGGGAACAGGGCGAGGAGGATGGGGATCACCTTCATCGCCCGGGTGACGTCGCGCGACGGTCGGCGGGCCGACAGGTCGAAGGCACGGTCGATCCGGGCCTCAAGGAAGAGGGCGGGCCAACACCGCCGAGACGAACACCGTGGAGAGGGGGACTCCCGCGGCCAGGACGAAGCGCGGCACGGGCCCTGCACGGCGCGATCCGCAACCTGTCGACCGTGCCCTCGTTAACCGGGAACACCGATCGGGGAGCGGAGCAGCGGCCCTCCCTCCTCGACACCGAGGCCCGAGGTCACTTCCAGCGCAGAGTGGCGTCCTGGGCGATCACGGTACCCAGCAGACCGGCCTCCTCCGCCGCGCCCCCGGCGTCGTCTTCGGCCTTGTCGATGAGAACCCCGGAGGTGGTGACCTCGTACCAGACGTGTCCTCGGACATGGGGTTCCCGTTCCACGACGGGTTCCCCGAGCCTGCCCAGGATCGCCACGAGGTCGACGACCCGAGTGGGCACGGGAAGCTCGGTGAGTCCTCCTGCGGCGGAGGGGATGACGCCGATCCCCTGGCAGGGTTCGAAAGAGATCAGGTGGAGAAGCCGCTCGGCGGTGAACCCCAGATTCACGTGACCGTAGACGCAGTAGATCGGTTCCGAGGGGAGATGGGCGAAGCCCTCGGGTTCTCCCCAGAGCCCCACGATCTCCTCATAGGTCATGCCGAGTTCGACCGGGCCCATCCTGCCGGTGATCAGGAACAGCCGGAAGGTCTCGGTCAGGCGCGGCTGAGCGGTCAAGGATCATCCTCCGGTCGGGAGCGGGTCGGGCCGTGGCGCGGGATCAGGGAGATGCGCGATCCGCTGCCCTTCCGGGCCCCATACCCGTGCTGCGGTGTGGGTCCAGGGGCCCTCCGCGGCGAGGCTACGTCCCCTCGGGCGCTGAAACGGCGTCCCACCCGCGCACACGGTGGATGTGAGCGGTCTTCGGGTAGGCGGCGTCGGTTCCCGAGCGGGGACCGATCTCGAAAAGGTCGATCATCAGGAAGAGCGGATAGCCGGGAGACCGGGGGACCCGTTTCACGATGACGCCGTCACAGCCGATGATCGTGCCCGCCGGCCCCCACACGGCCGTCCAGGTGTGCGGCTTCGACGCGTCCAGGGGCAGGGCGACCTCGGTCATGTCGGTGGTCAGCCGCGCGTCCGAGTGCGCCTTCACCCCGCATCGCGCACGACTCACCCTCTCCCCGACGGCGGCGGCGTCGATCTCGAAGACGCAGACCTCGCCGCTGTCGTCCTCGGAGAGGTGCTCGGTCCCCACGAGCCACGCCGCGAGCATGCATCCCTCGTCCACGCTCGCGCTCACGGTGACGTCCACACGCCCGGCTGTGGGCGCCCACAGCAGACCCTCCGGTGTGTTCGTGCGGACGACGAGTCCATCCGGACGGTGCCGGTGCGTTCCCCGCCGAGAGCCCACCGGTCCGGAGAAGACCCCGGTCTGAAGGTTGGACACGCGAAGCGGGGCGTCCTCCTCCCGCCAGTCCGGCTGGTCGGCGTCGATACGCAGCCGCAGCCCGGAACCGTCGATGTCGTAGCGCGCCCGAGACCGTTCGGGCGATGTCCAGTGCGGCAGGTAGTGGTCGACCCAGCGGTCCTCCCTGAGCCGCGGAGCGGTGAAATCGTCCTGGAAATCGGGCTCCCGGTCCGGAGGCTCGGGAAGACGGGCATCAGCGATCATGACCTCGTCCTGTCTGACGACGGCGCTCTTCACGGCAACGCAAGCGGGGCCTCCCCTTGAGTGGTGGACACGCGGATACCGGATCGGCTCGATCCGAGGGAAACGGGACACCGCCGACGGCGATGAAGGACCGTTGGGACGGGTCGAGGGCCGTTGCGGTCGCAGGGTCATCGCGTGAACGGGGCACGCCCGGTCCACGGGTCATGTGAGTGATGTGGAGTCGTGTCCGTTGTGCCGCAGGTTACCCGGGTGACAGGACGGGCACGGCGCACCGGCGGCGGAATCCGCACGACGACCGATGTTCGGCCACCGGCGCGGGGAGCTAACCGTCGAGCATGCGCCGCATGCTGTCCAGCGCGGCCGGCGCCACTCGGTGGTAGATCCAGGTGCCACGGCGCTCGGACGTCAGCAGTCCGGCATCGCGGAGCTTCTTCAGGTGGTGGGAGACCGTGGACTGGGAGACGCCGACGTCGGAGATGTCGCAGACGCACGCCTCACCGCTGGGATGTGCGGCGATGCGGGAGAACAACCGCAGCCGCACCGGATCCGACAGTGCCTTGAACATGGCCGCCCCCTGGAACGCGTCGGCCTCGGAGAGGGGGGCCGAAGCCAGCGGTGGGCAGCAAGGGTCGGTCTGCTCCTCGGCGACCGGGAGGACCTGCGTCTGATTATTCGACATGTATCTATATTGACAGACATCGATGTTTGAGTCCAGAGTATATATCGACAAACGTCGAACCAGCGGGTCACCGCCGGCCGGCGATCCTCTCCACGAAAGGCGTTCACCCATGAGTGAGCCGACCACCCTCACGCCGTCCTGCTGCGGCCCGCAGCCCTCGGCCCCCGCCGCCGAGCCCGAGGCCGCCGCCTCTCCCTGCTGCGGCACCGGTTCCGCCGCGACCGAGGCCGGCGCCTGCTGCGACCCGGCGGCGAAGGAAGAAGCACAGCTCTCCGGTGCAGGCTGCTGCTGACCGTCCCGGACAGCCCCGCTCACCGCGTTCGCACCCCGGCGAGCGGGGCCCGCACGAACTCTCACCACTCGGTGGGGCCGGGCCGGCGATCCGGCCCGTCCCCACCGGCAGGCAAAGGAAGAACATCGTGACCTCAGCACCAGCAGACCGAGGCGACCTCGCCCGATTCCCGGATGACTGGGAGACGGCCCTGGCCATCGTGGCCCACCCCGACGACCTGGAGTACGGGGCGGCCGGAGCGATCGCGTCATGGACGGCCGCGGGAAAGAAGGTCGCCTACCTCCTCGCGACACGAGGAGAAGCCGGTATCGCATCCATGGCACCGGAGGAGGCCGCGAATCTGCGTGAAGCCGAACAGGTCGCGAGCGCGGCGATCGTCGGCGTCACCTCGGTCGAATTCCTCGACCACCCGGACGGACTGATCGAGTACGGCCTGCCGCTGCGCCGGGACTTCACCGCCGCCATCCGCAGACACCGCCCTGACCTCGTGGTCACCTTCAATCACCATGAGACCTGGCCCGGACCGCGCTGGAACACCCCGGACCACCGCAACGTCGGCCGCGCCGCCCTGGACGCCGTCGCCGACGCCGGAAACCGCCACCTGCACACCGACATCGGCCCCGCTCCGTGGGAGGGGGTGCGCTACGCCGCCGTCGCGGGCTCGCCGTCCGCAACGCACGCCGTCGACATCACCGGCACGCTCGACACCGCCATAGCCTCGCTCGAAGCACACCGGGCCTACCTCGACGGGCTCGGCAGCGGGAACTGGATGGCCGACGCCCGTGGACTGCTGACCGCCATGGCGCAGTCCGCGGGCGAGCGCTACGGCGGCCGACCGGCCACGGCCTTCGAAGTCATCCTCTGCTGAGCCCGTCATCGCCCCGGCAGGGACGAGGACGGCTCGCCGTCGGGCGCGGACACGACCTTGGACGTTCGTGCCCGACGAAGTGGAGGGGGTGGTCGTCGGCGACCGACGCGAGGCTGTGACCCGCCCCTACGGGATGAACATGCCTCGCGTGCGATCGCTCCCCCATCATGGACCGAAGGGCTCCCCGTGGGGTGGGGAGCCCGTGCCGGTCATCGTGTGAGTGGTGTGGGTGTGGGTGTGAGGGTGAAGGTGGCCCAGGTGTGGGTGCCCAGGTCACCGAAGGGGCAGACGGGTGAGTATCCCCAGGCTGTGGACAACTCCTGGACCATCAGCAGTCCGCGTTGTCCCTCGGCCCGCTCCCACTCGTCGGAGGTGCGCGTCGTGGGGATGCGGGGCACGGTGCCGCCGAGGCCGTCGTCGGTGAACCCCAGGGTGAGGGAGCGGTCCCCGACCAGCCACAGGGTACGGATGACCGCTCCGTTCTCGGTGCCCGAGGCGGTGTACCTGACGCAGTTGGCGAACAGTTCGCTGCCGCACAGCACCAGCGTGTCGGCCACGCCGGGGTCGAACCCTGCCAGGTCGGCGGTCAGCTCCCGGCGCACCCGGGCCAGCTCGCGCAGCTCGCCGGGGTAGAGGCGGTGGGTCCACACACGGGTCGGGGTCATACGCCCACCGCCGCCTTGCTTTCCTGCTGGGCGATCCACACGCGGGTCACCTTCGCCAGGTCCTCGAAGGTGACCGGGGGCGGGGTGGGCGCGAGCAGATCCCCTTCCGGCAGACGCGGTTCGGGCAGACGCACCTCGGGGGTGCGGGGTGCGGACGGGCGCGCCTCGGGGGCGGGGGCCTTGGGTGCGCGGGGTGCGCTCCACCGGTGCAGGCGTGCGGTCGCCTCGGCCTGGACACGGGCTTGGGCGCGGGTCTGTTCGTGGGCGGTGTAGTAGGGCCGCACGAGCGGCAGTTCCTCGGCCGGGAAGACCTCGCGGGGCCGGTTCAGGCGCGGGTGGTGTGGGCGCGGGGCGGCCGGGGGTGAGGGCCGGGTCGCGGGCCTGGGGTTCTGGGCGTAGCGGCGGACCCGGGTGGAGCGGCGGCGGGTGTGACGGCCGCGGGAAGGGGACAGCAACGCTCCGAGCAGGGCGAAGACAGCCCTGAGGAGCGCGGCACTAGACTGGCGCACGTTGGCAATCCGATTCGTTCAAGGTTTGGGAATTGCTGACCACGGCCCCGGGCGCTCGACTAGCGTCGCGGGGTCACTCGATATGCGGTTGTGGCGCCAGAATAGGGCACGCGCGATCGTTCCGCGTACGGTTTCCGGGCAGATCGCCGAAGAAGATCGAAGGTTCCTCGTCTTCGCAGTTCAGGGCACTGGTGTTCGACCCCTGCGCAATGCTCCCTTTCTGAAGAAAAAGGCTTTTGGTCCGCTTTGGTTGTTTCGCGTTTTTGGGGTGTTTCAGCGCCGATAAAGAGCGATAATCGGCTTCAGCCAGAGGAGTTCACCCGGTCGATGATCCCGGGTGGGACGCAGGCGGTCGGCGATCTCCGGGGCCTGCTTTCGGAGGTACCGGCGACCCCGGCGGGCGTGGGAGGTGTTGGAAGCGATCTTCACGACCGGGAAGGGCTCCGCCAGGGGAAGGGAGAGTTCGATGTTCTCCCAGGTGTTGTTCGCTTTCTCTTCCAAGAGGATGTCGGCCGGGTCCACCCCGAAGACGTCAACGGCGTAATCGGCCATCACGGCCGCCTCGGATCGGCGGGCGTGGTGACGTCGGGGGTTGCCACCGGTGAAGATCAGAACGCTGCGTCCGGCCCGGGGATCACGGGACCGGACGGCGACCCGGACACGGTAGCGCTGGATCAGGCCGGGGCGGTCGCCGCGGCGGCTGGGGTACCCGAGGACGATGATCGCCTCATCGGCGTCGGTGTCGACGTGCGGGGCGGGCGCGGGGTAATCCTCGCGGGAGGCCCGCCACAGGGTCCATTCGCTCCAGAGGAGCGCCCCGCCGACGAGGGTGGCACCGAGCAGAAGGCGTTTGCGATCCATACTCCGGAACCTACCGGCAGGGGTACGGGCGAGGACGGCACCCGGAAAGAATGCCGCCCTTGGGGAAGTCGTTCAGCTGTGGGACTTGAGGGTGTCCACGAGCGATGCCCACTCGGCTGAGGAGAACTCCAAGTGCCCGAGCTCCCGGTTCTGGGTGTCCCGAACAGCAGTCATGGCACCCTCCGCAACCTCGACGCAGTTGGGGTCGTTCCCACCGGTGTAGCTGCTGGTGTGCCAGGCTCGAACAGGGTTGCTCACGCGAGAGCCTCTCTCGTCTTCTTGATGTACTCGTACGACGCGATGGGAGAAAGCGCTTCGGCCTGGAGCCCGCTGAAGATGCTCAAAAGCTGGTTGACCTGCGCCCCTGTCACCACGTTCTGGCCTCCCCAATACTCCGCGAGCCCTACGATGCGGCCATCACTCAGGTTCATGATGCGGAAAGAGCCACTAAGACCTGGATGCTGGGGAGCGTACTCAGGTATCAACGTTACTCGGATGCGGTGGTTGTTGAGCAAGTGCAGCAAGTGATCTAGCTGCTCCTTCAAAACCTCCCGGGACCCCACCACGCGACGCACCATCACCTCGTCTATGACGAACCACAGCAGCGTCTCTTTTCGTATCTGGCTCAGGCGCTCGCTTCGGGTCTTGGCCAGCTCGGTGACGTTGCGGTCGCTGTCCCACTTCCGGTGGTTCCGCAGAACCGCATGAGCGTATTCCCGGGTCTGGAGCAGGCCTGGCATGAGAACCATCTGGTACTCGCGGATCTCAACGGCTTGGCGCTCCAGGCGGACGAAGTCTCGCCAGTCGGCAGGGATCTCGCGGGTGTTCGTGACCTCCAGCCACAGTCGCTCCAGGACGTCGCCTGTAGAAAGCGCCCCGTCCAAGGCGACCGCGTGCTCCCGTTTCGGCTTTCTCGTCGCCCTCTCGAAACCGCTGATGAGGCCGTTCTGGAACGGCAGCCTGTGGGCGAGTTGAAGCTGGCTGAGGTTCGCCTCCTCGCGCAACCTGCGGAGTTCCCGCCCCCAGCCATCCCATTCCTTGAAGACCTTGTCCGGCATGTGCACATGCTTGCACGAGGGCTCTACAACCTGCACTACTTTTTCGACAATTACCCAGTCACGTAGATGTCGTTGCAGTTCAGAGGGGATGCCAGCAAAGTTGACACTGTAGGAGGCGCGGGAGAATCCCGCGCAGCATAATTTCACAAACACCCCGTTCGGACACGAATCGGGTGCTTGTGCGAATAAGTGCCCCGGCGGCTGCGATAACAGCCCCGGGGCGTGGTTCCACTCCCGGATCTCTCACGAATGAGCAGGTGCGAACATGCACGAGATTACCGCTTTCCGCCATGTCCGGACGGAGGTGGACCGGTGAACGGAATCCATCTCGACGATCTCCTGGAAGCGGCGGTCGAAGCGCTCGACCTGTCGGGGACCGAACTCCCGAGCCCGCTGTCCGGGCGGGTCTCCGCCGTGCGAACCGCGCTGGAGCACACCCGGCGCACCGGCGACGCGCACGAGGCCGTCCGCCTCCTGGACCTGGCCCTGGAAGCCGCTGGAGGCCGGCGATGACGCGGATGCCCCTCCTCCTCCCTCCCTTGTGCGGCGAGGTCCGCCTCGACCACCAGGGCACCCGACGGGTGTGCGTCCTGGACCTCGATCACCCCGACGAACACGAGGACGTGCGCGGCGACCGCTGGGAACCCCCCTCGCTCACCCTGGAACGCCTGAACCGGACCTGGGGCGCCACCCACCGCATCGCCTGGACCGGCTCCCTCTGGATGGCCACCCATCGCGACCCCCGGGCCCACTGGCGCACGCAGATCGAGCACACCCCCGACCAACTGGAGGAACGCCTGCGCCGGTACTCAGGCCACCCTCCCATCCCTCCGTCCCGGCCCTCCCGGGAACGACCGCCCGGTCCCGAATGATCAGGTCACACCGAGACCGGCGGCCAGCTCGTCGAGGCTCCTCACCTCCAGGTCGAACGAGTCCGCCGCACCGGGCGGGTCCCCCACCGGGCGCTCGACGTAGGCCGTCCTCATGCCCACCGCCCGCGCACCCCGCAGATCCCAAGCGTGGGCGGCGACCATGAGCAGGCGTTCCGGCGGGCACCCCGCGTTGGCGATCGCGAGTCGGTACACATCCGGATGGGGCTTGTAACCCCGGGCGTCCTCGGCCGAGAGCGCCTGGTGCCAGCGCAGTCCCGCGTGCGCGTTGATACGGGTGAGCGCCGAGCGGCTCGCGTTCGACAGGCCGACCACCGGGAACCGCGAGGCGATCCGCCCCAGCCCCGCGACGGAGTCCGCCCACGGGTCCAGCCGCTGCGCCGAGGCCGCCAGGAGACGAATCCCCTCTTCTCCGTCGACACCGGCCTCGGCCGCGACGCGGGCCGCCGCCTCACGGTCGATCACCGCGCTGTCGGCGTAGGGGCGGCGACCCGCCAGCATCTCCCGCTGCTGTTCGTCGACGTACCCGTGCCACACCTCGACGAGTGCGGCCGTCCTCGCGTCGTCGATGTCCGGGAGAAGCGTTCGGATACCTCGTCCGAGGCCGCCGGGCTCATCGACCATGGTCCCGAGGATGTCGAAGACGATCACGTCGATGTCGAGGTGTGCGGTCACGAGAAGCGCTCCCGGAAGCCTCCGTCCGTGCCGACCGGAACATGCGGAGACTCGTTCGTCGAAGGGTTCGGCGGTCCACCGCGGTGCGGGGTCTCCCTCTCTACCCGAAGGCCGTCCACCCGGGCGACACCGGGTGGGGGCGGAGCACCCGCCCCCACCCCGCACCACCGACGGAGAGGGGACCCGGGTCAGGAACTCGTGAGGACGACGAGTCGCCGGGTCGCGCGGGTCATCGCCACGTAGCGGTCCACCGCCCCCTCGATCCCCTCCCCGAACGCCTCCGGGTCGACCAGGATCACCAGATCGAACTCCAACCCCTTCACCGACGTCGGCGTCAGCGACCGGACCCGGGACGTCGCACGGAACGTGGGATCACCGATGACACAGGCGATCCCCTCCGCGTTCTCGGCGAGCCACGTGTCCAGGATCGAGTCCAGCTCCTCCACCGCCCCGTGCGTCACGGGAACACCCGCGCTCCGGATGGAGGTCGGCACGTTGGCGTCCGGGAGCGCCGCCCGGATGACCGGCTCGGCCTCCGCCATGACCTCCTCCGGCGTCCGGTAGTTGATGCTGAGCGACGTCAGGTCGACCCGGTCGAGCCCGACCCGCTCCAGCCGCTCCCGCCACGACTCCGTGAACCCGTGTCGGGCCTGGGCGCGGTCGCCCACGATGGTGAAGCTCCGCGACGGGCACCGGAGCAGCAGCATCTGCCACTCCGCGTCGGTCAGCTCCTGGGCCTCGTCCACCACGATGTGCGCGAACGGGCCCGCCAGCACGTCCCGGTCCGGGCTCGGCAGCACGGACTCGTCGACCAGGCTGTTCTTCATGTCGTCGAGGAGCAGCATCGTCACCACGCCCTCACCGTCGTCGTCGGCGGCGACCAGGCTGTCGATCACCGTGGACATGCGATCGCGCTGGGCCAGCTCCGAGGCCCGGTGCCGGCTCTGGCGACTCGACGCCTTCGGGTCGCCCAGCCGTTGCCGGGCCGCGTCCAGCAGCGGCAGGTCGGACACCGTCCAGGCCTGGGCCTCCTCGCGCTGGAGCGCGCGGATCTCCTCGATGCTCAGCATCGGCGCGCATTTGCGCAGGTAGGCGGGAACCGTCCACAGGTCGCCGACCAGGTCGGTGGGTTCGAGCAGCGGCCACGCGCGGTAGAAGGCCGTCATCAGTTCCCGGTTCCGCACCAGCACCCGGCGGAGCATCTCCGGCGTGAACCTCTCCTCCTCCTCCTTCTCGTCCTGGTCGTGCTTGTCGAACAGGATCGCGACCAGTTCGTCCAGGATCCGCGTGCGCGCCTCGTTGTGCGGGGTCCCGGGTTCCACCGCGTCGAACGCCTCGGCCCAGTCCCGGACGGTCAACCGGACCTCGGCCCAGGGGGTGGTGACCTCCATCCCCTCGGTGGGCGGCTGCTCGTAGAACCTCACGGCCGGCTCGATCGCCTTCACCAGGTTCGCGGACGCCTTCAGTCGCGCGACCTCGGGGTCCTTCTCCTCCGGGGCCGTCGCGCCCTCGGGGAGGAGATCCCGCAGGGTGCAGATCTGCACCCCCTCCTCGCCCAGGCTCGGCAGCACGTCGGCGACATAGGCCAGGTAGGGCTGGTGCGGACCCACGAACAGCACGCCGCCCCGCCGATGGCCCAGGCGCGGGTCGGAGTACAGCAGGTGGGCGGTGCGGTGCAGGGCGACGACGGTCTTTCCGGTACCGGGGCCGCCGTCGACCACGAGGGTGCCGCTCGAACCGGCCCGGATGATGGCGTTCTGGTCGGCCTGGATGGTGCCGAGCACGTCCCGCATCCGATCGGACCGGTCGGCGCCCAGACTGGCGATGAACGCGGACTGGTCGTCGAGCGAGGCGTGGTGTCCCTCGAACCCGGCCGGAGTGAAGACCTCGTCCCAGTAGTCGGTGATCCGACCCCGCGTCCAGCGGTACCTGCGGCGGCTCGCCAGACCCATCGGGTCGGCGTGGGTGGCCGCGAAGAACGGCTCGGCGGCGGGAGAGCGCCAGTCGAGCAGCAGGCGGCGCCCGTCCTCGTCGCTGAGGCCGAGCCGTCCGATGTACACGGGCTCGGAGTCTCCCTCGGCGACGATGTGGCCCAGACACAGGTCCAGGCCGAAGCGGCGCAGGGAGCGCAGGCGGGAACTCAGCCGGTGGACCTCCATGTCCCGGTCCATCACCGCCCGGCCCCTGCCGCCGGGCGCCATGCGCTCGGTGTCGAGGCGCTCGGACAGGTCGGCGATCGTCCGCTCCAGGCTCTCCGCGATGGCCGCGAAGTGCCGCGCGTCCTCGGCGATCAGTTCGGGCGCGGCCTTGGCGGCGAGATTGTCCGGCAGGTCGAAAACACTGGTGGCCCGCGTATTCACATCGTCCCCCGGATCATGGCATGTGGTCACGAGGGTCGATTCTGGGCCACGAGGGGGGTCTTGCCGCAAGCCCGGGGGTGCGCTATAGATTGAGAGTGGAGGAGAGCGGCCGAAGGCCCTCTCCCTTTTTCATGCCACCGCCGTGACGCCCGGCGGAGCGGTGGAGGTCACGGATCGGCCGAACCGGCCGGTAACCCTTGGCCCGTGGGCGATCCTGTGCCCGGAAGAGGGGCTTCCCCCGAGGTCCCACCGTCCGAAGGGGTACAGATGGCGGATCGCGCGGAGTCGGTCGAGTCGATGGAGCAGCTCACCGTGGCCTGGCGCGCCATGGTGCTCGACCGTGACGCGGACGCCGACGTGCGCGACCTTCCGGGCGTGTCCGTCCGCTGGGCCGACAGCCGGTTCGCGTTCTGGAACTGCGTCACGCTGACCGACGTGGACGCGGATCCGGGGCTCGTCGAGGAGAGACTGGGCCGGGCCGCCGACGTCATGCGTTCCAAGGAGCGCCCCGGGTTCCTGTGGCTCTTCGAGGACCTCCTCACGGACCAGGCGCGCGCGGGGCTCGCGTCCGCCGTCGAGAGGGTGGGCCTGGAACACGCCTTCTCCGGGGTCGGCATGGCCGGGGACCTCCTCCCCCTTCCCGAGCCGTCCCATCCCGAGCTGGAGTTCGTCCGGGTGTCCACCGACGAGCACCTGCGGGCGTACGCGGACCTGAACTCGCGCGCCTACGGGTTCCCCCTGGAGGACGGGAGGGACGGACTGCTCGGGTCGACGCTGTGGAGGGACGGGGTCCACGCCTACCTGGGTGTGCGGGACGGTGTTCCGGTGACGTGCGCCGGAACGGTGGAGGCGGACGGCCGCCTCTTCGTCGCGCTCGTGGCCACGGCCCCGGAGTGGGAGCGCCGGGGCTACGGCGAGGCCGTGACGCGCAAGGCCCTGTACGAGGGCGCTCGGGCGACCGGCCTGATCCGCGCCACCCTGCACGCGACCGCGGCGGGAGCGCCCCTGTACCCGCGCATCGGCTTCGAGCCGAACTCACCGGTGCGCTTCTACGTCTTGAAGGGCTGAGACCGCACGGCGTTCGCCGTCGGGTCGATGTCCGCGCCGCTCCGGGCGGGAGCCTCCCGACTCGCGTCGACCGGCCGAGAAGGCGGTACCGGGGCGGGTCACCTCGTGCCGGGCGACGGGTCCGCCGGAGTATGACCCCGCGCCGATGAATGTGCACTGACATTTATTGGACATCACATATATGTGAGCTAGCATCTAGCCATGTCCCTACGGCACGCCATCCTCGGAATCCTGTCCATCAAGCCGATGAGCGGCTACGAGTTGAAGAAGGTGATCGACGAGAGCGTCGGGCACTTCTGGACGGCGGATCAGTCGCAGATCTACCGCACGCTCGCCGGCCTGGTGGAGGACGGCCTCGCCGTCCGCCGCACCGTGGTGCAGGAGGAGCGCCCCAACATGCACCTGCACAGCGTGACCGACCTCGGTTCGGCCGAACTGGACCGGTGGCTCGCCTCCCCGCTGAAGGCCCAGCCCTCGCGCGAACCCTTCCTCGCACGACTGTTCTTCGCGGACCGGATGCCGGTGGAACGGATCCGGGAACTGCTGGACGGCCGCCGACGGGAGCTGAGCGGACAACTCGCGGCGTTGGAGGCGATCGAGATCCCGGCCAACGTCGCCGAGTTCGGGCTCGGCGGCGTGCTCCGTCTGGCCACGCTCGCCAACGGCATCGCCCACGCGAGAACCGAACTCGACTGGCTGGACGCCACCGAACGACGACTGGAGGGGATCACGTCATGAATCCGCCCACCTCTGCCCGACTGCACCGGATCGCGGCTCGCTACGCCGCGAAACCGGCGGTGTCGGCCATGAGCGTCACGATCGAGCAGCCGTCCACCGGGTTCACCTGGAGCCACGGGGACACCGACCGCCCCTACTTCATCGCCAGCATCACCAAGCTGTACACCGTCTCGATGCTCATGCGGCTTCGCGACGAGAAGGTCCTGACCCTCGACACGCGCGCGGCGGAGATCCTCGGCGAGGACACGATGCGCGGGCTGAACACGCACGGCGGGCGGGACCACGGCCCGGCGATCACGATCCGCGAACTGCTGACGCAGACGTCGGGGATCCCGGACTACTTCGAGCAGAAGCGCCCGGACGGCACGACCTTCCTGGGCGACATGCTGCGCACCGACGCCGCCTGGACCTTCGAGGAACTCCTGGAGATGGCGAGGGGCATGCCGAGCCGGTTCGCCCCCTCGGCGCCGGGCCGGGCGCAGTACTGTGACACCAACTACCAGCTGCTCGGACGCATCATCGAGGTGGCCACCTCCGGCGGCTACGAGGAGGCCTTCCGAAGCCGGATCGTCGAACCGCTCGGCCTGCGCGACACCTGGCTGTTCACCCCGGACACGCTGGACCGCTACGACGAGGTCGCGCCGATCCTGCACGGTCGCACCGCGCTGCGCATCCCGAAGACGATCGCCTCGTTCCCCCCCGACGGCGCGGTGGTGTCGACCTCCGCCGACCAGGTGCGGTTCCTGCGCGCGTTCATGGCGGGCGAGCTGTTCCCGGCGCACTACCTGGCGGAGATGACGGAGCGCTGGAACCCGGTCTTCTCCCGGTTCGTCCCCATCACCTACGGGGTCGGCCTCATGCGACTCAGACTCCCCCGGTGGCTGTCACCGTTCACGCCGATCCCGGAGATGATCGGCCACTCGGGCGCCTTCGGCAACACGCTGTACCACGTCCCGGAACGGGACCTCCACGTCTCCGCGACCGTCAACCAGATGGTCCCCCGTTCCCTCGTGCACGAACTCCTGTTCCAGCTCGTCTCCCAGGTCCGCTGAGCGGTGCCCCGATGCCCCGGTCCGCTTCGGCCCGGGGCACGACGGCCCGCCCGGGGGAGGCGCACTCGTGCGCGGTCCGACCGCCCTCGCCGCTCCGCGCCCCGAACCACGCTCAGGCGGGGCGGACCATGGTGACGCGCCACAGCCGCCGGGGCAGGTCGCCCTCCTCGAAGGGGTGTACCTCCTCCAGACGCCATCCCAGGGCGAGTTCCTCGACCAGGGCCCGGTCGAAGAAGTGCACCGCGAATCCACCGTGCTCGAAGATCCCGTCCCCGTGGGGGACCCCGGTTCCGTGGTGGGCGTCGCCGGTGTGGCGGACGGTGTAGACGAAGGCACCGCCCGGGCGCAGCACCCGACGCACCTCGCGCGCCAGGGCCCGGATCCGGTCGGTGGACAGGGCCATGCAGAGCAGCATGTGCGCGAACACGCCGTCCACCGAGGCGTCGGACAGCGGCAGCTCCTCGCGGGCGTCGTGCACGCGGGCCGTGACACGGTCGGCCAGCCCCCTCTCGGCGGCGTCCCGCTCCAACCGGTCCAGGGCGGTGGGGCTGAAGTCCAGGGCGTGTACCCGCAGGTCCCGCCCGGCCAGCCACAGGGCGTCGCGGCCGTGCCCCGCGCCCAGTTCCAGGACGGTCCCCGCGCTCCGCTCGGCGAACACCTCGGCGGCGTAGCGCGCCGCCCGCGAGGGCTCCGAGCCGTACATGACCGGATGGCGCCGGTAGGTGTCCTGCCAGTGCTTCCGCTGGAGCGCGCCCAGGTCCTCGTCCATGCCCCGCTCCTCCTCACCGCGCCGGGGAGGCCCCCCGCGACCGTTCTTTGTACACTATTCCATGGAATCATGGAATAACAGGAGGGCGGGCAGATGGACAAGACCGACCTGTACGAGGCCGTCGCGCGTACCGGCAAGGCGTTGGCCCACGGCAAGCGCCTGGAGATCCTGGAACTGCTGGCCCAGGGCGAGCGCCCCGTCCAGGACCTCGCCGACGCCGCCGGGCTGAAGCTGACGACCGCCTCGGCCCACCTCCAGACCCTGCGCCGGTCCGGGCTGGTGTCCGTGCGCGGCGAGGGCACCCGCCTCCACTACCGGCTGGCCGGAAACGACGTGGCCGCGCTGATGTCCCTGCTGTGCACGGTCGCCGACAGCCGCAACGCGGACGTGGAGGCGGTCCGCCGCGCCTACCTGGACCACGACGGCATCCGGCTGGTGGGCCGCCGGGAGCTGCTGTCCTCGGCCGCCGACGGCTCCGCGCTGGTGCTGGACGTGCGCCCCGAGTCCGAGTACGCCGCGGGCCACATCCCCGGCGCCGTGTCCATCCCCCTGTCGGAACTGGCCGACCGACTGGCGGAGCTGCCCGCCGGGGTCGAGGTCGTCGCCTACTGCCGGGGCCGCTACTGCGTGCTCTCCTACGACGCCGTGCGCCTGCTCACCGCCCACGGCCGCCGCGCCGCCCTGTTGGAGGAGGGCATCGTCGAATGGCGCTCGGCCGGACTCCCCATCGCCGCGTGAACCGCCGGCCGCCGGGAGGGCCCGTGGGCGCCCCCGCGCCCGTCGCATCCGGCCCGGTCTCAGGCGAGGCGGAGGACCCGGGCGGGTGCCCGGGCCCTCCTGGTCCTCTCAGGGTTCGGGGACTACGCGGGGCCGCAGTCCGGGAGCGGGACGATGTTCACACCGCCCGGGTGGTTGGCCGTGAACCCGAAGCTCGTGCTCTCGCCCGGGTCCAGCAGGCTGTTGTGCGGCAGGTTCCTCACCTCGTGGTGCGAACCGTGGTTGACCACCGTGCCGTTCCACAGGCTGGAGATCGTCTGGCCGTTGGCGAACACCCAGTCGACCATCCACCCGTCGACGCCGTCCTCACCGGCGGTCAGCTCGACCTCGGCCTGGAAGCCGCCCGACCACTCGTTGAGGACGCGGTACTCGGCGGTGCAGTACTCGTCCGCCGGCGGGTCGGTCGGCGGGTCCGTCGGCTCCGGGGGGTCGGTCGGTTCCGGCGGGTCCGTGGGCTCGGGCGGGTCGGTGGGCTCGGGCTCCCCGTTCCCGCCGCTGAACACCACGTCGGAGCAGTTGTAGAACGCCTCCGGGCTGTCCGACCGCTCCCACACCGAGTACACGACGTGTCGGCCCGACCGGTTCGGCAGGTCCACGTCCCAGTAGTACTCGGCGCCCGCCACTCCCCCGCTGCGCAGCGGCGGGTTGACGGCCGTGTCGATGAGCTCCAGGTCGTCCCAGTCCAGCGGCTGGTTCGGGTCCCAGCCCGACTCGGTGACGTAGGTGAAGAACGTGCCCGGGTGCGCGGCCCAGGCGTTGTGGTGGAACTCCACCGTCGTGTTGGCCTGCAACGGCGTGGACGGCCAGTCGTCGCGGGCGGCGTTGAACGCGCTGAACTGCGGGGTCGGACCGCACAGCTCGCCGTCGGCGACGAACTCACGGTGCCGTCCGTCGGAGTTGCCGATGAGGTTGCCGAACCAGTTCCAGTACGCGTAGTCCCCGCCCTCGGCGAGCGCGTCGACACAGGCCGGGTTGGTGGGGGCCAGGGCGCCGCCGGAGCTGCCGCCGGTGGCGTCCTGGAAGCAGGCGTAGGTGCGGGAGGCGGGGTAGGTGAACGCGCCGTGGGCCTCGGCGGGCTCGGGCGCGACCACCACCGAGTAGCCGACGGCGAGCGCGCCGAGCGCCACCGCGGCGGTGAGGAGATTGCGGGTGCGGGTCCTCTCCATGGGGGGTGTTCTTCCTTTCGGGTGGGGGAGTCCCGGCCGGGCGGTCGCCCGGCCGGGGTCGCCGCGGCCGGTCAGGCCGCGGCGCACGCGGGGTCGGGGGCGACGGCGGTGCCGTTCCCGATGAGTCCGAAGGTGGTGGCGGCACCGGCGGCGACGGTGCCGTTGTAGGCGACGTTGCGCGCGGTGACGGTGCCGCCGGAGGTGCTCAGGTCGGTGTTCCAGGAGTGGGCGACGGTCTGGCCCGCCGGGGAGGTCCAGGTGACGACCCAGCCGGTGAGGGCGGTGTGCGCGGTCACCTCGACCTCGGCCTGGAACCCGCCGGACCACTCGTTGGTGACCCGGAACTCGGCGGTGCACTCGCCCTCGGGGTCGGTCGGCGGCTCGCTGGGCTCCTCCGTGGGCGGCTCGCTGGGCTCTTCGGTGGGCGGGTCCGTCGGTTCGCCGCCACCGCCGTAGATCGGGGCCTCGACGGACGTCTCGCCGATGCCGTCCGGTCCGTGGAAGATGCGCTCGCCCCACGGCGTCAGCCGGTTCACGTCGAAGCCCTCGACCATGTCGAGGTACTCCACACCGCCGCCGTTGCCGCTCCAGGACCAGCCGACGTAGCCGAGCCCGAGCCGACGGGTGTGCTCCATGATGGCGTCCTCGTCGGGGTTCCCGTCGCTGTGGTCGTGGCCGAACTCGCCGACGATCAGCGGCAGGCCGGCGTTGACGAAGTGCTCCAGGTAGGAGACGACCGTGGACTCCTGCTCGTAGACGCCGTACATGTGGATGGAGAACACGGTGTTGTCGTCGGCGGCGGCCACCTGCGGCGCGTCCCGGCGCATGATGCCCTGCCAGTCCTGGCCCCAGTTGGGCGCGTCCACCACGAGGGTGTGCTCGAATCCGGCGGCGCGCAGCCGCTCGATGGCGTCGATGGTGTCGGCGGCCCAGGCCTGGTTGACGCCCTGGTCGTTGCCGTAGGGCTCGTTGCCGATGTTGACGAGGACGTGGTCCTCCTCGCCGTGGAGGACGTCCTGGATCCGCAGCCAGTAGTCGACGGCCTCGTCGAGGGTGGCGGCGGCGCCCTCCTCGCCGTAACCGGTGGTGTCGTGGACCTCCAACATGCAGACGAGGCGGTTCGCCTTGCAGAGGGAGACCACGTTCTCCACGTCCGCGGCGCTGTTCTCGTTCCAGCGGTCGCCGCTGCTGAGGACGACGCGGACGGTGTTGGCGCCCAGCGACTTGATGTCGGCGAAGGATCCGGTCTGGTGGGTGTACCAGGTGTGGGCGTGGCTGACGCCGCGGATGAGGAAGTCGTTGCCGGCGGCGTCCACGAGGCGTCCGTCCTGAACGCGGAAGCCGGTGTCGGCGTGGGCGGGTAGCGAGAAGGCGAACAGGGAGGCCACCAGGGCCAGGGCGGCCCCGAGTGCCAGCGCGATCCGGGTGCGCATCGGCGTCTCCAGGGGAGGGGCGCCCCGAGGACCGGGCGGAGGAGTTCCGGTCCTCGGGGCTGGGTGGGTGGTTCGGGCCCGGGGCACCCGTGGTGGGGGTCGGGTGCCCCGGGGGTCGGTGCGGGCGTCCGGCGGACGCCCTGGGGGAAGGGGTAGGGGGCGGGGGTCAGTCGCAGTCGGCGCCGTTCAGCGCGAACGCGTCGGGGCTCGCGACCTGCCCCTGGTGGGTGAGCTGGAAGCCGAACGAGGCGCTGCCGCCGGGTGCCAGCACCCGGTTCCAGGACGCCGCCGCAGCGGTCACGGCGCTTCCGTTCTGGGTCACCGTGGCGTTCCAGGCGGAGGTGATCCGCTGGCCGGCGGGCTGGGTCCAGGTGAGGGTCCAGCCCTCGACCGTGGCCGCGCCGTCGTTGCGGACGGTCACGTCGACGACGGCTCCCTGGTTCCACTGGTTGGAGACGGTGTAGGTCACCGTGCAGGAGCCGTCGCCCGGCCCGGGGCCCGGGTCGCCGCCGGGGTCCCCGCCGAGGGCCTCGTGCATCGCCCAGTAGGCGGGCTTGACCTGGTAGTTCGCGGTGTAGGGCAGGGCCGCGCCCTGACCGGGGAAGACGTCGGGGATCCACGAGTGGCCGTCGTCGACGCCCCACACGGTGACGCCGCCGCAGCCGTCCACGGCCTGGCATGCCTGGAAGACCCGGGTGTAGTCGGCGGCCTGCGCCTGGAGCTGCTGTTCGGAGGCGGGGGTGGTGGTGCGGATGTCGAGCTCGGTGATGATCACTTCCAGCCCGAGGTCGGCGAACCGCTGGATGTTGGCCTGCATGCTGGAGGGCACCTGGCCGACGATGAGGTGCGACTGCAACCCCACGCCGTGCAGGGGCACGCCCCGGTCGAGCAGGGAGGACGCCAGGTCGTAGAGGGCGTCGCTCTTGGCGTTGATCCCCTCGACGTTGTAGTCGTTGATGAAGAGGCGCGCGTCGGGGTCGGCCTCGTGCGCCATCTCCAGCGAGGTGGCGATGTAGTCCGGGCCCAGGGTCCGGTGGAACACCGAGTCCCGGTAGGTGCCGTTCTCGTTGAACGCCTCGTTGACCACGTCCCAGTAGTCGATGTCGCCGGCGTAGCGGCCCATCACCGTCGAGATGTGATCGTCCATCACCTGTTCGAGCTGGGGCGCGCTGAAGCCGCCGTCGGCCACCCAGGAGGGCAGCTGGCTGTGCCACACCAGGGTGTGGCCGTAGACGTCCTGGTCGTTGGCGCGGGCGAAGTCCACCAGCCGGTCGGCGCCCGACCAGTTGAACTGACCGCGCTGCGGCTGGACGGTCTCCCACTTGAGCTCGTTCTCGTGGGTGACGGAGTTGTACTGGGTCGCCGCGATCTCGGCGTACCTCGGGTCGTCGAGCAGGTGGGCGGAGACCGCCACGCCCATGCGCGACCCCTGCTGGTCGGCCAGGTCCCGCAGGGGCGGGTCCTCGGCGTGGGCGGTCGCCCCGGCGCTCAGGGCCAGGGCCGCGGCGAACACCGGTGCGAGCAGTCTCGCCGTGCGGCGTCCCCGCCCTCTCTTTCCGTTCGTCGTCGTCATCGATGGTTCCTTCGTGGTGTGACGGGGAGGGACCGGGGCCGGACCCGGCCCCTCCCCCGCTCGTGGTCGGCGGGCCTCGATCGGACCGCCGTGGGTCAGCCGAAGAGTTCGCCGTGGACGGCCAGTGCGGTGGCCACGTCGACCTGCGACCAGAACCGGTGGTAGGTGAACTCGGGGGCCGGGCCGCCGTCGAGGTAGGCCTGGACCTTCGGCCAGTCCGGGTCGTCCTCGTAGAAGGACCGGATCGACACGAACGTGGAGTCGGAGTCGATCACGTCGCCGTTGGGCATGGTCCCGGTCCAGCCGTCGGGCACGTACAGGCCGCCGTCGGGCGAGTCGTAGGGGTCGTCGAAGCGCCGGTAGTCGGAGCGCACCTCGGGGATGGCGATCCCGAGTTCGTCCTCGTGGTGCAGCAGCGCGTCGAGCAGCCCCTCGGCGACCTCCAGCGACTCCTCGTGGCCGGTGGCGGCGGAGTAGTGCATGAGCGTCTTGGCCAGACCGGCCGCGATGCCCACGTCCTGGTTGTGGGAGACGACCTCGACCCGCAGGTTCGGGTTGCCGGTCGACGTCCCGGTCCAGGTGTCGGGGGCGCCGCTCCACTCCATGTCGGCGGGGATGGCGAACTCGCCGTCGGTGCCGACCGTGGTGTTGTCGATCGCCCACGGGATCCACGCGTCGAGGATGTCCCCGGCGCGCTCGTCACCGGTGATGCGGTGGTACTCGGCCACCCGCTCCATGTCCCAGATCTGGAAGCCGAACCACCGGTTCGACGGCGGGTCGTGCCACACGGGCTTCTCGTCGTAGAACATGCCGTGGAAGGTGGGGGTGCCGGCGGGCGGCTGCCCGTAGTCGCCCTCCCAGCTGTTGGTGGCGCCGCCGGCGATGCCGCCGTCGGCCGACTGGAGCCACTGGATGAACTCCAGCTGCCGGTCCAGGCTGGTGGCCCAGTCCTGGGCGCCGGTGGGCGACTCGGGGGTGAGGGCGTCGACCTCGGAGAGGGCGTAGGCGGCCATCACGTTCTGGTAGCCCTGGTGGGCGGAGGATCCGCCGATGCGCCACGCCCACGGGTACTCGGCGCTGCCGAGGGCGCCGCCCCAGGCGTAGTACCAGGACATCAGGTAGTGCGCGGAGTCCTTGCCGGAGCCGGGGGCGCAGGCCTGGGGTCCGACGCAGTCGCCGACCTCCTTGAAGTACTTGTCGAACATGGCGTAGCGCAGGTAGTCGCCCATGCGCGCGGCGTCGGAGACGCTGTCGGCGATGGCGGCCTCGTTGCCCTGCGCGCTCGCCCACTCGTGGGCCTGGTACGCGACCTGGACGGCGCGCGCGTCGGCGTCGGGGGCGTTGGTGTAGCGCCACTGCTGGGAGTAGTTCGCGTCGTCGGTGAACAGGTCGAGGTACCCGTTGGGACCGCCGTGCTCGAAGGTGTCGCATGAGGGGTGCGGCACGGTCTCCCACACCGACTCGTTGGAGCCGCGCTGGAACGTGTTGATGTAGCCGGGGGCGTCGTCGGTGCCGTCGCCGCAGAACCCGAACCCGTACGTGTTGTCGACGTCCAGCAGCCAGTGCATGCCGTAGACCTCGTCGGTCCCGTACGTGCTGCTCAGCTCGTTCGCGAGCGGGTCCTGTCCGGTCTGCACACCCTGGTCGAGCTCCATCGGGTAGTCCGAGGGGTCGATGGACTCGGGGATGTACGTCGCCGGCGCGGACGGGTCGTAGGAGGCGTTGGTGGGCTGGTCGGAGGTGCCCGGGATGATGAAGGTCTCCATCGACGCCCAGGCGGCGTTGAACGGCGCCCAGTCGCCGGTGATGCGCCCGTAGGTCGCCTCCAGCCACAGGTAGTAGCTGTAGGCCTCGGAGGTCGTGGCGTGCCCGTGGTCGGGCGCCTCCACGATCAGGGTCTCCACCGAGTGGTACGGCACCAGGAGCCCGTCGAACTCGCGGAAGTAGCCGCTGTCGGGGTCCTTGAGCTTGTCGTACTGGGTGAGGAACTCGGCCTCGTAGGCGTTGGCCGCGCCGGAGCGTTCGCGGACCGTGACGGTGACGGGGTCGTATCCGTCGGCGGCGACGGTGAACACGGCCTGGGCCGGGTCGCCGGTGCCGTCGCCGGAGGAGGTGACGGTGACCTCCTGGGCCGTGCCCCAGTCGTCGGCGGTGAAGGTCAGGTCGGCCCCGCCGGTGACGGCGAGGGCGTCGCTGCCGGAGGTGCGCTCGACGTTCACGGCGACGTCGTCCTCGGGGGCGGAGGACAGGTGGACGTCGAAGGTGGCCGAGCCGCCCGGGTCGACGCTGAGGGACTCCGGGGAGACGAGCAGTTCGCCCTCCTCCGGTCCGGGGTCCTCACCGTCGTCACAGGAGACCCCGTTGAGCGTGAACTCGGTGGGGGCGGCACCGGAGCCGGTGCCCTGGAAGCCGAACGTGGCGCTCTGCCCGGTGGCCAGCCCCGGCGCCCAGGCGGGGGCCGTCGCGGTGACCGAGGCCCCGGTCTGGGAGACGGTGGCGTTCCAGGCGTTGGTGATCCGCTGGCTGCCGGGGAAGTCCCAGCCCAGGCTCCAGGGGGAGACGGCCTGGCCCTGGTTGGTGACGGTGACGTCGGCGGTGAAGCCGCTGCCCCAGTCGTTGGTGACGTTGTAGGCGACCGAGCAGATCGGGTCGGCGGCGGCCGGTGCGGCCGGGAGCAGTGCGGCCGTCAGGACGGTGGCCGCGAGGAGGGGGAGGGGACGGCGCCATGGGCGACGCGCGTCCGTGCGGGGGGTGTGCACGTTGCGTCCTCCTGGACGGGTTCCCCGGTTCCCCGGGGCCCGGCCCGCGTTGGGGCATGGCGGAGCCACGCCACCCGCGCGGGCGGGACCGGGGAGCGGGGTCGGGTGGTGTGGGTGCGGGTGCCGTGGGCACCGACGCTGTGGTTATCCGTGCTCGCTGTGGGTGACCGGGCGGGGGCGGTCGATTCCGTCCCCCGCCCGGCCGGTGATCCCCGAGAGGCGGGGGATCAGTTCAGGGGCGGGTAGGCGTTGTCCAGCAGTTCCTGGAACTGGGCGGAGAACCAGTGTCCGGCGACCGGCGCGTCGGGCAGGGCGCCGCTCATGCTGTTGCCGTTGCGCGCGTTGCCCTCATAGGTGGGGTCGCACATCCGGTCGAAGCCCTTGCCCTCGTCGTTGTCGATGAGCTCGCTGGACCCGTCGGACTCGCCCGGGGGCTTCATCCACACGTAGGCGTCGATGCCGGGTTCGGGAGCGGCCTGCGGGCGCTCTCCCAGACCGGCCCCGGACTGGTTGCACCAGTTGCCCAGGTGGATGCGACGGTCGTAGCGGCCACCGTCGACGTAGGCATCGACGCTGGTCTGCGGTCCCGGTCCGGTGGGCCGGTCGGGGCCGCCCCAGCCGTTGCGGGAGGTGTCGATGAGCATTCCGATGTCGGAGGGGAAGCCCTGGGAGACCAGTTCCTGGCGCAGGCCCTGGGCGAAGCCCAGCTCGTCGACGTAGTTGTTCCAGTCCACCCAGGAGGACTGGCGGACCGGCACGCCGCCGATGGTCTGGCCGATGGCGAAGTGGTCCTCCTTCAGCGCCGAGTAGTTGGCGGTGTTGGCGATGAAGCCGTGCACGTCGGAGGGGGTGGCACCGGCGGCGTTGGCGGCCTGGTAGAAGATCTGGGCCGAGGCGGTGAAGTTGTCCTCCCAGCCGATCCAGCCGTGGTGACCGGCGTCGACGTAGTTGTAGACGTTGCCGATGGCGCCCAGGGACGCCAGGGCGTAGCCCACACCCTCGACGTAGTTGCCGTTGGCCAGCATGACGTCGCACTCGGGGGTGGCGGTGGGCCGTCCGGAGACGTTGGTGACCAGGTTGGGCAGGGAGTCGATCTCGATGGTCGCCACGACGCGCAGCTCGGTGTCCTCGTAGTCGGCGAGGATGTCGGCGATCGGGTCGATGTACTCGTTCTTGTAGCGGTCGATCTCGTCAGGGCCGAGTTCGCCGTTGGAGGCCAGGGCGGCGCAGTCGCGGCCGGGCAGGTTGTAGATGACGACCTGGAACACCAGGGGGTCGCCGTCCGCCTGCTCCAGGGCCTCGTCCAGGTGGTCGCGCAGACCCATGGAGCCCGTGGTGGGGCTGTCGTTGCCCTCGATGGCGCCGATGCGGTCGAGCCACACGCCGGTGGGCTGGTCCGCCACGGCGGCACCGCCGGGTTCGGCTGCGGCGTTCGCCGACCAGATCGGGTTCACGTAGACGTCGGCCCCGACATAGGGGTTGTCCACGCGGTCGGAGGGATCGGGATCCGGGTCGGGATCGGGATCCGGGTCCGGGTCGGGATCCGGGTCGGGGTCGACGGCCCCGTCGCACAGGACGCCGTTGAGCTCGAACGCGAGCGGGGCCGCGTTGGAGCCGGAGTAGGAGGCGTTGAACCCGAAGCTCACCGAGCCGTCGGCGGCGATGGCGCCGTTGTACCCGGCGTCGGAGACCGCGACGTTGGCCCCGCTCTGGGTGTGGGTGCCGCTCCAGAGGTTGGTGATCTGCTGGTTCCCGGGGAAGGACCACTCCAGGGTCCAGCCGTTGACGGCGTCTCCCAGATTGGTGATCTCGACGTTCGCGGTGAAACCCGAGCCCCAGTCGTTGACCGTGTAGTCCACGGCGCAACCGGCATCGGCGCTGGCGGGGGTCGAAGGGACGATGGCCAGGGCGGCGCCCACCACGAGGGCGGAGAACGCGGCCGGGCCTCTTCGTGCTCGCGACGATCCGAAGGTCGCGGCACGGTGGATTCTGCTCATCTTCTACTTCCTTGAGGCTGGGGGACCCGAAGGGAAAGGAAAGAAGGTGTCGCCGGACGGGGGGTCCTCGCGACGACTGCGTGGAATCCGAGGAAGGGGGGCGTGGCGAATGGGGGTGAGCGGGGCATGGCTTTCTCCGGCGGGGTGGACCCGTTTTTCGGGAGCGCTCCCATTTCTGCGCGTTCCGTGCTGTACGGGTATCGGAGGGATCTCGG
This sequence comes from Nocardiopsis lambiniae, assembly GCF_031845465.1. Taxonomy (NCBI): domain Bacteria; kingdom Bacillati; phylum Actinomycetota; class Actinomycetes; order Streptosporangiales; family Nocardiopsidaceae; genus Nocardiopsis; species Nocardiopsis lambiniae. Next base: position 277,032 of record NZ_JAVREP010000003.1, on the reverse strand, counting down.
CGGCGGGCCCGGGAGGGCCTGGAGGGGCATGTGCGCTCTGTGCGGGAGCGCTCCCATGAGAGTAACCACGCAATGGTGATATGTAAACAGCGAATGAAAAAGAGATTTCGTACCGGGACGAACGGCATCCCATGGAGAACCCGCCGGTGAATGGGCATTAAGCTATCGGCGGGCCGAGGGGACAAAGTGAATTGTGGGACTGGAGTGAACAGTCCCCATGCCAATGATGCTACCGATCGCCTTCGGTGAACTCCTCGCTGGCGTCCGCGAGAATCCCCAGTACGGCGATCGGATCGGGGAGCACCACCGTCCCGCCCCCGTCGCGCGGGGTCCGGATCCAGGAGACGCTGCCGCCGCCCGACAACCGGGAGGGGGCGCCCAGGACGAAACTGTCCCGGCAGTGCCACCGCAGCCCCGGCATATCCTCGATCGCCTCCGGGACGCAGTCCAGATGGCAGGACCACCACTCGTCCTCGTCCACCGGGGAGCGGGTCGCCACGTAGAACAGGTAACGCGAACCCAGTGCCGCCACCGGCCCCGCCGGCACGCCCGACCGGCCCATCCGCGCCAGCGCCATCACACCGGCCTCGCGCGGCACGTCGAACACGTCGAACACCCGCCCCGTCGGCAGGATCACGTTCGCCTCGGGGTCGGCCGCCCACCACCGCCGGATCGTGTCGCCGTCGGTGCTGGCCTCCACCCCCCAGGCCATCGTGGCCGGATGCGCCGCCGGGTCCGGACAGCCCATCCGATCGCAGGTACAGGCGCGGTCGTGACCCGGCGCGGTCCCCCGCACCACCGGCCACCCCAGCGCCGCGTAGCCCAGCGCGGCGTCGACCATGCCGTCCATCGCCGGACGCCGCTTCCGTCGGTACAACACATCGGCCATGGAGCCCTCCCCGGTGATCCTCGATGTTCCAGATGCGGTCCTGGTGATACGGACCCGCACCCGGCGACCGCGACCGGGGAGGGAACCGGTCGCGCTACCGGAGCAGACGTGCCGCCTCGGTTGCCCAGTACGTGAGGACCTGCTCGGCCCCGGCCCGACGATACGACGTCAGGGTCTCCAGGATGGCCCGCTCACGGTCGATCCAGCCGCGCTCGGCCGCCGCCTCGATCATCGCGTACTCGCCGCTGACCTGGTAGGCGGACACGGGCACCGGGGACGTCTCCGCCACCTTCGCGACGATGTCGAGGTAGGCCAGGCCCGGTTTGACCATGACCATGTCGGCGCCCTCGGCCACGTCCAGGGCCACCTCGCGCAGCGCCTCCCGGACGTTGGCCGGGTCCTGCTGGTAGCCGGACCGGTCCCCGAACCGCGGCGCGCCCTCGGCGGCCTCGCGGAACGGGCCGTAGAACGAGGAGGCGTACTTGGCGGCGTAGGCCAGGATCGGCACCTGCGCGTACCCGGCCCGGTCCAGCCCGGCGCGGATCGCCGCGACCTGGCCGTCCATCATGCCGCTGGGCGCCACCACGGCCGCGCCCGCCTCGGCCTGGGCGGCGGCGATCGCCGCGTACCGCTCCAGGGTGAGGTCGTTGTCCACGTGCCCGTTCGCCTCCAGCGGACCGCAGTGGCCGTGCGAGGTGTACTCGCACAGGCACAGGTCGGCCATCACCACGAGGGCGTCGCCGACGTCCTTGGCCAGGTCGCGCAGGGCCTCCTGGACGATCCCGTGCGGATCGTCGGCGGCCGAGCCCCGCTCGTCCTTGCGCGCCGGGATGCCGAACAGCATGACGCCGCCGACCCCGGCCTCGGCCGCCTCGTGGGCGGCCCGGCGCAGGCTGTCACGGGTGTGCTGGAACTGGCCCGGCATCGAGGAGATCGCGACCGGCTCGGGGATCCCCTCCTTGACGAACATCGGCAGGACGAGGTTCTCCGGGGCCACCCTGGTCTCGGCGACCAGGCGGCGCAGGGCCGGGCCCCGGCGCAGGCGGCGCGGCCGGGCGACGGGGAAGGCCGCTTCGTGACCGGTGGTGTTCATGTCGGTGCTCCCGGAGAAGGTGGTGTCGGACGGGCGCGGGCGGGATCTCAGAGCTTGCGGCGGCGGCCACGACGCTTCTGGCTCGGCTTGAGGACGGGCTTGCCCGCCTCGATCGCCTCAAGGCGCTTGGCGGCACCGTACTCCGAAAGTGCCCCCACGAGGGCCGAAACCGAGGCTTTGGGCGCCACCACGTCGACGCGCAGGCCGAACTCGATGGCGGTCTTCTCGGTCTCGGGGCCGATCACCGCGATGACGGTGGTGTTGTGCGGCTTGCCCGCGATCCCCACCAGGTTGCGCACCGTGGAGGAGGACGTGAACAGCACCGCGTCGAACCCGCCGCCCTTGATCGCCTCTCGGACGGGCGCGGGCGGCGGCGCCGCACGGACGGTCCGGTAGGCGGTGACGTCGTCGATCTCCCAGCCCAGTTCGGTCAGACCGGCGGCCAGGGTCTCGGTGGCGATGTCGGCGCGGGGCAGCAGCACCCGCTCGATGGGGTCGATCTCGGCGTCGTAGGGCGGCCACACCGACACCAGGCCACTACTGGACTGGGCGTCGGCGGGCGGGGCCAGGTCGGGCTGGATGCCGAACTCGCGGACGGCGCGGGCGGTGGCCTCGCCGACGACCGCGACCTTCACACCGGCGAAGGCGCGCGCGTCCAGGCCGTAGGACTCCAGGCGCTCGCGGATCGCCCTGACCGCGTTGACGGAGGTGAAGGCCACCCACTGGTAGCGGCCGGTGACCAGGCCGCGGACGGCCCGCTCCATCTGCTGCGGGGTGCGCGGCGGCTCCACCGAGATGGTGGGCACCTCCTCGGGGACCGCGCCGTGGTCGCTCAACTGCTCGGACAGGGCGGCGGCCTGCTCCTTGGTGCGGGGCACCAGGACGCGCCAGCCGAACAGCGGTCGGCTCTCGTACCAGGACAGCTCCGTCCGGCGCGCGACGGGTGCGCCGACGATCATCATGGCGGGCGCGGTGAGGTGGTGGCCCTTGGCGTCCTTGGCCTTGAGGTCGGCGACCAGACGGGCCAGGGTCGAGGCGACCGTGGTCTGGCGGGTGGTGCCCCCGGCGCGGACGACGGCGACCGGGGTGGCGGCGGGGCGCCCGCCGGCGATGAGGGTCTTGCAGAGCACGTCGAAGCCGGGTCCCTGGAACTCGGCCGGTTCGTCGAGGGGGGCGTCCCCGCCCAGGATGACCAGGGTGGCGTCACTGGCGGCGGCCTCGTGCCAGTCGACCTCGGCGCCTCGGGCGCGGGCGTTGAGGACGCGCACCTCGGTGGCGCCCTCGTTCAGGAGGGGGATCCCGGTGAAGGTCGGCACGGCGGTGATCGAGGAGACGCCGGGGGCGACCTCCACGTCGACGCCGGCCTCACGGCAGGCCAGGACCAGATCGGCGCCCCGGCAGCCGAAGAACGGATCTCCGGAGAAGAGCCGCACGACCCGCAGGCCCTCACGGGCGCGGGCCACCGCGAAGGCGTTGACGTCGCCGATGTCCTCGGCCCGGACGGTGGTGACGTCCTCGCGGCAGTGGGTGAGGAGCTCGTCGCGGAAGCCGGACAACTCCTCGGCGGCGGGCTCGCGCAGCGTGATGACCACGTCGGCGTCGCGGAGCAGCTCCGCGCCGCGCAGGGTCAGCAGCTCGACGCCGCCGGGTCCGGCGCCCACGAGGGCGACGTGCCCGGGTCGCGTGGTCGCGCGCTGCTCCTCCGGCAGGGGGTTGACGTTGGCGTTCACGTGCTGGACTCCTCTGTGTGGCCGTGTCCCGGGGCGCGGGCGCCGAGAAGTGGTCGATTCCGGCGGATCCGGACCCGCCCGCCGGCGGGCGGGGTCAGGGTTCGGAAGGTGTGTCCCTCTCCGCGAAGGCGGCGGCGACGATCCGGTCGGCCCCGTCGGCGATCATGGCGCGGGCCAGGTCCCGCCCGAGGGCGACGGCCCCGTCCAGGTCGGTGACGGCGTCGAGGGTGGCGGCCCGCTCGCCGCGCACGGCCTCGGAGCCGTCGATGGCGACGACGGCGGCGCGCAGGCGCAGTTCGCGGCCGTCCGCGTCGTAGCGGGCGTGGGCGCCCACCGGCGCGGCGCAGCCGGCCTCCAGCTCGGCCAGGACGACGCGTTCGGCGACGACGGCGAGCCGCGTGGCGGGGTCGTCGACGGAGGCGAGGTAGGCCAGGTCGCCGTCGCGGCGTTCGGTGCGGCACTCGACGGCGAGGGCGCCCTGCCCGGGTGCGGGGAGCACCTGCTCGGGGTCGAAGACGTCGGTGACGTCGGCCAGCCGGTCGACCCGGCCCAGTCCGGCGTAGGCCAGGACGACGGCGTCGAGTTCACCGGAGGCGACCTTGCCCAGGCGGGTCTCGGCGTTGCCGCGGATCGGCACGTAGACCAGGTCGGGGCGCAGGGCGGCGAGCTGGGCGACGCGGCGCGGCGAGCCGGTGCCGACCCTGGCCCCGGCGGGCAGGTCGGCGAACTTCAGGCCGTCGCGGGCGCACAGGGCGTCGCGGGGGTCGTCACGTTCGGGGATGGCGGCCAGGACCAGGCCGTCGGCGGGTGCCGTGGGCAGGTCCTTGAGCGAGTGGACCGCGAAGTCGACGGTGTCGGCGAGCAGTTCGTCGCGCAGGGCGTTGACGAAGACGCCGGTGCCGCCGAGCTGGGTCAGGTGGGCCTTGGTGACGTCGCCGAAGCTGGTGACGAGCACCAGCTCGATGGCCCGCCCGGTGCGCTCGGTGATGGCGTCGGCCACCATCCGCGACTGGCTGGTGGCCATGGTGCTGCGACGGGTGGCGAGCCTGGCGGGCCCGGTGCTGCCGGTCATGCCTTCTCCTGGGCGGGTCGTACCGCCGTGATCGTGGTGTCGTCGAGGTCGAACAGTTCGCGCAGGGCCGCCTCGTAGGACTCCCCGTCCGGGGCCGCGGCCAGCTCCTTGACGCGCACGGTGGGTCTGTGCAGGAGCTTGTCGGCGACGCGGCGCATGGCCCGGGTGATCTCCTCACGGGTGCGGTCGTCCAGGTCCTCGGGCAGTCGGCCGTGCAGGCGGCTCAGCTCGGCCTCGACCACGCCGCGGGCCTGCGCGCGCAGGGCGACGACGGTGGGGGCGACCTGGGCGGCGCGACGGACGGAGCGGAACTCGGCGACCTCCTCGTCGACGATGTCGCGGACGAGTTCGAGGACGCCGCCGCGGCCCGTGCCGGTGCCGCCGCCGAGGGTGGCGGCCTGGCGCAGGTCCTCGATGTCCACGAGGCGCACGGCGGGCAGGTCGCGGACGGCGAGGTCGATGTCGTGGGGCAGCGCGAGGTCGAGGAAGACCAGGGGGCGGGTGCGGTCGGCGGTGGCCGCGGCGACCGCGTCGGCGGTCAGGACCAGACCCTGGGCGCCGGTGCAGGAGATGACGAGGTCGACGGCGGGCAGGGTCGCGGCGGCGTCGGAGAAGGGCACCGAGCGGGCGGCGACGCCCTCGTAGGCCTCGGTGAGGCACTCGGCGAGGCGGTCGGCGCGCTCGCGGGTGCGGTTGGCCACGATGACGGTGGCGGCGCCCTGGCGGGCGACGGTGTTGGCGGACAGGGCGCTCATGGAACCCGCGCCGAGGATGAGGACTCGCATGCCCTCCAGGGGGCCGGCGGTGGCGCGGGCGAGGCCCGGGGCGTGGTGGGTGTCACCGGCGGCGGCGGACATGGGGCAGCCGACCGGGGGCGTGGCGCCGATCGTCTGGACGGTGCGGTCGGCGGTCAGCTCGTTGCCGCCGGTGGGGCCCAGACCCAGGTGGCGCAGGGCGACGGTGAGGCCGAAGCTCACCATGTCGGCGCCGGCGTGGTCGAGGTGGGTCTCGGTGTGGGCGCGCTTGCCGACGCGCAGGGCGCGCTGGCCGAGGTCGTTGAGGACGCGGCCGACGGAGCCGGTCTCCTGCCCCGACTTGAGGGCGTCGCGGACCTGGCCGAGGATCTGGCCCTCGCCGAGCACCATGGAGTCGAGCCCGCAGGTGACGGAGAACAGGTGCTGGACGGCGCGTTCCTCGTAGTGCACGTACATGTGCTCGGAGAGTTCGCCCAGGGGGACGCCGGTGTGCCACGACAGGAGCTCGGTGATGGCCGAGACGCCGCCGTGGAAGGCGTCGACGTCGGCGTAGATCTCCGTCCGGTTGCAGGTGGAGACCACCATGACCTCGTTGACGGACTCGGCGCCGACCATCTCCTCGACCGCCTTGGCGCGCGTCTCTCCGTTCAACGCCACGCGTTCGAGCAGCGCCACCGGCGAACTCCGGTGGCTCAACCCCACGGCCAGGACACTCATCCGCATTCTCCTATGCAGGCACTACATCAGCGTCTCTCCATGCTCCGGCAGGGTGCCCGTCCCCCCACGGGCGACCCCCCGAAGCGCGGCGCACGCTCGCTCATCGCCGCCGCCCATGCAGGCCTCACGACCCTTGTGCGGGCCTCACGGCCCCGATGTTCACGTCATTTCCAGTCCCGCCGGTTCCGCGCCGTGGTCCTCGTCGCCGTTGCGGCGTTGTGCGTGGAAGGCCAGGATCTGGAGTTCGATGGACAAGTCGACCTTACGCACATCGACCCCGTCCGGCACATTCAGCACGACCGGGGCGAAGTTGAGGATGCTGCTCACCCCGGCCTCGACGAAACGGGTCGCGACCGCCTGCGCGGCGACGGCCGGTGTGGTGATGATCCCGATGGAGACGCCCTTGTCGCGGACAACGGACTCCAGGGTGTCAATATGCCCCACGTCCAGGGACGCCACGCGCCGGCCCACCATGGTGGGGTCGGCGTCGAGCAGGGCCGCGATGCGGAACCCGCGCGTCCCGAACCCCCCGTAGTTGGCGAGTGCGCGCCCCAGGTTGCCGATGCCGACGATGGCCACGGCCCAGTCCTGGGTGAGACCAAGCTCACGCGAGATCTGGTACACGAGGTACCGGACCTCGTAACCGACGCCGCGCGTTCCGTAGGAGCCCAGGTGGGAGAGGTCCTTGCGGAGCTTGGCCGAGTTCACCCCGGCGGCCGAGGCCAGATCCTCCGACGAGACGGTGAGGGTGCCCCGGTCCTGGAGCGCCTGCAACGTGCGCAGGTAGACGGGGAGCCGGGCGACGGTGGCCTCCGGGATTCCCCTCTCCCGGGGCGGGCGACTGGTCACGGGCGGGTGCTCCTGAGCGGCGGTGGTGCGGGCGGGGGCGCGGGGATGCGGGGCCCGGGGTACGCCCCCGGGGAGTTCTGCTTCGAGGACCCTAGGTTACGTGCTTGTGAAAGCACGCACAAAGTGGGGTCGGTTGTGACGGTCGGCTCACAAGTTCCCACCGGGGCCGTTCCGCGAGGGCCTCCGGGGCGATCGCGGCGAGGAGGATCCGACGACCGACGGCACGGAACGGCACCGATGGGACGGTGTGTTATCCCCTGTCCCCTCTCGACCGTTCCAGGGCCGAATGGGAAACCCGTTCACACATGACGGACGACTTTCGCGACGCGACGATCTCCGCGCTTTCAGCCCTTCAACGCGGCCCGCAGCCGCCCTTCGTCCACCCGCCAGAAATCGTGCCGGGAGCCGTCGACGAAAGTGACCGGGATCTTGTCCCAGTACTCCTCGCGGTCCGCCGTGCCGACCTCGTCCAACGACACCTCGATCCGGCTCGCGTCGGACTCACCGGCCACCGCGTCGATGATCCGCCAGGCGTCCTCGCACAGATGGCAGCCCTCCCGGCCGAGCATCACCACGCGCGCCCGCCCCGCCCAGTCAGGGATTTCGGTCATGTTTCCTCCGGATTCCACGGCTTTTTCGGACCCCTCACCCACCGGCGAAGGGGGGTAGGACCTCAATCACAGTCCCATCCGTGACCGGAATGTCACCGTGCGGCCTGCGACCCACCGGGCGCTCGCCGATCAGGAACGAGGAAACCCCGAGAACACGCAGGAAGCGGTCGTCGGGATGGAGTCGGCGCGCCGCGTCGAGAGCCTGTTCGAGGGTCCGCGCGTCGACCGCGTCCTCGGCGATTCCCGCCGCGTCCTTGGCCGCCGCCCAGTACCTGATAGTGCACTTCGCCATCTGTTGATTATCCTTGGTGTTGCTCGGAGGCGACGTATTAAACAAATCTTCACCGGGGGCAAAGGCGCCTTCGTTCGTCCGCATAGCGCGGGGTGACGGGAAGAGACGCATGAGCCATCTGCTTCTGTTGACGAACTCCAACGAACCGTCCGATCACGTGCTGCCCGCTCTCGGACTCCTCCTGCACTCTGTGCGGGTGGCGCCCGCCGAAGCCGGCGCACTCCTGGCGTCCGGCGCCGGAGCCGGTTCCAGTGCTCCGGTCGACGCCATTCTGGTCGACGCGCGCACCGATCTGGCCGCCGCCCGGAACTTCTGTCGACTGCTCGACACCACGGGGCTGGACTGCCCGCTGCTGGTGATCCTCACCGAGGGCGGCGTCGCGGCGCTCACCCCGGACTGGCAGGTCGACGACTTCATCCTCACCTCGGCCGGTCCGGCCGAGGTCGAGGCCCGTCTGCGCCTGGCCGTCGGCTCCGCCGAGGCCGGCACCGACGACCCCGACGAGATCCGTCGCGGTGACCTCGTCATCGACGAGGCCACCTACATCGCCCGCCTGCGCGGCCGCATCCTCGACCTCACGTTCAAGGAGTTCGAGCTGCTGAAGTTCCTCGCACAGCACCCGGGCCGGGTGTTCACGCGGGCCCAGCTCCTCCAGGAGGTCTGGGGTTACGACTACTTCGGCGGCACCCGGACCATCGACGTTCACGTCCGGCGGCTGCGCGCCAAGCTGGGCTCGGAGTACGAGTCGCTGATCGGCACCGTGCGCAACGTCGGCTACCGGTTCGTGCCCGACCCCGTCAGCAAGGGGCAGCCGCCGTCGACCGAGGGCGCCGACGCCGCCCTTCCCGCCGCCCGTACGGAGGCCGCCACCGGCTGACCGGCCGACCCCGTCACCCCTCGGCCTCAGGGGTTCCCGGGACCCCTTCCGCCGCCGGGGCGTCCGCACCACGCGGGCGCCCCGGCGTCGTATCCGGAGACGGGCGCCGGACCGCGAAGGCACGACCACCCGAGACGGGCGCCCCGGCGTCGTACCCGGGAGTGATCGGTGAGGCCCGAGAGCGTGACGGCCGACCGAGGGGCGGCCCGGTGGACCCGGCCGGCGGCGGTCGGGAAAAACGGTGGTGTGTGGGGCCTCGTGTTCGAAGCAAGGACGCCCTAGGATCTGTGGGGCACCCGGGAACGGGGAGCGGTCAGGCGCGGCGTGGCTCCTCGGCCGGGTGCGGGTCCCCTGCATGGCGCGCCGGTCGTAAGGAGTGAAACCGCCTCGATGCCCACCACCGCCGCGAGTACCCCGCTCACCCTCCGAAGTGTCGGCATCGCCCTCGGTGCGGTCTTCGTCGGCTCCAGCCTGATCGCGATCGTGTCTCCGGCCGCCGCCGAGCCGGCCCTCCCGGGCGACCCCGTGCCGGTCGCGGCGCTCTCCTTCGAGCGTGACGCCGATCGGATCTCCCTCGGCGCCCAGGCCCCGCCCAACACGCTCACCGTGAGCAACACCGGACCCCTCGACATCTGTCTGATCGATCTGACCGCCGGCACGTTCCAGGTCAACGGCTTCGTCGCCGGACCGCTCGCCACCGGCGCGACCGACGCGGTCGCGGTCACCGGGTCCCCGCGCGGATCGACCGACGTGGTCGCCACCCTGACCTTCACGGCCGCCGACCCCGAGACCGGCTGTGACGACACCTCCACGGCCGATCGGCACACCATCTCCTCGGGCGTGTGGGCGGTCACCGTCGCCGCTCCGACGCCGAGCCCGACACCGAGCCCGACTCCCGGTCCGACACCGAGCCCGACGCCGAGCCCGACGCCCGGTCCGACACCGAGCCCGACTCCCGGTCCGACACCCGGTCCGACACCGAGCCCGACGCCGAGCCCGACGCCGAGCCCGACTCCCACCGAGTCGCCCACGAGACCGTCCACCCCCTCCCCGAGCGAGTCGGAGAGCCCCGGACGTCCGAGCCCGACCGCGACCTCCTCCCCCGGTGACCGGCCGGGCAACGGCGAGAGCGCCGCGAACCGGCCCCCCGGTACGCCCTCGAACACGTCCACCCCCTCGACCCCTCCGCGCGGCGGGGTGAGCAGTCCTCCCACCGGCGAGGCGGTCATCCCGACCCTGCCCCGTGACGAGGCCGAACTCCCCGACGTGCTGCCCGGCGAGGAGGACCTGGCGGAACTGCCGCTGGTCACCCCGACGTCAGAGGAGGCGGCCGAGGGCACCGAGGTGGCCGCCGAGCACACCGACATGGGGCCCAACATGGCCCCGGCCGTGCTGCTGGCCGCCTTCCTGCTCACCCTGTTGCTGGCCGCTCCGCTGGCCCCCACCCGCCGAGTCCGTTCAGGAATCGCCGTCTACCAGGGCCGACGCCGCAAGGTCTGATGCCCCGGACCGTCCGATCCGCCCCGGCTCCGCACCCGCGAGGCCGGGGCGGATCCGTTCGGGGGCGAGGCCAACGGGATCTTTACGACCCCGCCGTCGTAGGCTTTCGGTCCATGAGCACCCCGCTGGTCACCGACGACCTGGCGGCCGGACCGGCCGACCAGGTGTTGACGCTCGCCGAGGCCGCCCGTAGAGCCGACGGCGTGGCCCCCCTGTCCGAACACACCCTTCTACGCGTCCGCCACGGTGCCCCTTCGGGGAGCAGCCGGTTCCACGTGATCGCCGAGGACGGTCGCATCGTGGGCTTCGCGTTCGTCGAACGCATCGAGGGCGAACCCGACTCCGGCGAGGTCGTCGTGGACCCACCCCACCGGGGACGCGGCCACGGAACCGCGCTGCTGCGTTCGGTCCACCGCGACGCCGGACCGAACGGGGTCCGCGTCTGGGCGCACGGCCGCACCCCGCAGGCGGTGTCGGTGGCCGAGGGGGACGGTTGGCGGGCCGTCCGCGAACTGCACAAGATGCGCATGCCGTTGCGCGACATCACCGGAGGGGAGAGGGGCGGCCCCGCGAGCGCGACCGAACTCCCCGAGGTCCGGCTGCGCCCCGAGGTGGCCGAGCGGGTTCGGCTGCGCGCCTTCGTGGTGGGCCAGGACGAGCAGGCCTGGCTGGACGCCAACGCGCGCGCCTTCGCCCACCACCCCGAACAGGGGCGGCTGACACTCGACGACCTGTTGCAGCGCGAGGTCGAGGACTGGTTCGACCCGCACGGTTTCTTCCTGGCCACGACCAAGGACGGTCGGGTCGCGGCGTTCCACTGGACCAAGGTGCACGCCGACGGCGCCGGGCTGACCGACGGCGAGCCCGTCGGCGAGGTGTACGTGGTGGGGGTGGACCCCGCCTGGCGGGGCACCGGCCTGGGCCGCGCGCTGACGCTGGAGGGGCTGCGGCACCTGCGCGACGCCGGACTGCCCTGGGTTCACCTGTACGTCGACGGTGACAACGAGGCGGCCGTGCGGTTGTACACCTCGCTCGGATTCGACATCTGGGACACCGACGTGATGTACGCGCCGCCGGAGGGCGGTTCCCGGGACGTGGGAAACACGTGAACGGGCGACACGCCCGCACGTGCCGCTTGTCACATTAACCGGGCAAACCCTTTGTCGCCACGGTAGTGCGACATCTCGTTCATCTCTCGTTCACCTTCCCTGGGATATCTGGTCACTTAGCGGGCCTACCTTCGCATTCGGCGCATCGCGACCTCTCCGCGTTCGGTGGTCGCGGTGGCCTCCCGCGGGGTGATCCCCCGAGGAAGGACACCCGAACCCGACAGGGCTCGGAGCCCGCCCGCGGGGGGCGGGCGGCCGGCACTGAAACCTTTCCGAACCGGAGCCGATACATGACGACGACGGACGCGCCCACGGTGGCACCACCGTCCAAGGGCAAGCGCCGGATCGGCGATGTCGCTTTCGCCGGGCTCGCCCGAGGCTCGGGCATCCTGATCCTGATGATCCTCGCCGGCGTCGCGGCCTTCCTGATCGTCCAGGCCTGGCCCTCGCTGAGCGCGAACACCGCGAACTTCATCACCGACAAGGCGTGGGACGCCAACGTCCGCGAGAACCCGGCCTTCGGCGTGGGGGCGCTGGCGTTCGGCACCGTGCTCGCCGCCGGCATCGCCCTGCTGCTGGCCACCCCGGTCGCCGTCGGGATCGCGCTGTTCATCGTCTACTACGCGCCGCGCCGCCTCGCCTCGCTGCTCGGCTACATGGTGGACCTGCTCGCCGCGATCCCCAGCGTCGTCTACGGCCTGTGGGGCATCGGCTTCCTCGCCCCGCAGCTGGTCCCGGTGTACGAGGGGCTGGCCCGCAACCTCGGCTGGATCCCGCTGTTCGCCGGCCCCGCCTCCACCTCGGCCCGCACCATCCTCACGGCGGGCATCGTGCTCGCCGTGATGATCCTGCCGATCATCACCGCCATGTCCCGCGACGTCTTCCACCAGGTCCCGCAGGGACACCGGGAGGCCGCCCTGGCCATGGGCGCCACCCGCTGGGAGATGATCCGCCTGGCCGTCCTGCCCTTCGGCAAGTCCGGCGTCATCGGCGGGGCCATGCTCGGCATGGGCCGCGCCCTGGGCGAGACCATGGCGGTCGCCATGATCCTGTCGCCCTCCCTGATCGTCTCCTGGAACCTGCTCCAGAGCGGTAACCAGACCATCGCCGGGCACATCGCCCTCCAGTACCCCGAGGCCACCGGCTACGGCGTCTCCGCGCTGATCGCCGCCGGTCTGGTGCTGTTCGCGATCACCCTGGTCGTCAACATGGGCGCACGCTACATCGTGGCGCGCGGCAACAAGGAGTCCTGATGAGCCTGACGACCGCTCAGCCGACCGGGCCCGGCACCGGCGCGCCCCGTCGCGACCTGCGCAGCGGGTCACTGCCCCGTTACTTCCCCGCCGCCCTGCTGGCCTCCTCGGCCGCCGTGGTCGCGGGCGTCCTGCTCGCCTTCTCCTCCTTCGGGTTCATCCTGTGGGGGGTGCTCACCGCCCTCGCCTACACGGTGATCGTCGTGACGGCCTCCGCGCGGGTCGAGGGTGGTCGCAAGGCCAAGGACCGTCTGGTCACCGCCCTCGTCTACGTGTGTTTCGCGCTGGCGATGCTGCCGCTGGTGTCGGTGCTGTCGACGGTGACCGCCAACGGCCTGGCCCGGTTCGACGGCTACTTCCTGTCGGTGTCGATGAACGGCGTCCTGCCGAGCATGGACGCCGGCGGCGCCTACCACGCCGTCGTCGGCACCCTGGCGATCACCGGTATGGCCACCCTGATCTCGGTGCCGATCGGCATCATGACCGCGGTCTACCTGGTGGAGTACGCGCGCGGTCGGATGAAGCGCACCATCATGTTCTTCGTCGACGTCATGACGGGCATCCCGTCGATCGTCGCCGGTCTGTTCGTGGTGGCCCTGTGGATCATCCTGTTCGGCCCCGGCGCCACCAACGGCGCCGCCGGCGCGATCTCCCTGGCCGTGCTCATGATCCCGGTCGTGGTGCGCTCCAGCGAGGAGATGCTGCGCCTGGTCCCGCAGGACCTGCGCGAGGCCTCCTACGCGCTGGGCGTGCCCAAGTGGCGGACCATCACCAAGGTGGTGCTGCCCACGTCGGCCGCGGGGCTGACCACGGGGATCATGCTCGCCATCGCGCGCGTTATCGGAGAGACGGCGCCCCTGATCCTCACCGCGGGATCGTCGGCGGTGTCGATCAACTGGAACCTGTTCGACGGGCAGATGATGAGCCTTCCCGTGTTCATCTACTCGCAGGTCCGCATGGGCGGCGCGGTCAACTACGAGAGGGCCTGGGCTGCCGCGTTGACGCTCATCCTCGTGGTGATGCTGCTCTTCTTCCTGGCCCGCATGATCGGCCGCCTGTTCGCGCCGAAGTCCCGCTAGCCCGCCAACCCGGTAATCACGAGGAACATCCTGTGGCGAAACGAATCGACGTCTCCGGACTCCACGTCTACTACGGCGACTTCCTCGCCGTCGAGGACGTGTCAATGACCATCGAGCCGCGTTCGGTGACGGCGTTCATCGGGTCCTCCGGCTGTGGGAAGTCGACCTTCCTGCGCACCCTCAACCGCATGCACGAGGTCACCCCGGGTGCCCGCGCCGAGGGCAAGGTGCTGCTGGACGACATGGACATCTACGCCCCCGACGTGGACCCGGTGCTGGTCCGCGGCGAGGTCGGCATGGTCTTCCAGAAGGCCAACCCGTTCCCCACCATGTCGATCTACGACAACGTGATCGCGGGGGCCCGCCTCAACAACAAGCGGATGAGCAAGGCGGACGCCGACGGGCTGGTCGAGGAGTCGCTGCGCGGCGCCAACCTGTGGGAAGAGGTCAAGGACCGGCTGAACAAGCCCGGTGCGGGCCTGTCCGGCGGCCAGCAGCAGCGGCTGTGCATCGCGCGCGCCACGGCGGTGAAGCCGTCGGTCCTGCTCATGGACGAGCCGTGCTCGGCGCTGGACCCGATCTCGACGCTGGCGATCGAGGACCTCATTCACAAGCTGAAGGAGGACTACACGATCGTCATCGTCACCCACAACATGCAGCAGGCGGCCCGGGTGTCGGACCGCACGGCCTTCTTCAACCTGTCCGCACCGGGCAAGCCGGGCAGGCTGATCGAGATGGGCGAGACCAACAAGATCTTCACCCGTCCCGAGAAGAAGGAGACCGAGAACTACATCACGGGCCGCTTCGGGTGACCTGACGCCGTCCGCTCCGCCCGAGGGGTCCCGTCCACCGGCCCCCTCACCCCGGACGTGTTCCGCGACACCCTGGCCCAGGGTGTCGGGTGCGCGAAGGCCTACGGCTGCGGATCGTCGAGCCCGCCGCAGGCGCGAGGGGCGGTCGGGGCGGGGACCGGAGGAGGCCGTTGAGGGGTTGAATGGGGGCGGAGGGGGCCCTTGAGCGGGCACCCGTGACGTTGGGGGGACCCCGGAATGACCGTGCCGTTGGTGATCGACACCGATACCGCGCAGGACGACTGCGTCGCCCTGCTGGTCGGGTTGCTGGACCCGGCCGCCGACCTGCGGGCGATCACGATGGTCGCCGGGAACGTCGGCTTCGACCAGCAGGTGCGCAACGCCTTCATGACGCTGAACGTGGCGGGCGCGTCTCCCGTGCCCGTGTACCTGGGCTCCCGGCGACCGCTGGTGCGCGCGTGGGTGAGCGCGGAGAACGTCCACGGGGACGGCTCCGGCGGTCTGGACATGGATCAGGCCGGCCGGGAGCCGGAGGCCGAGCACGCGGTGGACGCCCTGGTGCGGCTGGCCGCCGAGAGCCCCGGTGAGCTGTCGATCGTGGCGATCGGCCCGCTCACCAACATCGCCGCCGCCGTGATCAAGGACCCCGACTTCGCGGGCAACGTGAAGTCGCTGTACATCATGGGCGGCTCCAACAACGGCCGGGGCAACATCACCGCCGCCGCCGAGTTCAACTTCTACGTCGACCCGGAAGCGGCCAAGACCGTGTTCGGCGCCGGGTTCGAGATCACCGTGGTGCCGTGGGACCCGCTGACGCTGCGCCGCGCGGTGTTCGGGCAGGAACGGCTGGACGAGATCGCCGCGCTCGGCACCCCCCTGTCGCGGTTCTTCACCCGCGTCTGCGCGGCGACGCTGGAGTTCGACCGCAAGGTCGGCATCGACGGCACCACGCACCCCGACTCGCTGACCGCCGCCGTGCTGCTCCACCCGGAGCTGGTGCGCGAGGCGTCGCCGTACCACGTGGACGTGGAGACCGCCGGGGAGCTGACCCGGGGCTACTCGGCCATGTCGTGGGGCGTGCACGGCCTGGAGCCCAACGCCCGGGTGATCGAGGACGTCGACGCGGACGGGTTCTACGAGTACATCCGGTCGCTGCTGGCCCGGGAGACCGCACCGGAGCGCGAGATCACGGGCCTGTGAAGGCGATGACGCCCCGGGCGGCGGCGACGGTCTCCTCGCCGCCCTCGGCGTCGGCCGTCACCGGGTCGCGGCGGCACAGGGCACGGCGCCGGGTGTGCTCGACGACGTGCGCGCGGGCACGGGGGGCGACCCCCCGGGCCGGGGTGCTCAGGACGCCGTTCGCGAGGTCGAGGGTGGACTCCGGTGGAGGCCTGTCGGGCATGGTCCGTTCTGCTTTCCCTTGAGCCTGGCAAATTTGACGCTTTTATGGGGGTATGTCGCCTAATGTCCGCCTCATGAGAGGAGGGCCCGTCGTGCAGACTTCCGCACTCGCCGCCGTCGCGGCCGTCGTCCTGTGTGCGACCGCCTGCGTCGTCGTCCCGGTGGAGACCACCGGCGGGGAGGGATCACCGCCCGCCGAGACCACGGTCCCGGAGGACACCCCGTCCGAGGAGACCGGACCCGGGACCGAGCCGGCGAGGCCGCCCGGCCAGGAGGACCAGGAGGACCAGGAGGGGTCCGACGAGGGCGCGAACGAACCGGGGGGACCGCAGACCCCACTCCCCTACGGTCAGGCGGTCCACCTGCCGCTGGGCGGCTCCCACACGTTCGAGGACGGCTTCACGGTGACCATGGGCGCCGTGGAGCGCCGTACGGACGACGGGGGGTACCGGAGCACCCCCGAGGAGCCCCGGGAGCCCCAGGAGCACGAGGAGCCCCAGGACTTCGAGGAGGAGGACGAGGGCGACCCCACCGACGAGGAGCCGCCCTTCGACGGGGAATCCCCTGAGGAGGAGTCCTCCGACGGGGAGCCGACCGACGAGACCTCCCCCGAGGAGGAAGGGTCACCGGAGGACGAGGAGCCGCCCACCGAGGAGGAGCACCCCGAGGACGGGGACGGGCCCGTCGACGGGCCCGATGAGGAGCCTTCCGAAGGGGAGTCGGAGGACGGACCCCCGGAGGACCCGGCGGAGGAGGGATCCGAAGAGGGGGAGCCGTCGGAGGAGGCGCCCCTCCCCGATCCCGACGAGGGCGCCGGGTTCGATCCCCTGCACTACTTCGCCTGGACGGTCACCGCCGCCAACGGCACCGACGAGCCCGTGCACACCGGCTCCGTGCTGGAGACCTGCGCCTCCGGGGCCCCGTTGCGGGAGTCGTTCCCCCAGCTCCTGGGCGACGTCGTGAACCCGCCGGCGAGCCTGGCCCCCGGACAGAGCGGTGGCTGGGACACCGACTGCCTGATCATCGAGGGCGACGTCCCGCTCCAGTGGACCCTGGAGTTCCGCGATGAGGACGGCTCGTCCCTGTACCCACCGCTGGTGTTCTCCGGGGAGGTGCCCTGAGTCAGCCGTGCTTGACCACGATGGTCTCGACCGTGTTGGCCACGTGCTCGAAGGCGTCGGCGGCCGTCTCCAGTTCCTCGATGACGTCCTTGAGCTTGAGCACCGTCAGAGCGTCGTACTCGCCGCTGAACAGCTTCGCGAGGAGTTTGCGGTAGATCCGGTCGGCCTGGTTCTCCAGTTGGTTGATCTCGATCCAGTACCTGGTGAGGTCCTGCATCGTGCGCAGTCGCGGCATCGCCTCGGCCGTCAGCTCCGCCGCGCGCTCCAGCACCTCGATCTGGTCGATGATCCCCTTGGGCAGACGTTCCAGGCCGTAGAGACCGATGAGGTCCACGGCGGCGTCCATGGAGTCCATGACGTCGTCGAGGTTGGAGGCCAAACGGTAGATGTCCTCCCGGTGGAGGGGAGGCGCCGAACTCTTGTTGAGACGGCGCATGATCGCGTGGGTGGCGTCGTCGCCCGCATGCTCGCAGGCGCGCATCTTCTCACCGATGGCCTCACGATCCGCCCCGTCACTCATCAGCTCCACCAGCAGGCGGGCCGCGATGACCAGGTTGTTCGCCGAGTCGGTGAACAACTCGTAGTAGCTGTCATCACGCGGGCGCAAACGGAGGCGCACGTCGTCTCTCCCGATGGTGCGGTGGGTGTTCCTTGGTGGATGTTAAGCGGGTCCGCCGAGCGGCTCGTCGGGACGCGAGGGGCCGTCGCGTCGGTCGCGTGCGCGGTCATTCCTCGTTCTGTTCGGCGGCACCGGCGCGTGGAACTCCCTGGGGGAAGGGGCCCATCGCATTCCTCCCAATCTCAACGACACCGGGACGGTTCGGGACGCTACCGTGTTCCGCGCCCGCTGACCAGCGGTGCGCTGAGACACGAATCACCCGATCGGTGGGAGACCGGTGGAGTGCACCACCGGAGTTCTCCGATGTCCACTTTCGGGCCATTGAGCGTCAATGGCAAGTATCCCCCGTGTTCACGATCGCATTGCCCCGCCCGTCACTCCACACCGATCCCCCCGTGATCCACCCCACCTCCTAGGCTTTCGGTCATGCCGTCCACTCTCACACCCGCCCTGGTACGCCGGGTCCGCCAGGCTCTGACCGACGCCGGAGAACCCGCCCCCGAGGCCGCGGAGAGCGCCGTCGAGGCGTGCGTCCGGGCCGCGCTGGCCGGCGGCGACCGCCCACTGATCAAACTGGCCGTGCGGGCCTCCCTGGCGATGCTCGCCGACCGGGCGCCCGGCAACTCCCTGGAGGTACGGGTGCCACCCTTCGGGGCCGTGCAGGCGATCGAGGGTCCACGTCACACCCGAGGCACCCCGCCGGGTGTGGTGGAGACCTCCCCGGAGCTCTGGTTGCGCCTGTCCGTGGGCGATACCGCCTGGGAGCAGGCGGTTCGGGACGGGGCGGTGCGGGCCAGCGGAACCCGCTCCGACCTGTCGGAACAGCTCCCCCTCTGGCCCCGGGTGGTGCCGCCCCCACCGCCAGGCACTAAGCTGTGAGTGTGTCGTACTCCGACGGCCGGCTCTCCATGGACCTCGATCCGCTCGAACGCGGCCCGCAGGACGCCTGCGGTGTATTCGGGGTCTGGGCTCCCGGCGAAGAAGTCAGCAAGCTCACCTACTTCGGTCTCTACGCTCTTCAGCATCGCGGACAGGAATCCGCGGGCATCGCATTGAGCGACGGGGAACGGATCGTCGTCTACAAGGACATGGGACTGGTCTCCCAGGTCTTCAACGAGGCGACCCTGGACTCCCTGCGCGGCCACCTCGCCATCGGCCACTGCCGTTACTCCACCACCGGTTCACCGGTCTGGGAGAACGCACAGCCGACCTTCTACACGGCGCGCGAGGGAGGCCTGGCCCTCGGCCACAACGGCAACCTGATCAACACCCCGGAACTGGCCGCGCTCCTGCCCCACAGCAGGCGCAACGCGACCACGGACACCGAGGTCCTCACCAACCTGCTGGCCGCCAGGGCCAGCGAGGGCGGCACCGTCGAGGAAGCGGCCATGGAGCTGCTCCCGCGGGTGCAGGGCGCCTTCTCGCTCGTGTTCATGGACGAGAACACCCTGTACGCGGCCCGCGACCCGCAGGGCATCCGCCCGTTCGTGCTGGGCAGGCTCGGCAGGTCCTCCGACGCCGGCGGCTGGGTCGTCGCCAGCGAGACCGCCGCCCTCGACATCGTGGGCGCCGAGATGGTCCGCGAGATCGAGCCCGGCGAGCTGCTCACCATCGACGAGCGCGGCGTCCGGTCCCGCCGGTTCGCGCCCGCCCGCCGCAAGGGCTGCCTGTTCGAGTACGTCTACCTGGCCCGCCCCGACACCACCATCGCCGGGCGCAACGTCAACTCCACCCGGGTGGAGGTGGGCCGCCGGCTCGCCAAGCAGCACCCGGTGGACGCCGACCTGGTCATCCCGGTGCCCGAGTCCGGCACGCCCGCCGCGGTCGGATACGCCGAGGCCAGCGGGATCCCGTTCGCCCAGGGCCTGGTGAAGAACTCCTACGTGGGCCGGACCTTCATCCAGCCCAGCCAGACCCTGCGCCAGCTCGGCATCCGGCTCAAGCTCAACCCGCTGCGCGAGGTCATCGAGGGCCGCCGGCTGGTGGTCGTGGACGACTCGATCGTGCGCGGCAACACCCAGCGCGCCCTGGTGCGGATGCTGCGCGACGCGGGGGCCGCCGAGGTGCACGTGCGCATCTCCAGCCCGCCCGTGCTGTGGCCGTGCTACTACGGCATCGACTTCGCCACCCGCGCCGAGCTCATCGCCGCGAACCTGTCGGTGGAGGAGATCGCCGCGTCCGTGGACGCCGACAGCCTCGCCTACGTCGACCTCGACGAGCTCATCGCCGCCACCACGGTCCCGGAGAACGACCTGTGCCGGGCCTGCTTCGACGGCGTGTACCCGATCGAGGTGGACCCCGCCGCCCGGGGCAAGTACCTGCTGGAGAAGTCCTGCGGTACCCCCGAGGGCTCCACTCTGGCGACGAGCGCCAAGTAGCCGTCCGCACGGCGGCACCGCCGTGCGTCCGTCCGCCATGCCCTGAATCCGGGGCGACATCCATCACAGCACGAGGAGAACTCGCGTGGCAGCCGACAGCAAGGCGACGGGAGCGTACGCCGCCGCGGGCGTCGACATCGCCGCCGGGGAGCGCGCCGTCGACCTGATGAAGAGCCACGTCGCGCGTACGCGACGGCCCGAACAGGTCACCGACGCCAGCGGTTTCGCGGGCCTGTTCCGCCTGGACACCGCCAAGTACGAGGACCCGGTGCTGGCGACGTCCACCGACGGTGTGGGCACCAAGGTGCTGCTGGCCCAGAAGCTGGACCGGCACGACACCATCGGCATCGACCTGGTCGGGATGGTCGTCGACGACCTCGTGGTCAGCGGCGCCGAGCCGCTGTTCATGACCGACTACATCGCCTGCGGCGCGGTGGTGCCCGAGCGCATCGCCGAGATCGTCGGCGGCATCGCCGAGGGCTGCCACCAGGCCGGTTGCTCCCTCATCGGCGGCGAGACCGCCGAGCACCCCGGGGCGATGGGCCCCGAGGAGTACGACCTGGCCGGCGCCGGCACCGGCGTGGTGGAGGGTGACGCGATCCTGGGCCCGGACCGGGTCCGCGAGGGCGACGCCGTCATCGCGATGGCGTCCTCGGGCCCGCACTCCAACGGGTACTCGCTGGTCCGCCACATCGTGGACACCGCGGACCTGGACCTGACGGCGCACGTTCCGGAGCTGGGCGGCGAACTGGGCGAGGTGCTGCTCACCCCGACCCGGATCTACGCCAAGGACTGCGTCGCGCTGACCGATGCGGTGGAGGTGCACGCGTATTCGCACATCACCGGCGGCGGGCTGGCCGCGAACCTGTCCCGGTCCCTGCCCGACCACGTGGACGCCGACCTGGACCGGTCCACGTGGACGCCCGACCCCGTGTTCGGCTTCCTGGCGGAGAAGGGCTCGGTCTCCCGCGAGGACATGGAGGCCACGTTCAACATGGGTGTGGGCATGGTGGCGATCGTGGCGGCGGAATCGGCCGAACGCGCCCTGGAGGTGCTCGCCGAACGCGGTGTCCCCGCCTGGCGGCTGGGAACGGTGAGGTCGGGTTCCGGCCGGGCCCACCTGAACGGTGACCACCCGGGCGTGTGAGAAAAGGACACGAACATAGCCGGTGCGAACCACCGCAGTGGTTCGCACCGGCTATATCCACCTGTCCGGCCCGGCCCCCGTGGGGACCGGTGGTGTCCACAGGTCGGCTGTGTTGTCCGAGCGACCTGGAAGCCCCTGTCCGACGTCTTACTTGTCGGACTCCGAGTACTTATCGACGAGATCCGCGTAACGGTCGATCAGGTCGTCGTGAGAATCCGCGTAGGTATCGTCCGGAACAGGTCCGGGAGATCCCTCATCCTCAGCGACACCCAGCTCCGACCGCAGCCGATCAAGATCGGTCCCACCGGTGCTGTACTTGAGCTTCCGGGCGACCTTCTGCTGCTTGGCCTTGGCTCGGCCGCGCCCCATTGGCTCGACCCCCTCAACGATGGAGTTCCGACAGAACGCCGGATCACTTAACCAACCCGACTATCGGGCTGACGGCCGTCAAACGCCACTGACGACAGGCGTCAGCTTACGTACACGTACAACCGTACCTGGTCGGGCCCCGCCGTGCCTACGCCACCCGGGTGTGACGGATGTGGTGCGCGGCCCGGGCCCCACCCGATTCCCCTTCGGTCAGCGCCGTGGGAACCCCTTCCAGAGCGGGGAACGGGGGCTTCGGGCGTGGCGAGCGCCACATGCCGGGATGTGTGTCACGATGCGTTCCGTGCTGCCCTACACCGCCTATCTCCGCGTCTATCAGCCGATCGAGTCCTTCGGACCGAGCGAGCGGGATCACTGGGAGGGGTACGCCGCCTCGCCCGACCGCCCCCGTCGCGCGCAGGCCCTGGCGGCCGAACAGGCGGAGAGCCTGGGCAGGCTGACGGTCACCCCGCCGGTGGTGGCACCCACCGTGGAGAGCGCGAACGCCTATCTCCGGCGGGTGGACGGAAGGCTGTACGTGTGCCCGTGGGAGACCCGGCTGCGCTCGTGGCGGGCGTTCACCGAGTTCACCGAGGAGACGGCGCCGGCGTTGAGCGAGGCCTTCGTGCCGGAGCGGGAGGCCGAACGCGTCGAGGCGGACTATCGGGAGTGGCGGGCCTCGGGCGCGCGGATCCGTCCGGGGATCCTGTCGAGCAACTGGGTGATACCGGTGCCGTGGTTCGTGCCGTTCTCGGACGGGGAACGCCGCCTGGTGCCCTCCGCGGGGCCGACCCGGGCCCTGGTGTACCTGACGCGGAGCGCGACGGGCCTGGAGCGTCTGGAGCGCACGGTGGCGGTGCTGAGCGAGCGCGTCGGGCGGCACGCGGTCTCGGCTTCGACGGACCGGCTCATCGACTGGCTGCGGACGGTGGGCCATCCGAAGTCCCTACTGGAGCTGGACTACGGCGGCCTGCCGCACCTGATCGACGACGAGCGGCTGGCACAGGACCGCTCGGTGGCCGAGGTGGCGGAGGCGGTGCGGGCGTTGGAGAAGGGCGACGCGGTGCGGGTGAGGGAACTGCGGGATCGACTGCTTCGCCGGTGGAGGTCGATCCGCGCCCTGGAGCACGCCAACTGAGGGTGATGGAATGCCCACTTTTTCGTGGACATCCGCCCCCATTCCGTCGTGAAATTCGCGCGAGGGCACACCGACGACGCGCCGTTCGCCAACCTGGTACACCAGGTTTCTTCCTCCACGAGCCGGTTGTTTTCGCACGTGACAACGGTGCGAGCCCGGACGTCGTCCGCGCACGACATCAAGCGTGGTGAAACTGGGCATAACGCCCGTTAGGGATCGACGTAGACTGTAGTCGCCCGATCACTGAAAGCACGCTCGACCATCGGAGAACCCCTACCGCGCGGGCGATCCCGCGCGACCCGACCACCCGAGGGAAGTGCGTGGAGGGGAAGCCCACCTCTCCGTCCCCCACCCCTCCACCTCGGGGCCCACCGGAGGCGCGACCCCTCCGCCGGAAGCCCGAAGGCGGTTTTCGGTCAGGTCGCCTTAGCACTTCGTGCTCTCCGGATCGAGAAAAACGAGGCCCGAGAACGAAGTTTTGACCGAATACGCCACATGCCACTAAACGTGTCGCTAGAATCACTTAGCGTGACGCGACTACGGGCGGCTTTCCGAGGCCTCCCACACGCAAAGTTGCTAGTAGTGGTCGCACAATCACCTCGGGTGATGCCAATATGGACCTAGAGGAAATATTGGACATCCGGGCGCAGCGCCAGGATCACAGGCTCAAGGATCGGCACACAGATCCAGGAGGAGAGGCCGTACACATGTCAACTCGCACGCCCGAGGCGGAGCCCCTGTTGACCCCCGCCGAGGTTGCCACCATGTTCCGCGTGGACCCCAAGACCGTGACACGCTGGGCCAAGGCGGGCAAGCTGACCTCGATCCGCACCTTGGGCGGACACCGTCGCTACCGTGAGACGGAGGTCCGTGCCCTGCTGGCCGGCATCCCCAGCCAGCGTACGGAGTGATCTCCCCGGTCTGAGCCGCTTCCGGGGGGAACGGCCGGACGGGCTCCGGCCGCCGATACAGGCTGACAAGACCCGAGGGCGGGCCTTCCACGGAGAAGGCCCGCCCCTTCCGCGTTCCACGCGCCGTGCCGCTCTCCGCGTCCCGGGGGGTGCCGGGCGACCGAGGTGCGCGCCGGGACACCGGCCCGCCCGTGTCCCGGGGCACACCGGCTCCGACCTGCGAGTGGGACATTCGTACCGGACAGGACCGTACATCTCCCTCTGCCCGGGGGCCTACGGCCGTCCGTAGCGTTCGGGGCATGCACACGACGCACGCGGCGCCCCCGGCCGTGACACTGAGCGGGGTCGTCAAGGAGTTCGGCGCGGTACGCGCCGTGGACGGGGTGGACCTCGCCATCGGCGCGGGTGAGCGGGTGGCCCTGCTCGGCCGCAACGGCGCCGGCAAGTCGACCGTCGTCGACATGCTCCTCGGGCTGAACACCCCGACGTCCGGGACCGTCAGCCTGTTCGGCGGTTCCCCCCGCGAGGCGGTCGACGACGGCCGGGTCGGAGCGATGCTCCAGGACATCCGGCCGATCCCCCGGGTCACCGTCCGCGAACTGGTCGGGTTCGTCGCCCGTACCCACCGCCACCCGACGCCGGTCGCCGAGGCCCTCGCCCTGGCCGGGCTGACCGAGGTCGCTCGCCGCCGCGCCGACCGGCTCTCCGGCGGCCAGACCCAGCGGGTGTGCTTCGCCCTCGCCCTGGTCGGCGCCCCCGGGCTACTGGTCCTGGACGAGCCCACCGCCGCCTTGGACGTGGCCGCCCGCCGCGCCTTCTGGGAGACGATGCGCGTCCTCACCGACCGCGGCACCACCGTGCTCTTCTCCACGCACCACCTGGAGGAGGCCGACCTCAACGCCGACCGGGTCGTCGTCATCGATCGGGGCCGGATCGTCGCCGACGACACCGGGGAGCGGATCCGCCGCTCGTTCGGCACCGGGCTCGTGTCCTTCACCCGGCCCGCCGGGACGGACCTCCCGGAAGGGCTGGGGACCCTGCCCGGGGTCGTGTCCGTGGAGGACCTCGGCGGTCGCGTCCGGCTGCGCACCACCGACTCCGACGAGACCGTGCACGCCCTGGCCGGGCTCACCCGGGTGCGCGACCTGGAGGTCGCCACCGCCGGGCTGGAGGAGGCCTTCATCGGCATCACCTCCGACACCGGCACCGTTCCCGCCTCCCGGAAGGCCGACCACCGATGATCCGCACCGTCACCCTCCTGTCCGCCTACGTCGGTCTGGAGATCCGCCGCACCTACCGTGATCCCGGCTTCGTGGTCTTCGGACTCGGCACCCCCGTGCTGATGTACGTGCTGTTCACGAGCATCGGCCGGGGATCCCAGCCGGTCGACGCCGGGTGGGCGCTGACGTCCATGGTGGGCCTGGCCGCCTACGGCGCGCTCGGCGCCGGGCTGTCGGCCGGCAGCGCCGTCGCCGAGGACAAGTCCACGGGGTGGCTGCGCCTGCTGCGGCTGCTGCCCCTGCGCCCGGGTCTGATCGTGGCCGGGCGGGCGGTCACCGGTTCGCTCATGGTGCTGCCCGCCGTCCTGTTGGTCC
The DNA here is from genome assembly GCF_031845465.1 of Nocardiopsis lambiniae. Taxonomy (NCBI): domain Bacteria; kingdom Bacillati; phylum Actinomycetota; class Actinomycetes; order Streptosporangiales; family Nocardiopsidaceae; genus Nocardiopsis; species Nocardiopsis lambiniae. The sequence continues at coordinate 251,718 of NZ_JAVREP010000003.1, read as the reverse complement.
TGCTCACCGGGATGCTCCTCAACGGGATCCGGCTGGAGCCCTGGCAGTGGGCCGCCCTGGCCCTGCTGCTCTGGGCGGGTTCGCTGCCGTTCGTCCTGCTGGGCATCGCCAACGGGTACCGGCTGTCCCCCTCCGCCGCCGGGACGACCAACGTCGTGGTGAACCTGGTGCTGGCGCTGTTCGGCGGCCTGTGGTTCCCGATCTCGGAGTTCCCGACCGTGTTGGCGGCCATCGCGGCCTGGTCCCCGGGGCACCTGTTCGGTTCTCTGGGGTGGGACACCGTGGCCGGGGGCGCGCCCGCTCCCGGTACCGTGGCGGGGTCGCTCGGATGGACCCTGCTCTTCGGGGCGTACGCGGTGCACTCGTTCCTGCGACCGGCGACGAAGGGGTAGGACGCCATGGATCGGCCGAGGGACGGGGGCTGCGGCCTCGGGGACGTGCCGGATCCCCTCTCGCACCCCGGGCCCACGGGACGCACCGCGTTCCTGCCCGGTCTGCTGCTGACCGCGGGCGCCGTCACCGACCTGTTCGGCGGTGCCCCGTGGCCGTGGCTCGGCGGTACCGGGCTGCTGCTGTTCGCGACCCTGTACGCCGGCGTGGTCACCCGGGACCCCACCCGGCCGCGGCGGGCCGACCGGGGGGTCTCCATCGTGCTCGTCGTCCTCACCGCGCTGGCCGTCGTGCTGTCCCTGGCCTACGGCGGGACCTGGGTGTTCCTGTTCATGATGGCGGCGCTCGCCTGCGGGACCGCCCTGCCCACGGTGCCGTTGGTGGGGGCGCTGATCGTCCTGGGCGGGTCGGCGGGGGTGATCTCCGGGCACCGGAGCGACGAACTGTGGCTGCCGATGGTCTCCGGGTACGGGACCTTCATCTCCGGGATCATGGTGGCCGCGCTGCTCGGCCTCGGGGAGACCGTGCGCGAGCTGAGCCGCACCCGGGAGGAACTCGCCCTGGCGGCGGTCGACCGGGAACGGCTGCGGTTCTCCCGGGACCTGCACGACCTGCTCGGACACAGCATGTCGGTGATCGTGGTCAAGGCCGAGGCGGTGCGGCGGCTGGCCCCGCGCGACGCCGCGGCGGCTGCCGCGCAGGCCGCCGACATCGAGGAGGTGGGACGGCGGTCCCTGACCGAGATCCGGGAGGCCGTGTCGGGGTACCGGGAGAGCGGGCTGAGCCACGAACTGGACCGGGCCCGCTCGGCGCTGGCGGGCGCGGGCATGACGGTGACGGTGCGGCGTTCGGGGCCTCCGCCTCCGACGGAGGCCGAGGCGGTGCTCGGATGGGTGGTGCGCGAGGCCGTGACGAACGCGATCCGGCACAGCGGCGCCTCGAACGTGGAACTGGTCGTGGCGCACGAGGACGGGAACGCGCGTGTCACCGTGACCGACGACGGGTGCGGACGGTCCCCCGGCCCGGAGGGCGGGCACGGTCTGACCGGCCTGGGCGAGCGGCTGGCCCTGGCGGGCGGGCGGCTGGAGAGCGGGAACGCGCCCGGGGGCGGGTTCCGGGTGTCGGCGGAGCTGCCGACCGGTCCGGGAGCGGGCGGCCCCGCCGCCGGGGAAGGCGCGGGGGACGGGGCCGGGACCGTGCTCTAGGGTGTCCCGCATGACCGATGCCGTCGGCCCCTCCCCCGCCTCCCCGATCCGGGTCCTCCTGGCCGAGGACCAGGGGATGATGCGCGACGCCATGGCCCTCCTCCTGGGGCTGGAGGAGGACCTGGAGGTCGTGGCTCTGGTCGCGGACGGCGAGGCGATCGTTCCGGCCGCCGTGGAGCACCGGGTCGACGTCGCCGTCCTGGACATCGAGCTGCCCGGTCGCAGCGGCCTGGAGGCCGCCGCGGATCTGCGGAAGCGGTCGCCGTCCTGTCGGGTCCTCATCGTCACCACGTTCGGTCGCCCCGGGTACCTGCGCCGGGCGATGGAGGCGGGCGCGGCCGGGTTCCTGAGCAAGGACGGGCCCGTGGAGGAACTGGCGGCGGCGATCCGCAGGGTGGCCGCGGGCGGGTCGGTCATCGATCCGGTGCTGGCCGCCGCCGCGCTGGGTTCGCAGCCCGATCCGCTGACGGCCCGGGAACGCCAGGTGTTGACGGCGGCGATGGACGGCTCGACGGTGGCGGACCTCTCGGCTCGGCTGCACCTGTCGGAGAGCACCGTCCGCAACTACCTGTCGTCGGCCATCGGCAAGACGGGCACCCGCAACCGCACGGAGGCGGCGCGGGTCGCCTACGAGAAGGGGTGGCTCTGACCCGGGGAGGGCGGCGTCCCGCGGCCCGGCGTCAGTCCTCGATCCGGTCGTCCATGGCCGTGGTGCGCGTGCGGGCGAGGAAGGTGGCGGCGGATCCGCCGCCGATCGCCACCACGGCCGCGGTGACCAGGGCGGCCAGGGAGCTGCCGGTCATCGCCAGGTCGCCGTTGGCGCGCTCCTGCGCCTGCGGGGAGGAGCCCGACCGGTCGTCCGGGCTCGCGGAGGCGCCGGCGGCGTAGGTGGAGCCCAGCGCCCAGGAGTCGGCGAAGTCGACCGCGAATCCGTTGCCGTCGTCGGAGTCGCCGACCCGCACCGACACGGTGAGCCGGGAGCGGGTGCCCTGCCCCCGCCAGTCCGGGTCCTGGTCGTCGAAGGTCTCCTGGGTACGGAGGAACCGGACCGCCACGGGGACCTCCTCGACCACATCGCCCTCCTCGTCCAGCACCACCAGGACGTCCTCGACGACGTAACCGTCGCCGGCGTCCTCCAGCGGTTCCAGGGGGACACCGAAGGCGGTGAGGGGACCGTGCTCGAAGGTGGTGCCGGTCCGGCCGTCGAACCCGGCGGAGGCCGTGGTCACGATGTCGGAGACGGAGATCTCCAGGGTGTTGTCGGCGGAGACCCGGCGCGTGTCGGAGTCGTCGAGCGCGACGACCTCGCCCCCGTCCGGGCTCGGGGAGGGGTCGGGGCTCTCCGACTCCTCACCGAGGAGCGTGTCGTCGCCCTCGGCGGGTGGTCGCTGGGGGCGGGGGCCGTCCTCTCCCTCGGGCGTGGGCACGTCCTGGTAGGGGGCCTCCCCGTCACCGGGAGTCGGGGTCTCCACCGGGGAGGAGGGGGCCAGGTCGAGATCGGCGGGCACGTCGATCATCCCGAGGGCGACCAGGTCGATCACGGTGAGACGGAGGACCGCGGACTCGACGACGGCGGTGGATCGAGCGCCGTCGCCGTCGATGACGGTGTGGCTGGAGCCCTCGATGTCGATGTAGGGGGCGAGCGGGCCGAACACGTCGGTGGTGTCGCCCCGCTCCTCGTTCTCCCCCCCGAAACCGACCGCCGTCGAGTAGCCGGCGACGGCGTCGCCGTTGGCGGCCCAGGCCTGGGCGTTGCCCCACACGAGCGGGTCCACGGCGACGACCGACGTCGCGGCGGCGGGCGCGGACACGGTCAGAGCGAACACCGCCGCGAGCGCGACGAGTGCGGTACCGCCGAAGAGACGGCGTCCTGTCGTTCCGGCGGGGGTCACCACGGCACTCCTGTTGGCTCTGGGGGATGTCCGGCCCTGCGGCCGGCCCGCGACCGGAGCCCGAGGTGAGAGGTCACGGGGGATCGCGTCGGTCTGCGGAGGACCGATGCGCGACACACGGGGCGGCGGGGACGACGGCCTTTCCGCCCCGGGGGAGGGGCCGCGCGGGGGTGGGGACGCGTGGCACGCCCTCACCGCGAGCCTAACCGCTCGATCACGAAACGGAAACCGTCTCGCGACGCGTGATCGCTCACCGTGAGGTTTCGGACACCGGATCAACGGGCCGGGGAGCGCCCGGGTTCCGCCCCTCGAAACGGTCAGGAGGATCTGGTCGGATCACGGGTGTCCGAAAACGCGAACAGCCCCGGGGAGGGGATCCCCGGGGCCGGACGTGTCATCGATTCATCGACCGCACGCGGCCGACGACCCGACGGTCATCGTCGACTAGTTGTCGCCGTTCTCCTCGGCCGGAGCCTCGGTGGCGGTCTTCTTGCGACGGGCCAGGTAGGCGGCGGCGCCACCACCGGCGGCGATCGCGGCACCGGCGGCGATCAGGCCACCGATCGGGCTACCGGTCGTGGCCAGGGCCTCGGAGGGCTTGGCGGCCGGCTCCTTCTCGGCGGGCTTCTCGGCGGGCTTCTCCGGGCGCGGCTTCTCCTCGCCGTCGCCGTCGCCACCGCCGTTGTCGCCGTCCTCGTCGATCGTCAGGATGCCGGCACCGGTCTCGGCGACGGTGATCCAGTCGACCAGCTCGTCGTCGACGATCATGTTGTAGTCGAGGACGGTGTAGGCGTCGTCCCAGACGTAGCCCTCGAACTCGGTGGGCTCCTCCCACTGGATGACCTCGGGGGTCAGCGAGAAGTCGGTGCCCTCGGGGACGGTGATGTAGTTGACGCTGCCCTCGTTGACCTGACGGTCGACCGAGCCGTCCCACTTCTGGGTGGTGGTGACGGAGACGCCGCTGATGGTCGCCTCGACCAGGACCTCGTCGGAGCCGTCCACCAGGTCGCTGTTGGTCTCGTCCAGCACGAGCGGGGCGAGCGCCTCGTCGGCCTCCTCGGCCTCGGGGGTGGCGCTCGGGGACTCGGAGGGCTCCGGGGAGGGAACGGTCTCGTCGTCCTCGTCGGCCGGCGGCGTGGTGGGAGCGGGCTCGTCGGTGTCGCCCTCGCCGGAGGTGTCGTCACCCTCCTGCTCTTCGGGGGCCTGGTCCTCGGAGGGGCTCGGCTCCTCGGTGGGCTCCTCGGTCTCCTCGTCCTTCTCCTCGTCGTCCTCCTCGTCCTCGATTTCGAGGTCGCCCTCGACGTCGGCGACGGTGATCTGGATGCGGATCGAGGAGACCTGGACCGTGGAGCTGACACCGGAGGCGTTCACCGTGGAGGAGGTGGTGCCCTCCAGGGAGACCCAGCCGTAGTCGACGGAGAAGGAGTCCGCGGAGGTACCGTCCTGGGTCTCGACGAAGCCGGCACCGCCCAGGGAGGCGGCGTAGCCCCAGCCGTACTGCTCCACATCGGCGGCGGCCGGAAGGGCCGTGGCGATGCTCAGCGCACCGAGGGCGGCGAAAGCGGCACCGCCCTGAATGACGCGACGCGCGGCGATCTTGGAAGTGGTCTTCAAATCAATCCTCTAGGGGATCCCGACCCGTGCTCAGCGGATCGACCTGGTCCAGTGCAATGCTCTCGGGCGTGTGCTGCCACGGCGGCGGGGGACTGGACGCCAGGGTGCGGATGGGGATGACGAAAGGCGTGGAAAAGCGCCTTCCACCTGGGAGAACAGCGGTCGCGACCTGGACGGAGGGGCCTGCGGAACCGTGCGGGAGAGTTCCCGTTTCCTCGTCAATCACCCTACAACAGAGGAAAGCCCGAAAACATCCGAAATTGGATAACAAGCAGATTACAGGGGAAACTCGGCTACACTGAGCAGTGGGTCACATTCGTTCTCAAAAATTTTTCTGTATCGTGTAAACCAACCCATTGCTCAAGCGTCTTAATAAGAAGCCCTCCACCCGGATTAGGGGTGATCCGCCCGGTTCGCCCGGTAGGTTGAGGGCATGCCCGTCTCCGCACCGCCAGGGCCCCGGAGCCGCGCCACCCGCGCCCTGTACTCCGCCTCCCTCGTCGTACTCTTCGCCGCCGGCTGCTCGTCGGCCCCCGGAGCCGCGCCCGGCGCCGACCCCACCGCCGCGCTCCCGCTGCCCGCTCCCGAGGACGGCTCCTCCGACGGCGGACCCACGGGCACGGACGCACCCGACGGATCCGGCGGGGACTCCCCCATGGGCGACGGCCCGCTCCACGACCGGATCGTCGTCATCGACCCCGGCCACAACGGCGGCAACGCCTCCGCGGCCACCGAGATCAACCGCCTCGTCCCGGCCGGACCCCGGGAGAAGGCCTGCGACACCGTGGGCGCCGAGACCGACTCCGGTTACGCCGAGCACCTCTTCAACTGGGAACTCTCCCTCCTGGTCAAGGAACGGCTGGAGGCCGACGGCGCCACCGTGGTCCTCACCCGGGAGGACGACGAGGGCGTCGGCCCCTGCATCGACGAGCGCGCCGAGATCGGCAACGAGGTCCGGGCCGACGCCGCCCTGTCCATCCACGCCGACGGCGGCCCCGCGTCCGGCCGCGGTTTCCACGTGATCGTGCCGGGTGAGGTCGAGGGCTTCACCGAGGACATCGTGGCCCCCTCCCTCCTGCTCGCCGAGGACCTGCGCCGCGAGTACCGCGAGGGCTCCGACGTCCCCTACGCCGACTACCTGGCCGAGGACGGCCTGGATGAGCGCACCGACCTGGGCGGTCTCAACATGTCCACCGTGCCGAAGGTGTTCCTGGAGGCCGGGAACATGCGCAACGCGGAGGACGCCGCCCTGCTGGAGGACCCCGAATGGCGGGAGCGGGCGGCCTCCGCGATCGCCCGCGGGCTGGCCATGTACCTCATGCGCGATTGACGCCTCACCCCGCGTCCGCTGTCGGCCACGAAACCCCTCCGCTATGGCGTGCGCCACGCCCCGTCGGCATAATGCGGGCATGAACTCCCCCCTGGCGGTCCCGGACTTCGACACCGTGCCGCGCGGACACCACCGCGGTCGGGTCACCGGCCCGCCGCACCGTGCGATCACGACGCCGACCGCCGACACGGGGACCCGACCGCACCCGGACATCCCGGCGGGAACCCGGCCGATCGGCTCGACCGAGCCCGCCTCCACGGAGTTCGACGTGGTCCCGCCCGGATTCGACCGTCGCCGGGTCCACGAGGCGATCACCGACCTCGCGACGCACATCGCGCGGGCGAAGGCACGAGTCGGGCGAGGATGACCACCCTGAGAACCTCGTGAACTGCACAATGGAAACCATGCCTCTGACACCGGCGGACATCCGCGACAAGAAGTTCCACACGGTGCGCCTACGCCCGGGATACAACGAGGAGGACGTCGACGCGCTGCTCGACCGGATCGAGACGACGCTCATCGCCCTGGAGGGCGGCCCGCGCAAGGGTCCGCTCATCACGGCCGACGAAGTGCGCAACGCGCGCTTCCGGACCACCCGGCTGAGCCCGGGGTACCGCGAGGACGAGGTGGACGACTTCCTCGACGTCGTGGTGGCCGATCTGGCCGGACGCGGTCTGGGCCGGTCGGGGGCGATGACCCCGCCACTGCCACCGCGCCCGACGGCGACGCACGACCCTCGACCCCGGGACCACCCCCGCCAGGAGCCGGCGGGGGGCGGCCGGTCGACGGGGGCGGCACCGCAGTCCCGGCTGACGCCCGAGCGCGTACGGGAGCAGCAGTTCGCGACCACGCGGCTGACCACGGGTTACAACGAGCAGGAGGTCGACGACTTCCTGGACCGGGCCGAGTTCACACTGGAGGTGCTCCAGCAGGGACGGCCCGACCGGGCGACGCTGACCTCGGCGGACGTGGAGCGGGTCCAGTTCTCGACCACGCGGGCCCGGCCGGGATACGACCCGGCCCAGGTGGACCGGTTCCTGGACGCGCTCGCCGACGAACTGCGCAGGTACGAGCAGCGCTGAATCGAACGTCCGAAGGAGGCGCGGTCGGCCGGGAGGAACCGGGAGAACGTCGACACGATCGGTTGTTGACACGCCGTCACGGTCCAAGCCCAACCTTGGGGAAGCGGAAAGTAATATTTGGACACAGGGAGTAACCGACCCTGATCTTTCCTGATCCGCGTCCGGAGGGGAGGCCGCCCATGTCCTGTCCCATGCCCGTTCCAGGTCGTTCCCATGGTTGCTCGGTGCACGGGGTGAGCGGCTGCGGCTACGTTCCGGAGAACCGGTACCCGTCCGCCCCGTACTGTCGTTCCGTCCGGCCGGACGGTCGCGGACCCTACGAACTGGGCGAGGGCGAGGAGATCGTCCCGGCGCCTGCCCATCCGTGGGAGGCGCCCCTGCTGCTCGTGTGCGTCGTCGTGAACCTGGTGGTCCTGGCCTCGGCCGGGCACCTGGTGGGTCTGCTGACCGGGACCTGGCGGGGGACGGTCCTGGTGGTGGTGCTCGTCCCGGCCGTGTACTGGGCGGTGCGGGGGTTGCGCCACGCCCGCCACCGGGCCGAGTCGGTGAAGGTCTCGCCCACGCAGTTCCCCGAGGCCCACCGGATCATCGTGACGCTGTCGACGGCGATGGGCGTGCGCGTCCCCGAGGCGTACGTGCGGGTCGACGGTGGCCCGGCCGACGCTGGCGCGCACGGGCTGCGCCGCTACCTGGTGTTGTCGGGGGAGCTGTTCGACGACGACGGGCGGGTGGGGGATCCCGACGCGTTGGCGTTCGCGGTGGCCCACCAACTGGGGCACGTGGTGGCCGGGCACACGGGGTTCTGGCGCAGGGTCGCGGTACTGGGCGCGGACCTGGTCCCGCTGCTGGGCGCGGCGTTGGCGCGCTGTTCGGAGTACACGGCGGACAACCACGCCTACGCGCACTTCCCGGAGGGGGCGCACACCGTGCGGGCGCACGCGGGCGGGGCCCGGCTGTACCCCCGGGTCAACATGGGCGAGATGGCCGACCGGGCGCGCACGGACCGGGGATGCTCGCTGCTGCTCTACCACCTGTTGTCGCGACGCCCGAGCAACGTGCGCCGCATGGCCGCGTTGCGCGACCGGGGCCGCCGGGGCCGGATCTTCCTCTGAGGGACCGTCGGGGCCGCCCCCGGCCGGTCGCGACGCCCGGACCCGGCGAAGGTGGATCAGCGGACGTAGAAGGGTTCGGCGCGGGACTCTCGGGCGTAGCCGATGCGGTCGATGATCCGCGGCGACATGTCCGGGAGGGCGTCGGGCGCGAACCAGCGGACTTCGAGGGTCTCGTCGCCGCTCGCGTCGGGGGCGCCGCCCACCGGGCGGCAGCGGAACGCCAGGTCCAGGAACTGGACGCGGTCGCCGTTGGGATAGACGTAGGGGTCCTGGCCGAGCACGCTGACCAGCCGTTCGACCTCGACGATCAGGCCGGTCTCCTCGCGCGCCTCGCGCACGACCGCCACCGCGGGCTGCTCCCCCGGTTCGAGGATGCCGCCGGGAGTGGCCCAGCGGCCGTCGTCGGCCCGCCGGTGCAGCAGCACGTTGTCGTCGGCGTCCAACACGACGGCGGTCACCCCCACCAGGGGGACCAGGGCGGGGCCGATCTGGCGGCGCAGCTCGCGCAGGAACTCGGGAACGGGCATGCCCCGAGGCTAGCGGCCCCCGGAACCGGTGTCCCTCGCCGCGCGCAAGGCCGCGTACTCGTCGGCGAGGATCGACATGAGGATCGCGTCGTGCCACTCCCCGTCCCACCGCAGGGCCTGGCGCCACACGCCCTCGCGGACGAACCCCGACTTCTCGTAGGAGCGCCGTGCCCGGGCATTGAAGTCGAACACCTCCAGGGCGACCCGGTGCAGGCCCGCCACCGTGAAGGCGTACTCCAGGACCAGGTCGGTGGCGGCGGTGCCGTAGCCCTTGCCGGTGACGTCGGTGCCGCTGAGCGCGATCCGGTAGCCGACGGACGCGTTGTCGGGGTCAAGGTCGATGAGCGCGCATTCGCCGACGGTGGTGCCCCGAGCGCGTTCCACGACCACCCAGTCGGCGCGGTCGTGGTGGTCGGGGCGAGTACGGGCCCACTCCGCCGGTTCCTCCTCGGTGAACTCGCGGTGGGTACCGGTGAGGCGACGCACCTCGGGGTCCATGTCCAGTGCGGCGGCGATGAACGGGGCTCCGGTCTCGGCGTCGAGCGGGCGGAGTTCGACCGCCTCGCCGGTGAGGACGGGCTGGTCGCGGAAGACGTCTGCGGGGATCACGCACGCGATCCCACCATCGATCCCGGATGCCCGGCGAACGGTTTTCGGTCCGCCCGGTACGATCCGGACACGGCAGCGGTCCGTTGACGAGGGAGGCCCCGTGTCGATCGGTTCGGGAACGGTGGGTCTGCGCACGGTCCGCGAGGCCAATCTGGGCGTCGTGCTGCGCACCGTCCGGGAGTCGGCGCCGTGTTCGCGGGCGGCGGTGGCGGCGGCCACCGGTCTGAACAAGACGACCGTCTCCAGCCTGGTCGCCGACCTGATGGCGCGCGGCCTGATCCGGGAGACCGGGGAGACCGCGCAGAACGGGGTGGGCCGTCCCGGGGTGCTGCTGGCCTTGGACGACTCCTCGGTGGCGGCGCTGGGCCTGGAGGTCAACGTCGACTACCTGTCGGTGGTGGCGGTCGACCTGGTGCAGCGGGAGCTGACGAGTCGGCACATGCCGTTCGACGCCCGAGCGGCGGGGCCGGACGAGAGCGCGCGGCACATCGTCGCGGCGCTGCGCGAGGTGATGGCCGATCCCTCGGTGCGGGGACGGACCGTGGTCGGTGCCGGGATCGCGGTGCCGGGCCTGGTGGACGCGCCCACCGGGACCGTGCGCCGGGCCCCGAACCTGGGCTGGTCGGACTTCCCCCTGGGTGCGCGGACGGACGTGCTCGGTTTCCCGGTGCGGGTGGACAACGACGCCAACCTGGGGGCGATCGCCGAGTACCGGGTGGGATCCTTCGCCGGTACGCCCGATCTGGTCTACGTCACCGGTGAGGTCGGCATCGGCGCGGGGGTGCTCACCGGTGGTTCCCTGCTGCGCGGGGCCGGCGGGTTCGCCGGGGAGCTGGGGCACCTGACGCTGGGGCCGGACGGGCCGGAGTGCTCGTGCGGGCGGCGCGGGTGTCTGGAGGCGTCGGCGGGCATCGGCGCGATCCTGCGCGACGCGGTGCCCGATCTGGCTCCGGAGCGTCCGCTGCCCGGCGCCGACGTGGCGGCGCTGGTGGACGCGACGGTGGGTCGGGCCGCGGCCGGGAACGGGACGGCGGTGTCCGCGTTGGAGCGGGCCGGCACCCGGTTGGGGCAGGGCCTGGCGGCACTGGTCAACCTGGTCGACCCGGGGCTGGTGCTCCTGGGCGGGTACTTCGTGCCCATGGGGCCGTGGTTGTTGCCGTCGTGCCGGACCGCGCTGGCGTCGGGGGTGTTCGCGCCGAACACGGGCGGGTGCCGGGTGGAGCCGTCGTCGCTGGGGTTGAGCGCGGCGGCGCGGGGCGGGGCCGCCGGGGTCATCCACGCCCTGGACTCGGGTGCGCTGCCGCTGCCCGAGGCGGTGGACGCCGGCTGACCGGTCCGGGCCGCGGGGGAATCGGCGCCTTCCGGCGCGGGGGCGGGTGCGTTAGCGTGTGCCGCGGCGGTGGGACCGTAGCGCAGAGGTCGTCGCGCCCGGTCTCCAGAACCGGGAGGACGCCGGTTCGAATCCGGCCGGCCCCTCCGTCCCCTCCTCCCTCCGTCCCCGCTACGCTCGTCGCGTGGCGGGGGCGTAGCGCAGAGGTCGTCGCGCCTACACGGCATGGAGGAGGACGTCGGTTCGAATCCGACCGCCCCCGCCGCCCCGGCCCCCTCCCACCCCGCACATGCGAGAACGCCCCGGAACCGGGGCGACACCGACGCGTCGTCGGCGGGTATCGCTAGACTCCCTGCTCGGCAGGGCCGTAGCGCAGAGGTCGTCGCGCCGGACAGCGAGTTGGAGGACGTCGGTTCGAATCCGACCGGTCCTGCCCCCTACTCTTCTTCACGTCCGGGGGCCTCGGTCGGCTCCGCCCACCGGCCCGAGCACGATCGAGCGGTGGAATGGTGATGACCGAGAAGACGCCCGTACGCTGCCCCGCCATCGAGCACCCCGATCCGCCCCGGGCGGATCCGTCCGCTCTGGAACCGCTGCTGGCCAGGTTGGCCGATCCGGCCCCGGTCACGGAGGACGAGACGTTCCCGTCGGGGACGTTGCGCCCCGACGGCCGGGTGGACCTGTGCAAGCAGGGTCTGGGACCGGCCGGTGCCCGGCGGGTCGTCCCGGTCGCCGCGACCTCGCCGCACGCCGCCCACCTCCTGCTCGGCACCAACGCCATCGGGTCGGAGGGCGCCCGCGTGCTGGCCGACGCCCTCGCCGGTGAGCACGGCCTCCAGACCCTCTACCTGGGCTGCAACCGGATCGGCGCGGACGGCGCGGTCGCCCTCGCCGACCGGCTCGCCGACGACGACACCGTGCGGGCCCTGTGGCTCAAGCGCAACCCGGTGGGCGACGAGGGCGCGCGTGCGGTCGCCGGGGCGCTGGCCCGCAACCGCCGCCTGCGCTCCCTGGACCTGGTGAACACCGGGGTCGGCGCCGAGGGGCTGCGGTCCCTGCTGGAGACGCTGGTGGCCCGTGCGGCCCCGATGGAACGACTGTTCCTGGGCGGCAACGGGCTGGGCCCCGACAGCGCCGCCCTGCTGGCCGCGTTCCTGCGCGACGCCGGGGTGCGCGAGCTGTACGCGCCCGCCAACCACCTGGGCGACGAGGGCGCGCGGACGATCGCCGCCGCCGTCGCCGACCTGGACCGCCCGGTGACCCTGGGCCTGGGCGGCAACGGCATCGGCGCGGAGGGGGCGATCGCCCTGGCCGAGGCCCTGGGCGGCATCGAGGCGCTGGACCTGGGACGGCCCCGGTCGCAGCGGGCGCTGGGCGCCCCGTCGAACGAACTGGGCGATGCGGGTGTGACGGCACTGGCCGAGGCCATCCCGGACAGCCCGCTGCGCCGTCTGGAGGTGCGCCACACCGGTTTCGGTTTCCCGGCCGCCTCCGCGCTGTCCGACGCGGTGGCCCGCAGCGGACGGATGGAGTACGCGGGGCTGGGTCCGGGGCTGCCGCGCCGCACCAAGCGGACGATCGCCCGCCACCTGCGGCCCGCCCGGGGCGCGCACGACGACCTGCGCGCGATCGGGAGCCTGTACCGGTGACGTCCCCGTACCGTCACCGCTCGGCGTCGCACCGGCCGATGCGGGCGGCCGGGCTGCGCAAGGGGCGCCGCTACGGCGTGCCGCGCGCCATGATCGAGCGCGCCGCCGAGCGGCGGCTGGTGGGCGACTGGCTGGGAGCCTGCGCGGCTGCCGACATGGCGGTCGACCTGGACCTGCGGGCGCTGCGGCGCGGGTACGGCGCGGAGTTCGCCCGGACCCTGCTCGACGACCTCCGGAACCTGGTCCCGGACCTGGTGCGCTGGCACTTCCCGCGGTTCTGGCACGGGGACGGCCGCCTGCTGCCGTTGCAGCGGCTCCTGCTGTCGCGCCCCGGCGGGGACGGGGGTCCGTGGCTGTCGGTCCGCCAGGTCGACTGGCGCGTCCACGGGGCCCGGCGGCTGGTGCTGGAGGTGGCGGGGCACTCCTGGGAGGACACGATGCCGGTGCGGGCCGAGTCCGACCACCGGGTGGAGTACTGGGAGAACATCCCGCACGTGTGGGCGACCGGGCGGCACCTGTGGGACTCCCGGCGCGTGGGCGAGGCGCGTGGGCGCTGGGGCGGCGACGCCCACCGGGCGCCGTTCCTGCACCCCGACGGCGCCCCGCGCGCCCTCGGTGAACTCCCCGCCGCCGACCCAGGGCCCGACGACCCGGTGGCCCGCGTCGAATGGATCGAGGTCCTCCACGAGACCGGACGGGTCGCGGAGGCGTTCGCCGCAGCGGGGATCGACCTCGACACCTCCCCCGTGGAGATGGAGTGGGGCGACCCGGTGGACCCGGTGGAGGCCCTCTCCTACGCGCCGCTGTCGGTGTCGCGGCTCGCCGCCGAGGTCGAGCGGTTGGACGCGGCCGGGCTGGGCGACGAGCACTGGTTCCCCTACGACGCCCACAGCCGCTTCCGGATCCGGCGTTCCGGGGACGGGGCGACGTCCCTGTGGCTGGAGAAGGCCGAGGCCGGGCGGGCGGACCCGCCGATCCTCGCGGAGGCGTGCCGGAACCGCCCGATCGACATCGACGTGCTCCGTGACGGTGCGGTCTCCCCCGACGAACTCCACCCCCTGGTGCGCGAGGCACTCGCCCCCGCTCGCGGACCCGCCGGGGGTCCCGTCGGACCGCCCGACCCGGACCCCCCTGGCCCGGTGCGGGTGCGCTGCCGGGGTGAGTGGCACACCGTCGTCCCCGGCGTCGACGGGCCGGCCGTCCCGCACGACGAGGACGAGCTGAGGCGCGAGGCGGCCCTGCGCGCCCTGGGCGGGAGGAGCACCGGCTGTCACGCGGTCCGCGAGGCCTGGGCCACGGGCTCCGGGCGGTTGCCCAAGGCGTTGCGCCTGTTCCGCGACGACCTGTTCGAACGGGTGCGGCACGGTGACACCGAGGCGGTTCTGCGCCATCTCGACTCCGGCGGCGACCCCCGCGTCCGTGATCGGAGCGGGCGGACCCTGCTGCACCACATGCACCTGCTGGACCACGAGGCACTGCTGCCGCGGCTGCTGGAGGCGGGCGTGGAGGTCGACGCCCGGGACTCCGAGGAGCAGACACCGTTGTTCCGGACCACCCGGCTGGGCGGCCCCCCGGCGCTGGCCCGGGCGCTGTTGGCGGCGGGCGCCGCCACCGAGGGGATCGGCGGCGACGAACGGCACGGGGACACCTTCGAGGAGGCCGTCGAGTGGCGCTCCCCCCTGGTCGAGGACCCCGAACAGTCGGGCTGGGAGGCCCTGTTCGACGAACTCGGCCTGTGAGCCGCCGCCGGAAAAGGCCGTGCGAGGCTCCGGGAGCGCACGAAAGGATGTCCGGGAACGAACGGCGCGCGCCGGGCGCGCCGATGGAGGGAACACGCTCGTGAAGTCCTCGACCCACCGCCCCGGATCGGATTCGCACCACCCGGAGCGGGCCGCGCGGGCGCGGCGGATCCGGCGCTACGCGGTACCGCGCGCCATGATCGAGCGCGCCACCGAACGCCGCCTCGCCGGGGACTGGCGCGGCGCCTGCGCCGCCGCGAACACGGACGTCGCCCTCGACCTCGACGCCGTGCGCCGTGAGCACGGCGCGGAGTTCGCCGCCTCCCTGGCGGAGGACCTCCACCACCTGGCCCCCGACCTGGTCCGCTGGCACTTCCCCCGGTATCCGGCCGTGGACCGCACGTCGGTGGACTCCGACGTCCCCGTGATCCTGTCCCGGCCCGGGCGGGACACGGGTCCCTGGCTCGTCGTGCGCCCCCTGCGGCACGCGATCGTGGCGCCGCAGCGCCTCACCCTCGCCCTCGCCGACGACGTGCACGACGCGCTGGGGGCGCGCCCGTCCCGCGTCCGCCCCCGCCCCCGGTCGTGGACGGCGGCCCGCTACCTCTGGGACGCGCGACACGTCCACGAGACCCGCGAGCGCTGGGGCGGCGGACCCGACCGGGCACCGTTCCTGCACCCCGACGGCACCCCCCGTGCCCCCGACGAACTCCCCACCGCCGACCCCGGAACCGGCGACCCCGCCGCCCGCACCGAATGGATCGAGGGCCTCCACCGGGCCGGGCGCGTCACCGAGGCGTTCGCCGCCGCCGGCATCGGGATGCCCGAGGAGGAGTGGACGCGGACCCGGCGGTGGATGTGGACGGGGGTCTCGCCGGCCCGCATCGCCCTGGAGGCCGCCCACCTCTTCGTTTCCGGGGCCGTGCCCGGGGACATCGGCCTGCACGGACGGGTGCGCTTCGTGCCGGGCTCCGCACCGGGCCCGCCGTCCATGGAGCCCCTCCCCGCGAAGCCCGCGGACCGGGCTCCGGTCGAGGTGCCGTGGGAGTTCCCGCCGGACATCGACGCGGTCCTGTCCGGGGTGTCCCCCGATCACCTCCACCCCGTCGTGCGCGAGGCCCTCGCCCCCGCGCGACCGCCCGCCGACGGCGCCGTCGGTCCGCCCCCGTGGGAACCCCTCGGGCCGGTCCGGGTGCGCTGTGGAAGGGAGTGGCACACCGTCGTCCTCGCGAGCGGCGGTCCGGCCATCCCGCACACCGAGGAGGAACGCCGGCGCGAGGCGGCCCTGCGCGCCCTGGGCGGGAGGAGCACCGGCTGCTTCGCGGTCGCCACCGCCTGGGCCACCGGACGGGGACGGCTGCCCAAGGCGCTGCGCGCCCACCGGGCGGCGCTCTTCGAGCACGTCCTGCACGGGGACGCCGAGGCCGTCCTGGCCTACCTCGACGCGGGCGGCGACCCGCACGTCCGCAACGGGGAGGGGGACTCCCTGCTCCACCACCTCACCCATGTGGACCACCGCGTCCTGCTGCCGCGTCTGCTCGACGCCGGACTCGACATCGACGACGCCCCGTCACCCGGGGACACCCCGTTGAACCGGGCGATCCGCTACGACGACACCGTTCCCCTGGTCCGGGCGCTCGTGGCGGCCGGGGCGCGCACCGACCGGATCGGCACGGGCTGGAAGGCCCCCGCCTCCCTGGAGGCGTTGATCCGCCGGAACCTGGAGGAAGAGCGCTATTCCGTCCCCGGTCCCTGGGAGGATCTGCTGCGCGAACCGGAATTCCCGAGCGATCATCGGAAGAGAACGTGACCATCACCGACACACCGGCGCCGTTGGCGGCAGCCGACGATCTCACCCGGCAGCTCCTCGACCGGCGGACCGAGCCCGCCGAGAACCCCCAGCTGGAGGCGCTGGCCCTGGCGGTCACCGCCAACCTGCCCGTCCTGCTGTGGGGCGAGCCCGGCATCGGCAAGTCCGCCGGACTGGAGCGGCTCGCCACCGAGCTGGGCCTGCCGCTGGAGACCGTGATCGCCAGCGTCCACGAGCCCTCCGACTTCTCCGGCCTCCCCGTGGTCGGCGACGACCCGGCCCGCGACGGCGTGCCCATGGCGCCCCCGGCGTGGGCGGTGCGGCTGGCCGCGCGGGGCACCGGGCTGCTGTTCTTCGACGAGCTGTCCTCCGCTCCGCCCGCCGTCCAGGCGGCCCTGCTCCGGGTGGTCCTCGAACGCCGGGTCGGCAGCCTGGAGCTGCCCCCGGCGGTGCGGATCGTGGCCGCCGCCAACCCGCCCTCCAGCGCCGCCGACGGCTGGCACCTGGCCCCGCCGCTGGCCAACCGGTTCGTGCACCTGCGCTGGACGCACGACCCCCGGACCGTCGCCCGCGGCATGACCGGGGTGTGGCCCGCCGCGTCGATGCCGCTGGTCGCCCCCGACCGGGTGTCCACGGCCATCGCCCGGGCGCGCGGGATCGTGTCCGGTTTCCTCACCGCCCGCCCCGGTCTGGCGCACAGCCTGCCCGAGGACGCCGAGGGGCGGGGCGGCGCATGGCCGTCCCCGCGCTCCTGGGAGATGGTGCTGCGGCTGCTGGCCACCGCGTACGCCGCCGACGCCTCCCCGAAGGCGACCTCGTCGGCGGTGGTCGGCGCGATCGGCGACGGGACCGGCCTGGAGCTGCTGTCCTACATGGAACAGCTCGACCTGCCCGACCCGAACCGGGTGCTCGCCGACCCCAAGGCGTTCGCGCTCCCCGACCGGGGCGACCGGCAGCTGGCGTTCCTGACCGCCGTGGTGTCGGCGGTGCGCAGCGAGCCGACCCGGCGCCGCTGGGAGGCGGGCTGGCACGTGATGGCCAAGGCCGTGGAGGCGGGGGTGCCCGACGTGGCCGCGCGGGCCGCCACCGACCTGGCGATGATGCGCGACCCGGCCTGGCCGGTACCCGAGGACATCGACGCCTTCGTGGACCTGCTGCGGCTGTCCGGCGCGCTGCCGGGGAGCTGATCAGGTGGGCGAGGAGGAGGTGGTCCGGCTGGACCGGACCAAACTGCTGGCGGCCCGCTACCGGGCCGCCCAGGCCCGCCCCTACCTGGCGTCCGCGCTGTACTCGCTGTCCGTCGTGGAGACCCGTCGGGTGCCCACCATGGGCGTGGACCGCCGGTGGCGGTGCTACGTGTCGCCGGACTTCGTGGCGCGCACCCCCGTCCCGGAGCTGTCGGGTGTGTGGGTCCACGAGGTGTCCCACCTGCTGCGCGACCACCACGGGCGGAGCGACCGGCTGCCCGCCGCCGAGCAGCGCGACCACCTGCGGGTCAACGTCGCCCAGGACTGCGAGATCAACGACGACATCCTCGCCGACGGGCTGGACCTGCCCGAGGGGACGATGAGCCCGAAGCGGTTCGACATGCCGGACGGGCTGATGTTCGAGGCGTACCTGCGGATGCTGCCCGAGGAGGTGAGGACCCTCGACTGCGGGTCGGGGGCGCACGGCGCGGCCCGTCCCTGGGAGGAGTCGGGCGACGCCCGCGGAGGGGTCGGCGACGTGGAGGCCGAGGCGCTGCGCCGGTCCACCGCCGAGGCGATGCGCTCCCACGTGCGCTCCCGGGGGACCCTGCCGGAGGGCTGGAAGCGGTGGGCCGAGGAGATCCTCCAGCCCACCGTGGACTGGCGCCGGGTACTGGCGGGGGCGGTGCGCGAGGCGCTCGCCTGGGCCGGGGGCGCGGTGGACTACACCTACTCCCGTCCCTCCCGGCGCAGCGGGGCGCTGCGCGGGGTGGTCCTGCCGAGCCTGCGCCGCCCGCTGCCCCGGGTGGCGGTGGTGGTGGACACCTCCGGGTCCATGGGCGAGGACGACCTGGCGGCGGCGCTGGCCGAGATCTCCGGCGTGCTCAAGGAGGTGGGCGTGGGCAAGGAGCGGGTGTCCGTGCTGGCCTGCGACGCCGACGTGCACGCGGCCCGCCGGGTGACCTCCGCCGACCAGGTGGAGCTGCTGGGCGGCGGAGGCACCGACATGCGGGTCGGCATCGAGGCGGCGCTGCGCGCCCCGCAGCGCCCGCAGGTGGTCATCGTGCTCACCGACGGGGAAACGCCGTGGCCGTCCGAGCCCGCCTCGGCCCGGGTGGTCGCGGCTCTGATCGGGGAGACCCCGCCGGAGCCCCCCTCCTGGATCGAGACGGTGCGCGTCACCCGGTGAGGGTGACGGCGGCGACGGCGGCCCCCGGGGTGTCGCAGACCAGGTAGAGGTCGCGGACCCCGACGGCGACGAGGGCGTCGGCCTCGACCTCCGCGAAGTCGTAGGGGTCCTCGCCCTTCGGGACGCGCAGGACCGCCAGGGTCGGACCCGAGTACGGGTCGTCGAGCACCGCCCGCAGCACGGCGGGCCGGTCCGCGTTGGCGAGGACCCGGCAACCGGTCACCCCGGTGCCGAGGTCCACGTCGCGGAACCGGATCCACGCGCCCTCGTCCACGGCGCGCACCGCGTCGCCGCGTTCGGGGGTCAGCGGGCACAGGGCGGTGCCGCGGGTCTCCTCGTATCCGGCGGCCGACCAGGTGCCGCGGCGGACCGCGGGCGGCTCGCCGGGGACGTCGAGCGGGGCGGTTCCCCGGATGTCCGCGGCGGAGCGGCCCACCAGGACCTCGCGGGGGGCGTCCTCCACGATGGGCCGGTCGTCGACGGTGTCCCAGCGGGCCAGGTCGGCGACGGCGAAGTCCACCTCGGCGGTGGCGGTCTCCCCCGGCTCCAGGCGCAGGCGGGCGAACCCGCGCAGCGCCTTCAGCGGCACTCGCACCCGGGACGCGGTCTGGCGCGTGTAGATCTGCACGACCTCCTCCAGCGGCCGGTCCCCGGGGTTGGTGACGGGCACGGTCACCGTCACCCGGTCGCCGGTGACCGTGACCTCCGGATCGCCGTAGAGGGGTTCGGCGTAGCCCAGGCCGTGGCCGAACGGGTACAGCGGCTCGCCCTCGAAGTACAGGTAGGTGCCGCCGGAGCCGATGATGTCGTAGTCGAGGAGGTCGGGCAGGTCGCCGGCGGAGCGGTACCAGGTCTGGGTGAGCCTTCCGACGGGCTCGGTGTCCCCGAACAGCACGTCGGCGAGGGCCCGGCCGTACTCCTGACCGCCGTGCGCCGACCACAGGATGGCGGGGACGTGCTCGGCGGCCCAGGTGATCGCGAACGGGTACCCGCTGCTCACCACCAGCACGGTGGCGGGGTTGGCCGAGCGCACCATGCGGATCAGGTTCCGCTGCGCTGCGGGGAGTTCGAGGTCGGCGCGGTCCTCGGTCTCGCGCCCGTTGACCATGGGGTGGTCGCCCACGACCACCACGGCGACGTCGGCGGTGGCGGCCAGCCGGGCCGCTTCGAGCGACCCGGAGGAGACCCGGTCGATCCAGAACGGGCAGGCGTCCCCCGCGTCCTCGACCAGGGACAGCGTCCCGTCGCCGCGCACGCCGACGTACCGGCCGGTGTGGATCTGGACCAGGTGGTAGGGGCCCTCGGAGCCGCCGGCCTGCGTGACCTCCTCCAGACGGAAGGTCTGGCGCACCTCCCAGGTGCCGGGTCCGGGGGCGGTGCAGGCCAGTGTCCCGTCGGGCGCCTCGTCGAGGTGCAGCCCGGTGCGGTCGGAGCGCAGGGTCAACGCCCCGCCGCCCCAGTCCAGGACCGCGAACGCGTCCCCGTCGCCCTTCCCGAGCCGCAGCGGCCCCCTCTCCTCGGGTTCGACCACCGACATGACCAGGGACGACAGTCGGATCCGGTCGACGCCCTCGTGATGGACGACCTCGACGCGTTCGGCGATGCCCCCGCGCGCGGTGACGGTGTAGGGCGGGGTGCCGCTGTACCAGTCCGTCAGGACGGTGTCGGAGAGCGGACCGATGACGGCGACCCGGCGCACGTCGCGCAGCGGAAGCAGGCGGTCCTCGTTGCGGAGCAGCACCAGCGAGCGGGCGGCCGACTCCCGGGCCAGGGCGCGGTGCTCGGGGGTGTCCAGGGCGCCCTCGGGGACGGGGTCGGGATCGAACTCGCCCAGCCGCAACCGCACCGAGAGCGCGTGCCGGACCGCCCGTTCGACGTCGGCCTCGGTGAGCAGTCCGCGCCGCAGCGCCTCCCGCAGGTGTTCGAGGGTCGCCTCGGGACGGTCGTCGTCCTGGGTGAAGGAGTCCAGTCCGGCCCGCAGCGCGTGGGCGTACGCCGTGGGCCCGTCGGGGTGGAACACCTGGAGGTCGAAGAGGTTGCCGGGGGCCATGGCGTCGCTGACCAGGAGCAGTTCGTCGGGGGCGGCGGTGCGCAGGACCTCGTCGATGAGCGGGCTCAGGTGGGCGGGCCGCCCGTTGACCAGGTTGTAGGAGGGCATGACCGCGACGGCCGCGCCCTCGCGCAGGGCGGGCAGGAAGGCGGGCAGCTCGTACTCGTGCAGCACGCGGGGCGGCAGGCCGCTGGAGGTGGTGCACCGGTCCGTCTCGTTGTTGTAGCCGAGGAAGTGCTTGAGCGTGGGGGCGGTGCGCAGCCGGGGACCGTCTCCCGCCAGCCCACGGGCGTAGGCGGTGGCGAGCAGCCCGGTGAGCCACGGGTCCTCCGACCACCCCTCCTCGTTGCGGCCCCAGCGGGGGTCGCGCAGCGGGTTGACCACGGGAGCCCACACGTTGCGGCCGGCGCCCCGGTCGCGGGCGGCCAGCACCTCGTCGGCGACGGCCGCGCCGACCCGCCGCACCAGGTCCGGGTCCCAGGTCGCGGCCAGCCCCAGGGCCTGGGGGAAGACGGTCGCGGTGCCCAGCCAGGCGAGCCCGTGCAGGGCCTCGGTACCGGTGCGGAACCCGGCCAGACCGAGCCGTGGGACGGGTGCCTGGTACTGGTGCAGCAGGCCGAGCCGCTCCTCACCGGTGAGCGCGGCCACCAGGGCCTCCAAGCGTTCGCGGTCCGACCGGGAAGGGTCGTGGTGGGGGTGGTCGGTGACCGGGGTGCTCATGGGGCGTCCGTCTCTCATGGGTGCCAATGTCCGCCGAAATCGAAACGCTTCGACTCCGTTCGCCGCCGAGCCCTTGTGCGTCACATCACAGTGGGCTAACTTGCTTTTTCAAACGGCCGAATAATTCATAGCAAAATGGCCGCTCGTTTCCTACCCCCCCGGGACTCCGGTCCGATCGCACGAAGGAACGACGCTATGTCCCTCCACCCTCCACGCCCCACCCGACGCCGTTTCCTCGGGCTCGCCGGCGCCGGTACCCTCGCCGCGCTCTCCCCGGCCGTCCTGGCCTCCTGCTCCTCCGACGGCGGTGGAACCGGCGGGGGCTCCGCCTCCGAGGCCGGTTCCCTCGACTCGCTGATCCCCACCCACATCCCCTTCGAGGGCGTCGTCCCCGACATCGAGGGACTGCACGGCGCCCCCGACGGGTTCACCTCCTACCCCACCGATTTCATCCAGGCCGTCCAGGAGCCGCCCGGCCGGGGCGGGAGCTACACGGCGATGACCCCGCTGTGGGGGCCGCTCCCGCCCGGCCTGGGGAACAACTCCTTCTTCGACCACGTCAACGAGCGCCTGGGCGCCACCGTGGAGTTCAACTTCCAGGACGGCAACACCGTCATCGACAAGATGAACGCGATCATCGCCGGACGCGACGTCGCCGACCTCACGATGTTCCCCGACTGGGTCATCAACCTCATCCCCCAGTTCAACCGCGCCGTCGGCGAGCTGTTCGAGGACCTGACCCCGCACCTGGCCGGGGACGCGGCGGCGGCCTATCCGCTGCTCGCCAACCTCGACGGCGACGCCTGGCGCTGGAACGTCTTCAACGAGCGGCTCCAGGGCGTCCCCTGGCCCGCCGAGCCGTTCGGCAACTGGGTGCTGTACCGGCGCGACCTGTTGGAGGAGTTGGGCCTGGAGGCGCCCACCGACCCGGACGACCTGTTCGCGATCGGGGAGGAGATCAACGACCCCGACAACGACCGGTGGGCGTTCGGGGACTTCAACCTCAGCATGCGGCAGATCTTCGGGGCGCCCAAGCAATGGCGCTACCGGAACGGGGAGCTCATCCACATGTTCGAGACCGACGAGTGGCGGGCGAGCGTGGAGTTCATGCGCAAGGTCTTCGACGCGGGTCTGGTCCACCCCGACATCGTCGCCAAGGGCGACAACGCCAAGGAACTGTTCAACTCCGGCCGCATCCTGTTCAACCAGGACGGCATCGGCGCCTGGCACGAGTCGTACGGGCAGATGCTCGGGGACGACCCCGACTTCCGCGTGGACCTGATGCCGGTGTTCGGGGCGGGCGGGTCCGACCCCGTCATGCACCGCGGCGACCCCTCCGCGCAGTCGGTCTTCGTCCGCAAGGGCTTGGAGCCCGAGCAGATCGAGGAGGTGCTGGGCATCCTGAACTTCTGCGCGGCGCCCTTCGGCACCCGCGAGTACATGGACTACCGCTACGGCGCCGAGGGCGTCCACCACGAACTCGACGACAACGGCGCCCCGCAGCTCACCGACCTGGGCGCGGGCGAGGTCAACGACGGCTACTACTTCATCAGCGGCCGACCGCCCGCCATCACCGAGAGCCAGTATCCGGACTTCGTGCCGTGGAAGACCGCCTGGTACAACCACGCGGCGCAGTTCTCCGAGGAGGACCCGTTCGCGGGCATCCGCATCCAGCGGCCCGAGCGCTTCGCCGGGGCCGAGACGCCGCTCACCGACAAGGTCGAGGACGTCATCCGCGGCCGGGAGGACCTGGACGCGCTGGACCGGGCCATCGCGGACTGGCGGCGCGACGGCGGCGACGAGGGGCGCGACTTCTACCTCGGCGTACTCCAGGAGCACGGCCGTGACTGAGCGGGCCACCGCGGTGGCCCCCGCCCCGGACCGGCCCTCCCCTCCCGCGCGGCGGCGGGGGACGGGCCGTCCCGGGCGGGGGGCCTCCCTGCGGGCCCGGTGGCGGCGCGACCGTTCGCTGCTGCTGATGACGGTGCCCGCGATCGGGCTGCTCGCGGTGTTCCACTACGTCCCCACGCTCGGCAACATCATCGCGTTCCAGCAGTACAACCCGTGGGACGGGGTCGTCGGCAGTCCCTGGGTGGGCCTCTACCAGTTCGAGCGGCTGTTCACCGATCCCAGGTTCTGGAACGCGGTGGGCAACACCCTGGTCATCGCCTCCGTCCAGCTGGTGTTCTTCTTCCCGGTGCCGATCGCGCTGGCGATCCTGCTGGACAGCGTGCTGAGCCGCCGGATGCGGCTGGTGCTCCAGAGCATCGTGTACATGCCGCACTTCTTCTCGTGGGTGCTGGTGGTGACCCTGTTCCAGCAGATCCTGGGCGGGGCCGGGCTGATCTCGCAGTCCCTGCGGGGCGCCGGGTACGCGCCGCTGGACATGATGACCAACCCCGACGCGTTCCTGATGGTCGTCACCTCCCAGATGGTCTGGAAGGACGCCGGGTGGGGCACGATCATCTTCCTGGCCGCCCTGGCCGCCATCGACCAGAACCTCTACGAGTCGGCGGCCGTGGACGGGGCGGGGCGGTGGCGGCGGATGTGGCACATCACCCTGCCGGGGCTGCGGCCGGTGATCGTGCTGCTGCTCATCCTCAAGCTCGGGGACATCCTCAACGTCGGGTTCGAGCAGTTCTACCTGCAACGGGACGCCTTCGGATCGGGGGTCTCGGAGGTCCTGGACACGTACGTCTACCACCAGACCCTGGTCACGGGGAACTTCAGCGCGGGCGCGGCGGCGGGCCTGATCAAGGGCGTCGTCGGACTCGTGCTGATCCTGATCGCCAACAAGATGGCCCACCTGATGGGCGAACACGGGGTGTACCGACGCTCATGAGCACACTGTTCGAGAGCCGCCCGGTCTGGGCGGAACGGCCGTCGCTGCCGGCCCGCGCCGCGAAGAACACCGTCCTGGCGGTGGTCGCGGTCGTCATCCTGCTGCCGATCTACGTCGTGGTCCTCACCAGCCTGTCGCCCGCGTCGGCGGTCAACGCGGCGGGCGGCCTGGTCGTGGTCCCGGGAGGGATCTCGTTCCGGGCCTACGCCGACCTGTTCTCGGGGGGCGTGGTGACCCGGGCCGTCCTGGTGAGCCTGGGCGTCACCGCCGTGGGCACCCTGGTGAGCCTGACCGCGACGATCCTGGCCGCCTACGGGCTGTCCCGGCCGGGGTCCCTGCTGCACCGGCCCCTGTTGTTCGCCGTGCTGCTGACGTTCCTGTTCGCGCCGGGCATGATCCCGCTGTACCTGCTGGTCAGCGACCTGGGGCTGATCGACTCCTACGCGTCGCTGATCCTGCCGACGGCGGTGAACGCCTTCAACCTGGTGGTGATGCGGGCGTTCTTCATGAACCTGCCCGGGGAGATCGCCGACAGCGCCCGGATCGACGGGGCCGGGGAGTGGACGATCCTCACCCGTCTGGTGCTGCCGATGTCCAAGGGGGTCACGGCGGTGGTGGGGCTGTTCTACGCGGTGGGCTACTGGAACGCCTTCTTCAACGCGATCCTGTACATCAACGACAACGCCAAGTGGCCGCTCCAGCTGATCCTGCGCCAGTACGTGCAGCAGGGCCAGCAGATCAGTTCGAACTCGCTGATCGGGAACGCGGTCCAGGGCACCGCCTCGGCGCCGAACCTGGCGGTGCAGATGGCGATCGTGGTGGTGGCGTTGGTGCCGGTCACGATCATCTACCCGCTGGTGCAGAAGCACTTCACCAAGGGCGTCATCATCGGCGCCGTCAAGGGCTGACGCGCCCGGGGGCCCCGCTCCTCACGCGCCTCGCCGGTTCCACGGTCCATCTCCCCCGAGGAGGTGGACCGTTCGCGTCGCCGGCTCGCGCACGACACCCGTCGTACCGGGGACACGCCCGCGGCGAAAGGAAGAGGGGCGCCTCGCGCGGCGGTCCCGGTCGGCCCCCACCGGCCGACCGGGACCGCCGTCGATCAGTCGCAGGCCGACCCGTTGAGGGTCAGGGCCTCCGGTGTCCCGGGCTCGCCGTCCACGAGCCCGTTGAAGCCGACCGTGACCGACGCCCCGGGGGCGACGCGGGCGTTCCACCCGGAGTCGGAGACGACCACGGACGCCCCGTCCTGGCGGTGGGTGGCGTTCCACAGGCTGGTGATCTCCTCACCTGCGGTGAAGTCCCAGGCCAGGTCCCAGCCGTTCACCTCCTCCGACCCGGTGTTGGTGACGGTGACGCGGGCCTGGAAGCCGCTCGGCCAGGTGTTGGTGACCGTGTGGTCCCAGGTGCAGTCGGCGGTGCCGGGGCCCTCGGTGGGGCCTTCGGTCGGGCCCTCCGTGGGACCCTCGGTGGGCTGCTCCGTGGGGCCCTCGGTCGGTTCCTCGGTGGGTTCCTCGGTGGGCCCGGTGCCCGGTCCGCCGTCGGTGAGGTCGCCGTAGACGATCCCGCGCCCGTTGGTGCCGATGTAGACCCGGCCGTACACGTTGGGGTCGCCCGTGATCACGGCGCCGGTCCAGGCCCACTGGTGACGGTCGTCGTTGATCCGCACCCAGGTCCCACCGGCGTCGTCGGAGCGGAAGATCCCGCGCACGCCGTCGATCCTGGAGCTGGTGTACACCGCCGGGTAGTCCGCGCCCGGCGCGGGGGCGCCGAAGCCCACCGCGTCGCCCTCGTCGACGGCCGCGAGGGCCTCGAAGGTCTCCCCGGCGTCGGTCGTGCGCCACATCCCGTAGTGGTCGCCGGTACCGCCGGCCACCCACACGTCGCCGGCGTGCCCCGGCACCGCGCCGAACCGGATGTCGCCCTCGGCGGGCAGGCCGTCGAACCGGGCCTGGAACGTGGCCCCGCCGTCCGTGCTGGTGTGGAACGTGCCGTCGGCGACCGCGTAGAACACGTCCGGGTCGACCCGGTCGGCCTCCACCCGCGCCCCCGCCGGGACGCCCGTGGCCGCGCTCCACGACGACCCCAGGGTGGTGGAGACGTGCACACCGGTGCCGTCGGGGCTCCAGAGGATCCGGGAGCCGTCGGCGTTGACCGCGACGGTGCCGCCGCCGGTCACCCCGCCGGGCTCCTGTCCGGCCCACCAGGAGTCACCGCCGCTCGTGGAGATCCCGATGGCGGCCTCCTCGCCCGAGCCGCCGGTCCGGGCGATCGTCGCGGGCGCCAGCTCGGCGAAGTCGATCGAGGTGCCGTGCCCCCACGAGGGCTGCTGGAACACCCGGTCCGGGACCGTGCCCAGGTCCTCGTGGGTGAACCCGCCCAGGTCGAGGAGGGCCGAGTGCAGGGGCGCGCCCTCGGGCGGGCTGATGAGGTCGTTGACGGCGGTCTCCTCGATGCCGTGCGCCTTCACCTCGATGTCGAAGGTCGTGTCGGAGTCCCAGTTCGTCAGCTCGTCGCTGCCGTACACCGTGGCGCCGGTGCCGTAGAGGAACCGGTCGGAGTCGAACGGGTCGATGGCCATCGCCTGGGTCATCCAGCCGAGCTTGGGCTGCGTCTCGGGCGCGGTGCCCGGGCTCCCCCAGTCCAGCCAGGGGGCGGTGGAGATGTCCATCTCGTAGCGGGTGACCCGCTCCGGGTAGGAACCCCAGTCCCACGCCTTCGTCCAGGTCTCCCCCTGGTCGGTGCTGCGGAAGATCTGGATGTCGGGCCACCAGGAGATCTGGGTGGCGACCATGAGGGTGTCCGGGTCCTGCCGGTCGATCGTCAACCCGCCGTAGCCGAAGTAGGCGTCCTCGCCCGTGGCCGGGCTGACGTCGGTCCACTCACCGGTGGCCGTGTCCAGCCGCCAGAGTTCGCCGGCGCCGCCGTCGTAGGGCCCGGGCGAGTCGGTGGTGGCCAGGTAGAGCCGGTCCCCCTCGTGGTCCAGGACGCCGTGGGCGGGCAGGTACCCGGTGGGCGCGTCGGGGACGGGCTCCCAGGTGGCCCCGCCGTCGGTGCTGCGGTAGAGGGGGTCGTCGAGGTCGGCGACGCCCGCGTAGATCTCCTGGGTGGGGGAGCCGGGGGTCCCGGTGTCGGGGTCGAAGGTCACCCAGGTGACGCCGATGACGTCGTCGAGCAGCCCCCACTCGTCGTCGGGGTCCTCCACGTAGTCGCCGGGGTTGGGGAACGCGGTGACCTCGGCCCAGGTGGCCCCGAAGTCGGTGCTGCGCCACAGGCCGTGGCCGCCCCGGGCCCCGAAGTACACGATCGAGTTGTCGTTGGGGTCCACGGCCATGCGTTCGCCCAGGCCGCGGCCGGGCATGTTGCCGCCGAGCTTGAACGGCAGCTCGGCGACGTCCCAGGTCTCCCCCCGATCGTCGGAGCGCAGGATCGCCCCGTTGTTCGGGTCCCAGTCGTTGGTGTAGGTGCCGACGGCCGCGTAGACGCGGTCGGGGTCGACGGGGTCGGTGGCGAGGGAGACCACGCCGGTCCACCCCCACCGGTCCCAGTCGACCCAGTCGAGCAGGGGGGTCCAGCGTTCGGTGGCGGGATCCAGCCGGTAGGCGCCGCCGATGTCGGTGCGGGCGTAGACCAGGTCGGGTTCGGTCTGGTTGAAGACGATGCCGGGGACGAAGCCGCCACCGGCGATGCGGACGTTGTCCCAGGTGTAGGTGTCCTGGGCGGCGGCCGGCGCGGTGGCGAGGGCCACCGCGCCGACGGCGGTGAGGGACGCGGTGGTGGCCAGGGCGGCGATCATCGCCAGCGGCGTTCTCGATCGCCCGGCACGGGGTCGGTGGACGGAGGGCATGTGGGTGCTCCTCGGAAATCGGGGGGGTCACACTCCGCGCCGGGGAATCCGGGGTCCGGCGCGGAGTGTCAATTCCCGATCAGTGTGGATACCGTCCGGGGACCCGGCAAGGGGGGTCATGGGAACTTTTTCGAAGCGCTTCGACTCCAGGTATGGGGAAAACGATGAAATCGCAGCGAAATGGCCTGCCGGGGATCGCACTCCACCCGGATCCGGGTCCCGTCCGGGAGCGCGACGAGGACGGTCCGGGGTTCCACCGACCGCAGTCGGACGTGCGCCCGCCCTCGTTCCCACTCCAGGGAGTCGACGAGGACGCCGCCCCGGCCGCGCAGCCCCTCCACCCGCCCCTCGGTCCAGGTGTCCGGCAGCGCGGGCAGCAGGTCGATCCGCCCCTCGGTCGAACCGAGCAGCATGGCCGCGACGACGGCGGGCAGTCCGCCGCCGATGTCGACGTTGAACAGCTCCCCCCGGTTGTGGGTGGGGGTCAGGGTGGGCCGCCAGTAGCGGGTGGCCAGCATCCCCAGCGCGGTGTGCGCCTCCGACGCCATCCCCAGCCGGGCCGCCGCCAGTCCGAGCTGGACCAGACCGAACGCCATCTCGTCGGAGTCCTCGCCCCGCCACCAGTCCAGGCGGGCCCGTACCGCGCGCCGAGCGGCCTCCCGGGCGCGGAGCGGGGCCAGCGCCGGATCGGGCTCGTACCAGAACGGGTACAGGTGGGAGGCGTGCCGGTGGCCGTGCCGTTCGGTCTGGGCGAGCGGTCCGGCCGGGCCCGCCCATTCGGCGAGCACGCCCTGGGGCGTGATCCGGTAGCCGGGCACGCGGGCGGCCAGGGCCGCCCACCGGCGACCGCCCGACAGGCCCAGGAGGCGGTGCGTCCGCATCAGGTTCCGGCACAGGTCGCGGACGACGGCGATGTCCATCGTGGCGTTGACGGCGGCCTGGCCGTCCCCGTCGGCGGGGGTGTTCTCCGGCGAGTACGACGGGAGGAACCCCTCCTCGGTGAGGAAGTCCTCGTGGAACTCGGCGGCCTCGGTGAGGAACGGCAGCGCCCGACGGCGCAGGAAGTCCCGATCGCGGGTGTGGGCGTAGTGGTCCCAGTACAGCCGCCCCGCCCAGGCGGCCCCGGCCGTCCAGCAGGTCAGGCACCACTCCGGGCCGAAGTGCTGCTGGCGTCCCGAGGTGGAGGCGTGCGCGGGCACCAGCGTCCCCCGGCAGCCGTACAGGCGGCGGGCGTTCTCGCGCAGGTCGTCGCGCATCCCCTCCAGGAGGTCGAACACCGGCGTCATGAGCTCGGGGGTGCCGGTGGTGTGCAGGGCCGCCACCGCCGAGAAGAGGTTGCCGTCGAACGTGTACCCGGACCGCCAGGGCGGGTCGTAGGTACCGCTCCACACCCCTTGGAGGGTGGGCGGCAGGTCCCCGCAGCTCGACACGATGACGTACCGGCCGACGTCCACCAGGCGGGCCAGGTGCGCGGGCGTCGTCCCTTGGGCGGGCGGCCCGGCCAGATCGATCCGGAACCGGTCCATGAGATCGCCGTGCACGGGCCGATGCCGCTCCAGGATCTCCGCGAACCCCCGGGGCGCGGTCCCGGCGGACGGCCCGGGGGTCCCCGCGCCCCCGGGGCCGTCCACCGTGATCCGGGCGACGATCTCCAGCCGTTCCACACCGCGCAGCGCCAGACCGTCGGCCACCGGTCGGACGGTGCCGCCCGACGCGGTCAGGGCGCACTCCACCGTGTACCCCCTCAGGGCGCCGGGCGGTCTCCCGGGGAAGGTGACGCGCATCCGCAGCCGACCGGGGGCGATGTCGGTGTCGACCGCCACGGGGATCGGGGGTGTCTCCTCCAGCGGGGTGAGGCGCAGCGTTCCGTCCAGACCCGAGGGCGAGACCAGCTCCACCGCCACCACGTCGTCGGGCCGGGAGGCCACCGCGCGGTGCGCGGTCCCGTCGGGGAGGGTCTCCGAGACCAGGCCGGTCCCCGGGTCGCACGCGCGCAGCGGCGGACCCGCGCCGGGCCGCAGGGGCGCGAACGTCAGCACGGCGGCGCCCACCAGTGGATCGATCCACCGGGTCCGGGCGTAACCGGGGTGCTCGTCCGCCGCGAACCGCGCGATGCGCTCGGCGGCGTCCCGGGAGCGCCCCCGTCGCAGCAGGTCCCGGAGTTCGGGGAGGATCCGCGCGGTCTCCGGGGCGGGCAGGACCTCGGAGACCGGCAGGAAGAGGCGTTCGTGGCACAGGGTGAGGGCGACACGGGCGGCGGTGGAGTGGACCAGCGCCCCCACCCGGCCGCCCCCGGTGACCAGGGCGTCCTCCCAGGAGGTGACGGGGTGGCGGGTGCGGACACAATGAGCGTGGGGCATGTCGTTCCCGGGGGTGGGGGGTGTCGTGCGGGAGGGGTTCCTCGCCATACTTCGTTCGTCCGACCAACATAAGGAGTCCCCCCATGGCCGCCCAGACCCCGCCGCCCGTCCCGACCCTTCGGCCGCTGTGGTTCGGCGGGGATCACAACCCCGAGCAGTGGCCCGAGGAGACGGCCGTCGAGGACGTCGACCTCATGCGCCGGGCGGGCGTCACCCTGGTCACCGTCGGGGTGTTCGCCTGGTCGCGTCTGGAGCCCCGCGAGGGCGAGTACGACTTCGTGTGGCTGGACCGGGTCCTGGACCGGTTGCACGGCGCGGGCATCCGGGTGGCGCTGGCCACCCCCACCGCCTCGCCGCCCCCGTGGTTCTCGCTGGCCCACCCCGACGCCCTGCCCGTGAACGCCGACGGGACCCGGCTCACCCACGGCAGCCGCGACACCTACGACGTGTGCGCCCCCGCCTACCGGCGGGCCTCGGTGCGGATCGTGCGCGCGCTCGCCGAACGCTACGCCCACCATCCGGCGCTGGCGATGTGGCACGTGCACAACGAGTACGGGACGTGGACCTACTCCGAGCACGGCGCGCGCGCCTTCCGCGACTGGCTGCGCCGCCGTCACGACACCCTGGACGCGCTCAACCGGGCGTGGACCACCGAGTTCTGGGGGCAGCGGTACACCGAGTGGGAGCAGGTGCTGCCGCCTCGGGCCACGCAGTACCTGGCCAACCCGGCGCACGTGCTGGACTTCCGGCGGTTCCTGTCGGACGAGATGCTCGACCACTTCCTGGACCAGCGCGACGTGTTGCGGGCCGCCTCACCGGACGTCCCCGTGACCACCAACCTGGCGTTCGGCGACTGGGTGCCGGTGGACCCGTGGCGGTGGGCCGAGCACGTGGACCTGGTGTCGGTGGACGACTACCCCGACCGGTCCGGGGAGGCCGGGGACGAGCAGACGGCGTTCGCCGGCGACCTGGCACGGTCGTGGGCGGACCGGGTGCGCGGTGACGGCCGCCCGTGGCTGCTGATGGAGCAGGCGGCCGGGGTGGTCTACTCGGGCGGGATCATCCGGCCCAAGGCGCCGGGCGAGATCGCCCGGCACAGTCTGGCGCACGTCGCCCGGGGGTCGCGGGGGGCGATGTTCTTCCAGTGGCGGGCCTCCCGGGGCGGCGCGGAGCAGTGGTACTCGGGAATGGTGCCGCACGCCGGCCCGGACTCGCGGATCTTCCGGGAGGTGTGCGAACTCGGCGACGTGCTGGGGCGCATCTCCGAGACGGTGGGCTCGGACGTGGTCGCCGACGCCGCCGTCACCTGGGACCCGGAGAGCTGGTGGGCGATGAACGCCACCACGCTGCCGTCGAAGCGGGTGGACTACCTGGAGGCGGTGCGCCAGGCGCACCGGGTGTTGTGGCGGTCGGGGCGCACGGTGGACTTCGTGCGCCCCGACCGGGAGCTGCCCCGGGTGCCGCTGCTGGTGGTGCCGTCGCTGTACCTGGTGTCGGAGCGCGACGCCGAGCGGCTGGCGCGCTACACCGAGAACGGCGGCACGCTGGTGGTCACGTACCTGAGCGGGATCGCCGACCCCACGGGCACGGTGCGCACCGGCGGGTATCCCGGGATGCTGCGCGACCTGCTCGGTGTGCGGGTGGAGGAGCACCACCCGATGGCGGAGGGCGAGAAGGCCGGGGTGGACGTGGGGATGGTGCGCGAGGAGGTGACCGTGTGGAGCGAACACGTACACCTGGCGGGCGCCGAGACGGTGGCGGCCTACGCCGGCGGCCCCCTGGACGGGTCCCCCGCCGTGACCCGGCGTCGGTACGGGGCCGGTGAGGCCTGGTACGTGTCCGCGCACCTGAACGACCGGGGGCTGGGCCGGGTGTTCACCGAGGCCGCCGGAGAGGGCCCGTTCCCCGAGGAGGGGCTGGACGTGGTGCGCCGGGTGGGGCCGCAGGGGGCCTGGGTGTTCCTCACCAACCACGGGCACCGGTCGCTGCGGATCGACCCGGCGCGGCTGGGCCTCGGTCCGGACGCCGTGGACCTGGTGTCGAAGACGCCCGCCGACGGCCTGCTCCTGCCCGGAGGGGGCGTGGCGGTGCTGCGCGGACACCCCGTTGACAATTAGTTGTGAGTCTAGACAAACTGAGGGTCCCTATCCCAGGAGGCTCTCCATGACCGCGTACCGACCGACACCGGACGACAGGTTCACGTTCGGGCTGTGGACCGTGGGCTGGCGTGGCGTCAACACCTTCGGTGACGCCGTGCGGCCCCCGCTCGACCCCGTCGAGGCCGTCCACCGGCTCTCCGAACTCGGCGCGCACGGCATCACCTTCCACGACGACGACCTGGTCCCCCACGGCAGCACGACCTCCGAGCGCGAGGAGATCCTCAAGCGGTTCCGGGGCGCCCTGGACGAGACCGGGCTGGCCGTGCCCATGGTCACCACCAACCTGTTCACCCACCCGGTGTTCCGCGACGGCGGGTTCACCTCCAACAGCCGCGACGTGCGTCGGCACGCCCTCCGCAAGGTCGTCCGCAACATCGACCTGGCGGCGTCCTTCGGCGCCACCACCTACGTGTGCTGGGGCGGACAGGACGGCGCCGAGACCGAGGCGGGCAAGGACGACGCCGCCGCGCTGGACCGGTTGCGCGAGGCGTTCGACATCCTCTGCGGGTACGTCCGCGACCAGGGCTACGACCTGCGGTTCGCCATCGAGCCCAAGCCCAACGAGCCGCGCGGCGACGTGCTGTTGCCGACCGTGGGGCACGCGCTGGCGTTCATCCACTCGTTGGAGCACCCCGAGATGGTGGGGGTCAACCCGGAGGTCGGCCACGAGCAGATGGCCGGGCTCAACTTCGCGCACGGGGTCGCCCAGGCCCTGTGGGCGGGCAAGCTGTTCCACATCGACCTCAACGGTCAGCGCGGGGTGAAGTACGACCAGGACCTGCGGTTCGGCGCGGGCGACATCAAGGAGGCGTTCTTCCTGGTCGACCTGTTGGAGAGCGCGGGGTACGCCGGACCGCTCCACTTCGACTTCAAGCCGCCGCGCACCGAGGACATGAGCGGGGTGTGGGAGTCGGCGTCCGCCTGCATGCGCAACTACCTCATCCTCAAGGAGAAGGCCGCGGCGTTCCGCGCCGACCCCGAGGTGCAGGAGGCGCTGCGGGCATCGCGGGTACCGGAGCTGTCCGTGCCCACACTGGGCACCGGCGAGGGCCTGGCCGAGCTGCTGGCGGAGGACTTCGACGAGGCGGCGGTCGGCGAGCGCGGCTACCACTTCGAGCGGCTGGACCAGCTGGCCCTGGAGCACCTGCTGGGCGTGCGCTGAGCGGGGCGCGGACCCCGGGGGCCGCGACGGCCCCGCCGGGCGCGGGGCGGATCCGACGGGTCCTCGCGGCACCCGGCTGACCGGTCCCGGCGGGACACGGGTGAGGGGCTCCTCGGAGGAGCCCCTCACCCGCGGCGCGTGCCGCCGCGTGCCCGCCGGGGCGCCCGTACCCGGCACCGGCCCGGCGGGGTCGGACCCGATTCCTCCGCGCCGACCTGCGCGAACCGCCCTCCGGTGCGCCGAACACGTGTAACGCCCCTCCGTGCGGCTATGTCGTAAGGAAGACACCTCCCCAGCGCAGAGGAACATGACGTGAACGCACGCACCAGGCCCGGCAGCGTTACCGCCGTCTTCGTCCTGCTCATCCTGATCACCGCCTACCAGCTCATCGCCGGCGGCCTCGCCTTGGCCGGCGGAGTCGCCACCGAGACCGTGGACGCCGTCCCGCCGACGCCGGGGATCCCCACCTGGGCCGTGTTCGCCGCCGCCGCGATCGCCCTGGTGTACGGCATCGCGTCCCTGGTCCTGGCGGTGCTGGTCGGCAAGGGCCGGCCCGCCGCGCGCCCGGCGGCCCTGGGCGTCAACGCCGTCTACGGCGTGGTCATCCTGGCCCTGGTGTTCACGCCCGTCGCGGGCGTCCCCGAACTCGTCACCGCCGCGTTCGCGTTCACCGTGGTCGCGCTGCTCTACTCCACGAGCGCCAAGGCCCACTTCGGCGGGGCCTCCGTGACCCCGGGACCCGTCGCCTGAGCGGCCGGGGAGCGCCTGCCGGGCGTGCGGTGAGCGGGGTACGGACCCCGGAAACGGCGACGGCCCCGCCGAGCGTGACGCTCGGCGGGGCCGCCCCCGTACGGCGGGCCGGTACGGCGGTCGCCTCTCGGCGCGGTGCACAACACGGCTCCATGACCACCCGCAAGGGCGCGGTATTCCGTGAAGGCTTCGAGTGGAGCCCGGGGGACACTTGCTACCGCACCGTCCCGCATGGTGTGCAACGAGGGACCCCCGGGGGATATTCCAGGGGCGGCGGTCACACCGTGATCGGCACCTCGGAGCCCGCCCGCACCAGCACCGGGACCCGGTCCAACGGGGCCTCCAGGGTGATGAGGGAGCCGCCCGGATGCGTCTCCCCGGTCCACGGATCGGTCCAGTCCGCCCCCTCCGGCAGGTACACCTCGCGGGACCGGGCCCCGTACTCGGTGACCGGGGCGACCAGCACGTCGGGGCCGAACAGGAACACGTCGCCCGGTTCCCACGAACGCGGGTCCTCGGGGAAGTCCACGAACAGCGGCCGCATCGGCGGCAGCCCCCGCTCGTGGGCGACCCGCATCTGCTCCATGACGTAGGGCCGCAGCCGCTCCCGCAGGAACAGCAGCTCCCGCAGCAGCCCGTAGACCTCCTCGCCGTAGGACCACACCTCGTTCGGTCCGCCGGTCATGGACGGGTACAGGGCGTGGGAGAACGGCTCCCGATAGCCGTGCAGCCGCAGCAGGGGGCAGAACACCCCGTACTGGAACCACCGCACCAGCAGCTCGCGGTACTCCGGGGAGGCCTGGTCGCCGCCGTGGAAGCCCCCGACGTCGGTGGTCCACCAGGGGATCCCCGACATCGCCACGTTGAGCCCGGCCCGGATCTGCGCCCGGAACGAGGCGAAGGTCGGCGCGATGTCCCCCGACCACAGGGCCGCCCCGTAGCGCTGGGAACCCGCCCACGCCGACCGGCACAGGGTGATGACCTCCTCCTCTCCGGCGGCGAGCATCCCCTCGTGGAAGGCGCGCGCGTTCTCGCGCGGGTAGAGGTTGCCGACCTCGTTCCCGGGGCCGACGTGGTAGCGCAGGTTCCCCGGGTGCCCGGGCTTGAGTTCGGGTTCGCAGGCGTCCAGCCACCACACCCGGATCCCCAGGGAGTGGTAGTTCTCCCTGATCCTGTCCCAGACGTAGGCGCGGGCCTCCGGTTTGGTGGGGTCGTAGAACGACACCTGGACGTGGGCGTCCACGCCCTTGTCCGCCCAGTCGGCGTGCACCGGCGGCCCCTGCTCGGTGGCGACGAGGTGACCGGCCGCCAGCATGGGCGCGTAGTTCTCGCTGAGCGGACTCACCGACGGCCACACCGACACCATCAGTTCCACGCCCATCTCCCGAAGCTCCTTCACCATGCCCTCGGGATCGGGCCACTCCGCCGGGTCGAACCGCCAGTCCCCCAGGTGGGTCCAGTGGAAGAAGTCGGCGACGATGACCGACAGCGGCAGCCCCCGGTCGCGGTACTCGCGGGCGACCGCCATCAACTCGTCCTGGGTGCGGTAGCGCAGCTTGCACTGCCAGAACCCGGAGGCGAACTCCGGCAGCATCGGGGCGTGCCCGGTGGCGTCGGCGTAGCGTTCCAGGATGGTCGCCGGTTCCGGTCCGGCGACGATCCAGTAGTCGATCTGGCGGGCGCTGTCGGCCGCCCACCGGGTGCCGTTGGCGGCGAACTCCACCCGGCCGATCGCCGGGCTGTTCCACAGCAGTCCGTAGCCGCGCGAGGACACCGCGAACGGCACGGTCACCTCGGCGTTGCGCTGCACCAGGTCCACGACCGCGCCCTTGTGGTCGAACAGGCCGTGGGTGTGCTGGCCCAGGCCGTACAGGCGCTCGCCGTCGTAGGCGCGGAACCGCTGCTCGATCCGGTAGAAGCCGTTGCCGGTGGAGGTGTACACCCGGGAGCCCGGCCACCAGAAGTGGGCGCGCTCCTCGGCGAGCAGTTCCTCCCCGGGGCCCTCCTCGTCGACGCGCAGGAACCGGAGCAGCCCGGTCGCGTCGATCTCGGCCGCGATCGCGCCGTTGACCAGCAGGGCCCGGTCCCCGTCCAGCACGAGGCGGGTGCCGGTCCCGGTGTCGGGGGGCGCGTCGAGCGCCCCGGGGAGGTCCTCGCGCAGAGTGGACAGCGCGGCCTGGACGCGCAGGCCGTCGGCGCCCCAGGCCCGGACACGGACGACCTGGTGGCCGCCCCGCCACTCGACTCCGTCCTCGATCTCGTTGAACACGCTCTGTCCTTCCGGTCGGGGGGTGGGATCGCACGGGAGGCGCGATCACGATCGGTGGGTGCGGGGGCACCGGTTCGTCGAAGCGCTTCGACGACGGGCGCGACGGACCGGTCACGGCTCCGCCCCCCGTGGGGGTCAGTCCGGTCGAACGGGAGGCGCGGTGCTCTCACCGAGGATGATCCTCGGTTCCAGGAGGGTCACCTCCGGATGCTCGGGACCGTCGATGCGGTCCATGAGCAGGGCCACCGCGCGGGCGCCCAGCTCCTCCGCCGGCAGTTCCACCCGGGTCAGCTCCGCGACCCCGGGCGGCAGCGACCCCAGGGCGACCACGGAGGTCTCCGGCGGTGTCCGGCCGTGGTCGGCGAGGGCCTCCAGCAGGGGGGCGAGGGAGGGTTCGTTGTGGACGATGAGGCCGGTGAGGTCGGGGCGGTCCCGGACCAGTTCGGCCGCCAGGGTCCGGGCGGCGGCCGGGTCGCAGGGGTGGGAGGTGGCCCGCACACCGCGTTCGCGGGCGGCGGCCTCGAACCCGGCCAGGGTGCGCTCGGCGAAGCCGGTGCGCCGTTCGTAGACCGACGCCGGCTGTCCGACGAACGCGATGTCGCGGTGCCCCAGATCGGCCAGGTGGTGCACGCAGGCGGCACCGGCCGCGGCGAAGTCGAGGTCGACACAGGTCAGCGCCTCGGTGTCGGCGGGGACACCGATGAGCACGGAGGGCAGGTCCAGGGAGCGCAGCACGGGGACGCGGGCGTCCTCGGTCTCGACGTCCATGACGATGACCCCGTCCACCATGGCGCTGCCGGCGACCCGGTGCAGTCCGGCCGGACCCTCCCCCTGGGTGAGCAGGAGGACGTCGTGGTCGTGGGCACGGGCCGCGGTGACCACCGAGACCGCGAACCGCATCGCGACGGGGACGTGCACGTCCTCGCGCAGGGGGACGACGAGCGCCAGCACGTTGCTGCGCCGACTGGCCAGGGATCGGGCCCCCGCGTGGGGCCGGTAGCCGAGGGCGTCGATGCTGTCGAGCACCCGGCGTCGGGTGGTGTCGGAGATCGAGCGTTTCCCGCTGAGGACGTAGGAGACCGTACTGGGCGACACACCGGCGTGCCGGGCCACATCGGAGATCCGCACCGTGCCGTCCCGTCCATAGTCGAAGCGATTCGATGAGATGTTACGCACGACACCACCCTGGCGCAATGCCCGTGCCCGGCACCAGAGTGGACCCGCCGCCATCCGCAACCGGAACGCGGAACGGGACGTCTACCGGGACAGGGGGACACCGGTGGACCGGCCCCCGTGAAGACCGCCGCACCCCCGCCCCCGGAAGGAACACCCGTGGTCTCGACAGTCGTGGACCCGCCCCTCCTCATGGGCACCGCCCTCCCCCCGCTCGTGGGCGTGGCGGCGCCGATCACCGACTCCACCGCACCGAACGGAGGAACGTCCCGATGATCGTCTCCCATCTGTCACCTCTCGTGGCGTCCGTCCCCACCCTGCTGTTCATCGTCCTGCGCATCGTGCTGGGCGTCGTGGCGATGGCCTCGTCGGGCCGGGTCGCCCCGGCCCGACGGACGTCGGCCGTGCTCGGGGGCGCCCTGGTGGCGCTCTCGGGGTTCGGCGACGGAGTACTGCACGTGCTCAACGTCACCGGAGCGCTGTTCCCGCTCGTCCACTCGCCCCTGTACTCGGTGCTGTTCGCCGTGCCGGGGCTGATCCTGGCCGCGGGCGTCATCGCCCTGGTCGTGGCCGCGACCCCGGCGCCGGACCCGCACCGACCGCAGCAGACCCCCCGACACTAGGAGAACCCCGTGGAGACGACAGTGGGACCGAACCTCGAAGTCCTGCCCGGTGTCCTGTCGGGCGCCCTGATCACGTCCCTTCCCCTGATCCTGGCCGGGATCGTGGCCCTGGTGCGGGCGTCGCGCGCGACGGCCCCCGGCCTGGTCCGCACGGCGGGTCTGCTGTTCATCGCCGAGGCCCTGGTCCTGATCGTGTACCAGGCCCTCTGGGCCGTCATGGTGCCGGTACTGATCAGGGATCCCGACCTGTACTCCCTCGTGGGGTACCTCGGTCTGGCCCAGGGCGTGCTGGCCGGCCTGCTGCTGTGCGGCGGCCTGCTGGCCCTCGTGCTGGCCCTGCGGCGGAGCCGCGTCGCCACGCCCGCGGGACACGGCGGACACGGCGGGTACGGCGGGTACGGCCACGGGAGCGCCGGCCACGGCGGCCCGGTGTACCACGGCGACCCGGTGCACCACGACGGCCACGGGACCGGCGACGGCCGGGACGCCCCGCCCGCGCACGGCCAGCCCGGCGACCCCGGTGCGGCGCCCTCCTCGGGCGGGGGCCGGGGAGGCGGCTCCTCCGATTCCGGTGGTGGCTGGGGTGGCTGGGGCGGATGGGGAGGCGGCTCCTCCGATTCCGGCGGCGGCTGGGGAGGCGGCTGGGGAGGCGGCGACTCCGGTGGCGGAAGTGACGGCGGCGGCGGTGGCGGTGGCGGCGACTGACCGCTCCCGACGTGACGGTGCGGCCGGGTACCCGGCCGCACCGTCACGTCGTCCGCGCTGATCAGGCCCACGCGGAGCACCGCCGTGATCGGCGCCCCACCGTCACCCCGGGACCTCGCCGGACCCCCGGCACACGAACAGGACCGGACATCGGGGGACGTCCGGCCCTGTGCGGTGGCCCGTACGCGGTCCGCGGGGCAAGGGCTCAGGATGGGTGCCCGCGGAACACGCCCTACCCGGCCTGCCGCTTGGCCTCCAGCGCCTCCATCGCGGCGACGGCCGTGGCGACCGTCTGGTGGACCGGGACCTGACGGTGCAGGCCGACCAGGCGGACGACCTTGGTGACGCGTTCGTTGAGGGCGGCCAACGCCAGGGCGCCTTCCCGCTCACGGACGGTGCGGTAGGCGTTGATGATCACGTTGAGGCCGCTCGAATCCATGAAGTCCAGCCCCGACATGTCCAGGATCAGCCACGGACCGTGGGTGTCGATGGCGGACCGGATGTGCTCCTGGAGGTCGTTGGTGGTCGCGATGTCGAGCTCACCCTGGATCGCGACGATGACGCTGCGGCTTTCCACCCTTGTGCTCAGTCCGAGCCTGTGCACGCTCACTCCTCCCGACCCCACGAGAAGGCGAGGGGTCCCTTCGCTTAACCATACGCAGAACCGCGGCCCGCGCCCACCGGGTCCGGCACCACTCCCACGGAGCCGGACCACCGAGAAGGGAAGCGCTCGCGCGTCCGCGTGTCCGGTAAGTCGTTGGACACACACGGTATAAGCCGGCCGGGCTTTCGGGAATGGCATCCCGGAAGAAATTTTCGCCTCGGGGGCACGAACTCGGTCTCGGACGCCCGGTATCGACCTTTTACGCTAGGTGATTTCACGATATGACACCCGGTTTTCGAGGTCCGTCAATCGTCGGTCAAGGTGGAGGGCCTCTCCGCTTCACCCGGCTCCCCCGCGCCCGCCACGCCCGCCGCGCCGTCACTCCCGGTGAAGGCGTCCAGGAGGGCGCCGGCCGCGAGTGTGGCCGTGGTCTCCCCCGACCGGACCTCGCGCTCCAGTTCGGAGATGCGGGAGCCCACCTCCGGATGCCGCAGGAAGGCGTCCATCAACCGGTCCCGGACCTGGTCCCACATCCAGCTGACCCGCTGCCCGCTGCGGCGCTCGGCCAGCGCTCCCCCGTCCTCCAGCACCTTGCGGTGTTCGCGGACGGTGTCCCACACCTCGCCCAGCCCGTCACCGGTCAGCCCACTGCACGTCAGCACCGGGGGCCGCCAGTCGGGGTGGACCGGCTGGAGCAGGCGCAGCGCCCGCGACAGTTCGCGGGCCGCCTTGCGGGCGTCGTCGGTGTGCGGTCCGTCGGCCTTGTTGACCGCGACCACGTCCACCAGCTCCAGCACGCCCTTCTTGATGCCCTGGAGCTGGTCACCGGTGCGGGCCAGGGTCAGGAAGAGGAAGCAGTCGACCATCGCGGCCACCGCAACCTCGGACTGCCCCACCCCCACCGTCTCCACCAGCACCACGTCGAACCCGGCCGCCTCCATGAGCAGCATGGTCTCCCGGGTGGCCCGGGCCACCCCGCCCAGGGTCCCGGCGGTCGGCGAGGGCCGGATGAACGCGTTCGGGTCCACCGCCAGGCGCGCCATGCGGGTCTTGTCGCCCAGGATGCTGCCGCCGGAACGGGTGGAGGAGGGGTCGACGGCGAGCACCGCGACCCGGTGCCCCTCCCCCGTGAGGCGGGTGCCCAGGGCGTCGACGAACGTGGACTTGCCCACGCCCGGGACACCGGTGACGCCCACCCGGTGGGCGCCACCGGTGTGCGGGAGCAGCCGCACCAGCAGGTCCTGGGCGGCCAGGGCGTGATCGGGGCGGCGCGACTCCACGAGCGTGATCGCCCGCGCGAGGGTCGGCCGGTGTCCGGCCAGCACGCCCTCGGTCAGCGCGGCCACGTCCACCGTGCGGCGTCGCCGCGTCCGCTCCTGCCCCACGCCGTCCCCTCATCTCTCGTCGTCACCGTGCCCCGGCCGGACCGCCGGACCGACCGGACCGCCGGGCCGACCGGACCGCCCTCGGGCCCGGGGCGCGTGGTCAGGCCTGCTCCAGACGGGCCTCCAACCGGTCGAGCAGATCGATGGCCGCCTTCGCGATGACCGTACCCGGCGGGAAGATCGCCGCCGCGCCCGCATCGCGCAGGGCGTCGAAGTCCTGCGGTGGGATGACGCCGCCGACCACGATCATGATGTCCTCGCGGTCCAGCTTCACCAGCTCCCCGCGCAGGGCCGGCACCAGCGTGAGGTGCCCGGCCGCCAGCGAGGACACCCCCACCACGTGCACGTCGGCCTCCACCGCCTGGACGGCGACCTCCTCCGGGGTCTGGAACAACGGACCCACGTCCACGTCGAAGCCGAGGTCGGCGAAGGCCGTCGCGATGACCTTCTGGCCCCGATCGTGGCCGTCCTGACCCATCTTCGCCACCAGGATGCGGGGACGGCGCCCCTCCTCCTCGGTGAACGCGTCCACCCGGTGGGTCACCCGTTCCATGAGCCCCGCCGCGTCCGCGCTGCCCGCCGCCTCGTTCCGGTACACACCCTGGATGGTACGGATCTGACCCGAGTGACGCCCGAACACCTTCTCCATCGCGTCGGAGATCTCCCCGACGGTGGCCTTGGCGCGGGCCGCCTCGACGGCCGCCGCCAACAGGTTGTCGGTGAGGGCGTCGTCGGCCCTGGACTCCCGGCCGGCCGCCTCGGTGAGGGCGTCCAGGGCGGCGCGCACCGCGTCCTCGTCGCGTTCGGCCCGCAACCGGCGCAGCTTCTCCAACTGGCTGGCCCGCACCTTGGAGTTGTCGACCTTGAGGACGTCGATGTCCTCCTCGCCGTCGGGGAGGTACTTGTTGACGCCGATGACCGGCTGACGCCCGGAGTCGATGCGCGCCTGGGTGCGGGCGGCAGCCTCCTCGATGCGCATCTTCGGCAGTCCGGCGTCGATGGCGGCGGCCATGCCGCCCGCCTTCTCCACCTCCACGATGTGCTCCCAGGCCTTGGTCGCCAGCTCCTGGGTGAGCCGCTCCACGTAGTAGCTGCCGCCCCACGGGTCGACGGAGCGGGTGGTGCCCGACTCCTGCTGGAGCAGCAGCTGGGTGTTGCGGGCGATGCGCGCGGAGAAGTCCGTGGGCAGCGCCAGCGCCTCGTCGAGGGCGTTGGTGTGCAGCGACTGGGTGTGCCCCTGGGTGGCGGCCATCGCCTCCACACAGGTGCGGGCCACGTTGTTGAACACGTCCTGGGCGGTCAGCGACCACCCGGAGGTCTGGGAGTGGGTGCGCAGGCTCAGCGACTTGTCGTTGACCGCGCCCAGGTCCTTGACCAGCCGCGCCCACAGCAGGCGGGCGGCGCGCAGCTTGGCGACCTCCATGAAGAAGTTCATGCCGATCGCCCAGAAGAACGACAGCCGCGGGGCGAACACGTCGACGTCCAGGCCGGAACTCCGGCCCGCTCGGATGTACTCCACGCCGTCGGCGAGGGTGTAGGCGAGTTCGAGGTCGGCGGTGGCCCCCGCCTCCTGCATGTGATAGCCGGAGATGGAGATGGAGTTGAACCGGGGCATCCGCTGCGAGGTGTACGCGAAGATGTCGGAGATGATCCGCATCGACGGCCGCGGCGGGTAGATGTAGGTGTTCCGGACCATGAACTCCTTGAGGATGTCGTTCTGGATGGTTCCGGACAGCTTCTCGGGCGGAACGCCCTGCTCCTCGGCGGCGACGATGTACAGCGCCAGCACCGGCAGGACCGCGCCGTTCATCGTCATCGACACGCTCATCCTGTCCAGCGGGATGCCGTCGAACAGTTGGCGCATGTCGTAGATGGAGTCGATGGCCACGCCCGCCATGCCGACGTCCCCGGCGACCCGGGGGTGATCGGAGTCGTAGCCCCGGTGGGTGGCCAGGTCGAACGCGACGGACAGGCCCTTCTGGCCGGCGGCGAGGTTGCGCCGGTAGAAGGCGTTGGACTCCTCCGCCGTGGAGAAGCCCGCGTACTGGCGGACGGTCCACGGCTGGTTGACGTACATGGTCGGGTAGGGGCCGCGCAGGTAGGGCGGGATGCCCGGGAGGCCGTCCACGAAGTCCAGCCCGGCCAGGTCCGCAGGGGTGTAGAGCGGCTTGACCGCGATGCCCTCGGGGGTCTCCCACTCCAGGGCGTCGGGGGCCTTGCCGGTGGCGGCCTCGACGGCGGCCGGCCACCCGTCGCCGTCTCCGGAGAAGGCGGGCGGCTCGGGGGCCACGGTGGACAGGTCGGGGATGCCGGGGATACCGGGGATGTCCGGGGTCATGCGCTCGCCCCCTGGGTGTTCGGGACCAGAAGATCGACCAGTTCGGTGAGGAGGGCGACGGCGTCGCACCCCTGGTGCAGGAAGGCGTCCGCGTCCAGTGCGCGGGGGGCGCCCGCCAGCAGGACGCGCTCGGCTCCGGCGTTCCTCAGCGCCTCGACGGCGGCCTCGACGTGCTCGGCGTAGACCTTCTCGGAGGAGCACAGCACCGCCACCCGCAGGCCGGACGCGGTGAACGCGCGGGCGACGGCCTCGGCGTCCTCCAGGGGGCCGGGGCGGTGGGCGTCGACGCCGCCGGCGGCGAGGAGGTTCGCGGCGAAGGTGGCCCGCGCGGTGTGCGCGGCGACCGGGCCCAGGGTGGCCAGGAACGCGGTGGGGCGGTCGGCGGCGGCGTCGGAGCGGTCGCGCAACTCCTCGAAGTCACCGGCGTAGCGGCGCACCGGGAACCAGGAGTCGCGTTCGGGGAGGG
This sequence comes from Nocardiopsis lambiniae, assembly GCF_031845465.1. Lineage (NCBI taxonomy): Bacteria > Bacillati > Actinomycetota > Actinomycetes > Streptosporangiales > Nocardiopsidaceae > Nocardiopsis > Nocardiopsis lambiniae. The sequence goes on along the minus strand of NZ_JAVREP010000003.1, from coordinate 207,600 downwards.
GCTCGCGGGCCAGGGGCCGCTCGGCGAGGTTCGGGAACTCGCTCACGCCGGTCAGCGGCGCGCGTCGGTGCGCCAGGTCCCGGCGGCGGCGTTCCCACACGTCGTCGACGCGTTCGCGCAGCCATCCGTCCTCGATGACCTCGGCCGCGCCCCCGGAGGCCTCGATCTCCTGGAGGAAGGCCCATCCGGCGAGGTAGAGGTCGCGGGTGAGCGCCTCCACGTGGAAGGAGCCGCCGGCGGGGTCGATGACCCGCGCCAGGTGGGACTCCTCGATGAGGAGGGCCTGGGTGTTGCGGGCGATGCGGCGGGCGAAGTCGTCGGACAGGCCCACGGCCGCGTCGTAGGGCAGGACGGTGACGGAGTCGGCACCGCCCACACCGGCGGCGAAGCAGGCCACGGTGGTGCGCAGCATGTTCACGTGCGGGTCCCTGCGGGTGAGCATCGCCTCGGAGGTGACCGCGTGGACCTTCATCGGGCGGCGGTCCGCGGGCACCCCGGAGACCTCCAGGACCCGGTTCCACATGGCGCGGGCCGCGCGGAGCTTGGCGATGCCCGCGAACTGGTCGGTGCTCACGGCGAGCCGGAACTCGATGCGTCCGGCGGCGTCGGCGATGTCCAGGCCGGCGGCGACGAGGGCCCGGAGCAGCGCGGCGCCGGCGGCGATCGCGTAACCGAGTTCCTGGCCGTCGGAACCGCCCGCGTTGTGCACGAGGGTGGCGTCGGCGACCGTCAGGCCGAGACCGGGGCGGTCCCGGGCGCGGTCGACGGCGAACCGGACGGCGTCCATGACGTCGGGGCGGGACCCGGCGCGGGCGGCCGTGGTGAGCGGGTCGATGCCCAGGTGGGAGATGATCCGACCGTCGGGGACCTCGGCGTCGGCGTGCGCGCTCAGCAGGGCGTCGGCGGCCTCGGCGAAGGCGGCGCCGGGTTCCAGGACCACGGGCGCGAGGTCGAGGTGGACGTCGGTGAGGGCCGTGCCGAGACGGTCCGCCGGCAGCCGGCCGTCGCCGACCGCGATCCACAGGGAGGAGACCCCGTTCATCAGGTCGGTGTGGACGCGGCGGCGCAGTGTCCCGGGGTCCGCGTCCGAGTAGCGGGCGCGGATGTCCCAGCCACCGGCGACGGCGCCGCCGGGGCGGTGGCCACGGGTGAAGGGAGCCATGCCGGGGTAGCCGGGATCGGCGGCCGGGGGCTCGGAGGTGGCCAGGGGGGCGATGTCGAAGCCGTCGTAGGTGCGGGTGGCCAGCACGGCTTCGGGGTGGTCGGCGAGGCGTTCTTCGGCGACACCGCTCTTGCGGAGCACCGCGGCGACGAGCCGTCGCCACCGGTCCGGGGTGGGGACCGGGAACCCCTCGGTGAGGTCGGGGGCGCCGGATCCGGCGGCGCCGCTCTCTGGGACGTCCATACCTCGGATGGTAGAGAACGGGATTCGGATCCGGGGCGGCGGGGGTGTGGCACAGGGCACGTGCGGACCCTCACATGACCGTCGCTTTTCCCTCGCCCGCCCGGTCGCGGGAGATGTGTCGCGCGGTGACCGCGAACCGACGTGGAGTCGAACGCGTCCCACTCCGCCGGGACGGCGTTCCGCCCGCCGTTCCGGAGAGCCGACGAAGAAGCAACGAAGAACCGACGACGGAAGAACGCGACGATGCCCCTGTTCCCCCGCACGACCCTGCTGCCCGTGGCCGCCCTCGCCCTGGCGCTGACCGCCTGCTCGGGCGGCGCCCCCGAGGCCCCGGGTGAGGCCTCCCAGGAGGACCTGTCCGCGCTGCTGGTGGAGGGCGAGGTGCCCGTCGACCCTCCGGAGGCGGACCTGTCCGGACTGCCGGACCGGCCCGACGACTCGGCCCCCGTCGCCGAACGGGCGGCCTGGCACCTGCTGGCGGACGTCTCCGGGATCGCGGGCGCCGTGGATCCGGAGGCCGTCGCCGAGTGTCCGGCGGAGATGCGCGAGGAGGCGGGAGCGAGCCACACCTGCACGCTGGTCTACGGGGGCGTCGATCTGGAGTTCCCGCTCACCTCGGAGGAGGGCTCCGGTGGGATCGCCTTCTCCATCGAACACCCGGAGGTGCCGCTCACCCGCGCGTTCGCGGAGGAGAACCTGCGTCACCAGAGCGGGGCGGAGGCGGTGTTCTGCGACATGGACGACGTGGCCGTCCTGGCCCCGGGGGCCGAGGACCCGGCGGACTTCACGTGCCACGCGCGGGACGGCGGGGTGGAATGGGTGGACTCGGCGGAGGACACCATCAGCCCGTACGACGTGTACATGCTCAACGGCGGGCAGCTCACCTTCTCCCAGGGCGTGGCGACCACGAACGGCTGACGGACACGGGTGCCGGCCGCCCCGGAGCGGTAGGGCGCGACGGCGGAGGGGCGGAGGGACGGTGCCGGGAGATGACCCGGTCCCGGAGGGGCTTTCGGAGGCGGGGCGCCGCGCGGGCGGGAGCGGGTGACCGATGCCCTTCATCCCGGCCTGCGCGGCAGCCTTCCTCCACCCGGCTCGGGAAGAGAGACGACCTGACAGGATCGGAGAAGTGGACCGGATGCACGGCCTGGGCGAATCGCCGCAGCCACCTCCCTCCGCTCTGCGTGGGTTCCGGCACCGGCACCCGTGGCCACTACCGCTCGCGGCGGCGGTCCTGGGCGCGATGTGCGGGGCGCTCTCGGCGCTGTACGTCTTCAAACCCGACGAGTATCCCGCGGCCTCGTACGGCCTGTTCGTCGTACCGGCGGTGCTGGCGGGGTGGGCCGCGTCCCGGCCGGGCCCTGCCTCTCTGGCGGGGATGACCGCCCTTCTGGGCGGGGTGCTCGGCCACTTCGTCGGGGTCAGGTTCATCGAGTACGCCCAGAACGACCTGGAGTACCGGGCATGGGTGGTCATCGCCCTGGCCTTCGGGGCGCTGCTCGGGTTCATGGGCCACCGGCTGCGGGAGGGCGAACCGCTCCGCCGCGCGACGGCGGCCTCCCTGGTCATCGGCCTACTGCTCGCCCCTGTCCATCTCCGATACAGCGTCGGCACCCACGCGACGGAGCACGCCGACCCGCGCATCTACGTTCTCGACCTGTGCGCCGCCGCCCTGGTGCTCCTGGCCTGCCGCGGCCTCGCGCACCGGGCGCTCGCCCTGGCGATCGCCGTCCCGTTCACCCTCCTGTTCAGCACCTTGTCGGTGTTCTCATCGGTCCTGCTGTGGCGGGCCGGCGGCGGCATCTGAAACGGATCACCTTCCGGCAGGGTGCCCACGGCGTCGGGGGCGAACAGCCTCATGGCGAGTCCGCCCGGCTCGGGGCCGGTGCGGGTCGAGGAGGGCCGTCGGGGTCAGGGCGAACCGGGCCGGGGCGGTCGCGTCGGCCACCCGGAACCAGACTCGGAGGACCCCGGCGAGATCGCCGGTCACCGCCGTCTCCTCCGCGTCGTGGCAGACCACCCCGTAGCGGCCGGGGAACACACGCAGCGCTTCCAGGGCCCGGGCGGGCGGGGCGGCCCCGGTGGCGGCGAACGCCTCCTCCACCTCTGCGGGGTCGGCGAGGCATTCACCGAACAGGACCGCTCCACGGTGTTCGTCGCCGACGCGCCGCACCGGCACCAGGGGGTGCCGGGCGGCAAGGGCGGTCAGCGCGCGTTCCACGCTCGACGCCGTCGTCATCGTGACGGTCAGTTGTACCGGGCGGTGTTCATGTCGGCGGTGTCGTGCGCGCCGGTGCCGAGGATGAGTTCGCGGGCGTCGCCGAGGTCGGTGACGGTCGGGGGCTCGTAGGAGGTCTGCTGTTCCATGGGGGTGTCCTTCCAGGAGGGTGGATCGGGAGTCTTCCCTCCCACACAACAAGAGACTATTCTCAGAAACCTACAGCATCAAGGAATAGTTGTGTGGCGGTTCGGTGAGATCAACCCGATGAGAGGCCGTCAGGCGTGTTCGCGCGCCAGCTCGGCCAGGAACGCCCGGGCTTCGTCGTCGTAGACGGCGGCGTCAGCGAACAGTTGGAAGACGTCCAGGTGGAAGCGGACGTCGCGGGGGTCGGTCAGAAGCCGGTGGGTGGTGAACCCCTCCACCGCCACCTCTCTGTCGTCCCGAATGTCGAATCCGTTGTTGGGCAGTTCGGGAACTTCCACGTCCCAGGGAAGCAAACCCAGCCGCACGTTCACGAGAGTGGACAGGTTCGCCAGGCGGTCCATCTGCCCCACCATCGTTGCGGCCCCTCCCATGCGCCAGCGCAGGGCGGCCTCTGTGATGACGAAGTGGAACCGATGATCCGGATCGAACAACCTCGCCTGACGGTCGATCCTGGCGTTCATCGCCTTGGTCGCATCGATACCGGAGGCGGAGAGCGGGCGGCTGAAGACCGCTCGTGCGTACTCGGCCGACTGGAGGAGCCCGGGAACAACGCTCGGCTCGAAGACCCGGAGAACCCGGGTGGACGACTCCACCCGTTGGATCGTGCGCTGTTCCTTGTCCAGGCCGCGTTTGCGCAGCATGAGCAGAGAGCGGTGACGCTCGCCCAGGGTTCGGGAGAGAACCTCCAGAGCTTCCCGTTCTCTCACTTCCGGACGGTAGAGATCGAGCAACGACCGGACGTCTTCGCCGGAGGGCGTGACTTTGCCCGTCTCGATCTTGGAGACCTTGGACTGGCTCCAGCCGAGAAGTTCGGCCACACGTGTGCCGGACATACCGGAGACCGCGCGAAGCCGACGGAGGCGGTCGGCCAGCTCGGCGCGGTCCTGGTGGAACGACTCAGGTATGGCCATCAGTCCCGGTGGTACTGCGGATGGGCACTCCAATACTGGTCGAAGGGTACGGCCCCCGCCAACGCGAGGTCCCGTTGGGTGCGGTAGTGAACCGGTTCGGGGTCCTCAACGAGTTCGCTTCCCAGGTACTCGCCGTCCTCCCGGTAGACCATCCGCACCACGTGGGTCTCGTCGAAGAACCAGAAGTCCTCATCCAGGAGGCCTTCCGGTCGGCCGCGCTCGGCGGTGTCGAGAATGAGGATCTCCTCGCCGGCCTGGGCGTTGAACGCGTACCCCCACTCCATCTCGTACCGCAGGTAGTCCGTCAGCGGGCTGTGGACGACGTGCACGCGGTAGCGGCGAACTCCCTGTGCGACATGGTCCATGACCGTTCGCATGTAGGGGGTGACCACGCCGACCCGGGGACAGGGGTCACCGGCCATGTAGGCACGGAACTTCTCCCCCTCTGACACCGGGTTGTAGACGGGCAGGGTCTCCAACCGGAACACGCTCTTGGCGGAGGTGAGGAACAGGGCACTGAACCGGTCGTCATCGAGCCTCGCCACGAAGCCCCTCCAAGAGATCGTGGGGAATCTCGACAGCGTTCTCTCCCGGCGGGAGTCCCAACCGCCGCAGGACGTCCGGGTCGCTGATCGTGTATCCCTGCACGATGTAGCTCTTCCGGTCGGTCGTGTACACGGCGGGGCACTGGTCGTCCTCACAACCGCCGCTGATCTTGGTGAACTCCAACGGGTCTCCTCTGGAGAGGGGAGCATGTCCCTTGGACAGTATTCTCAGAATCGCTTGCCGTAAAGGAATAGTTTCCTTCCTCCGAGAACAGTGTGGCCTCGGAGTCGTAGGGGCCGGGTCGGTTCTGCCGTGGCCGCTCAGCGGAAGGCGGCCGACGTGACCTCGATGTCGATGAAGGGTTCGGCGTCCCCCGGACCACCCCGGTCTCCGGTGTCCCAGCCCGCCGTCACCCGGGCCGGCAGCCGCACGGCTCCGAACCGGCGCTCACCGGAGCACAGCGAGAAGAACGTGTGCTCGGCGAACCCCCGCCCGTCGGGGTCACCCCACCGGGGCAGCCGCACGCTCCGTAGCGTCCCCTCGGCGTCGACCTCCACGCGCAGGGTGTGGATCCGGCCGCCGATCTCCACCCGGGCCCCGGCCCAGGTGTCGTCGACCGCCTCCCAGCGCACGAACGGCGCCAGAGCCGCGCCGGGGGTCAGCACCAGCTCGGCCGCCAGTCGCCCGGCGGCGCTGCGGGCGATGTCGTCGCCGGAGGCCGACACCACCGGCAGCGCACCGGCCAGCCGCCAGCGCATCTCCCCGGTCCCGTCGGAGTAACGGTCGAACCCGAACACGGGCAGCGGCCCGAACCAGGCGGTCGCCGCCCAGACGTAGCCGCGCCCGGCGGAGATGACCTGCCGCGCGGTGAACCGCCGCCAGCCGCCGACCAGGATGCGGCCGGACATCTCCAGCAGCGCGGTGCGGGCGAGCGGGGTGCCCGGTTCGACGGCGCGGGCGAGCCAGCGGGCCACCGGGGCGGGCAGCCCGTCCAGATCCGAGCGCCGGAAAGGCGGCGCGTCGCCGCCCGGTGCGGCCAACCGGTCCCATACCGGGGCGATGCCGCGCGCGAACCACGGCGCCCCCGGAGTCGAAGGTTCCCTGCCCATAGCGCGATGGTAGGCCGTCCGAACCCGGTGGACACGGACCCCGCACCGGGGGGCTCCTACTCCTTCGGCTCGCCGCCGCTCCGGTGCGAGGTGGTGAACCACGCCCCCGCCAGCAGGACCGCTCCCATCACGACCAGTGCGATCGCCCAGGACCCCAGAGGAGCCGTGGCCGTCTCGCACATGTCCTGCGGCAGGACGGGCGGTCCGTCCGTGATGGGGGTGTAGGCGAACCACCCGAACGAATCGCCGGTACTGGGCAGGGACCACCAGCCCGCCCCGCACGAGCCGCCGGGAACCAGCCCGAGGGCGGCGCCGCCGGCGATCAGCGCGGCGGCCACGGTACGGATGATCTGGACGGGGGACATGTGCCTCTCCTTGGTGCGGGGGATCTCCACGCCGTACTCTCCCGCACGCCGTCACGACTGAAGGGGTCGAGCGAGACTCCAAAGGCACGGGCGCTTTGCGGGCCGCCGGCTCAGCGGTCGCTGTGGGCTCTCGGGTTTCGGGATTCCGCCGGATCTCTCACGGAACGCCGTTCATACGGGGTCAGTGGCGGGCGTCGCGCCAGGGCCGGGGCAACGCGCCGCCGCGGCTGAGGTGCCGGTGCAGGGTGTCGAAGGCCCGGTCGGCCTCGCGGACCAGCCGGGCGGGGTCGGCGTCGGGGTCGGCGGCGTCGCGCAGGAGGGAGGAGAGCCGGTCGAAGAGTTCGTCGGCCTTTTCCCGCTGGGGAGCGGTGGCGGGCCGACCACAGTGGGGGGCCGAGGCGTCGGGGTGGGCGGGCATCGCGGTTTCCCTTCCCGGGTGTTCGGGCGTGCGGATGGCGGTGCGGCGGGGCAGCGGAAGGCGTTCCTCCGGGCGGGGCTGCGGGATCCGCGGTGCGCGGGGCCGAGTGAGGCGGCGAAACTCGGCCCAGGTGAGGGGTTCGTCGGCGTTCACAGCCGCCCCAGGAGTTCGGAGACGAGGTGCCGAGCGAGCAGGTCCTCGGAGCCTTGGCGGGCGACCGGGACGGTGACGCTCGGTTCGCCGGGCATCGGACGCCACCACTGGCCGTCCACGAGCCGGACGGTGATCTGCCGCCCCGCGTGCTCCGCCCGCACCGAGTCGGGAAGGTCGCCGGCCACTGCCGCCACACCTCGGCGACGAAGTGCGGAGTGCAGCGCCAGCACCGCCGTCTCGGTGTTGTGCAACTTCATCAAATCTCGCATGGCCTCAGAGTGCGGTCACCCTGGGTTTATGCGCCAGCGGAGGAGGATATTTCGAATGCCCCAGACATCAACGGGGAACTTGTTGTACAAACGGCTTCATGGTTTCCCCTCTTTTCCGTGAGGTGCTCGCAACCCATCTGACGCTGTCGGGAATGACGCAAAAGTCACTTTCCGCACGCTCAAGGGTCTCGCAGGCGTCTCTGTCCCGTTACCTCTCGGGCAAGACACGCCCCTCCCGTCCGGCCGTCGATGCTCTGGACACCGCGCTCGGCACGGACGGATTACTACTGGAGGCCTGGAAGAGTTCCGTCAATGAGGAGTTGCCGCCGTTCCTACGGGATGTGGACTACCTGGAACGCGAGGCGGTGCGCATCGACCTGGTGTCCCCCGTGGTGGTACCCGGACTGCTCTGGTCTCCGAGCTACGCGGAGGCCGTGTACCGGGCGGGCCGAAAGGTCGTCGATGTGGAGCGTCTGGCGCGCATGCGCTCGAACAAACTGGGCCAGATCTCCGCGACCGTTTCGGTCGTGTTCCCCGTGACGGCGCTGACCTGTGTGGCCGAGCCGATCCGGACGGAGCAGGTCCAGCACCTGCTGAACCTTCCCGAGCGGGTGGCCGTCCACCTACTCCCGGAGGGGACTCTGTTGATGGGCATTCCCGGTCCGATGATGCTCTTCCGCATGAGGGACGGCAGGGAGATAGCGGCGTCGGACCACCTGGAGGCGAACGCCGTTTACGGGGACGGAGTACTGCCCAGGATTCGCGAACTGCTGCGCGACGCCTACGCGCTAGCCTTGCCTTCGTCGATCAGCAGGGAACGTCTCATGGGGGTGGTGTCGTGAGTACCGAGTGGCACAAGTCGAGTTACAGCGGGTCCTCCGCGAACTGCGTAGAGGTCCGCGAGGCATCTGAGCGCGTCGACGTCCGCGACACCCGGAACAGAGACGCCGGGCACCTGAGCTTCACCTCCCCCGAGTGGGTCGCGGCCGTGGCGGCCGAGAAGTAATCACATCCGCGCGAAGACCCCGGGCAACGCCCCCGGGCCCTTCGTCATGTGCGGACGGCAGGGGCGTGGGACCGGCTCATCGCTCCGGAAACGCCGAAACCGAACGGTTCGGTGCGGCTTCACCGCCGTTGATGAGCGGACGGTTCCCGGCCTCCCGACATCCGCCGAGCGAACGACCCTGCCCGTGACGAGGCCCGTGGCTCGGCGGGCGAAGGGGAACCGCCTCCGGATTCGGCAACCGGGGGACCCGCATGGGAGAAAGCCTGTGGTGACGGGTATGCCCAGCGCGACCCGGTGAGACGATCGGAAGGCCCACGTGAACGTGTTGGTGATTCTCGCCCTGGCGGCGGGCTTCGTACTCTTGATCGCCGGAGGGGAGTCGCTCGTCCGGGGCGCCGGCTCGCTGGCGCGGACCATGGGGATGTCCTCGCTGGTCGTGGGCCTGACCGTGGTGTCGTTCACGACGTCGGCGCCGGAACTGGCGGTCAGTACCGACGCCGCGCTCTCCGGATATCCGGGGTTGGCCGTGGGCAACGTCGTGGGCAGCAACATCGCCAACATCCTGTTCGTGCTCGGGGCGTCGGCGCTGTTCGTCCCCCTGCTGGTGAACTCCCAGGTCGTGCGCGCCGACATCCCGGTGATGGTGGTGCTGTCGGTGGTCGTGCTCCTGATGGCCCTGGACGGGAACCTCGGCCGTGTCGACGGCGGCCTGCTGTTCGCGGCCCTGGTGGTCTACGTCGCCGTCACGGTGATCGTCTCCCGGCGTCGGGCGATCGACGGTTCGGCCTCCGTGAGGGTGAGCGCCGATGGCTCCGGTCCGGGGGCGGACGGCCCGGTCCGGAGCACCACACGGACGAGGTCGATCCTGGTGGACCTGGCGTTCGTGGCCTTGGGCACGGTCCTGCTGGTGGCCGGGGCACGGCTGCTCGTATACGGGGCCAGCGCGATCGCGACGGCGCTGGGGGTGAGCGACCTGCTCATCGGCCTGACCGTGGTGGCGGTCGGTACCTCACTGCCCGAGCTGGTGACCTGCGTCGTCGCGGTGAGGCGGGGCGAGCGCGACATGGCGGTGGGCAACATCGTGGGCAGCAACGTGTTCAACCTCGGGGCAGTGCTGGGCCTGACCGCCGTCATCGCCCCCGAGGGGATCGCCGTCGCGCCGGCGGCCCTGCGGTTCGACCTGCCGATCATGGTGGCGGTGGCCCTGGTGTTGCTCCCGATCACCCTGACCCGGTTGACCGTGACCCGGTGGGAGGGCACGCTGCTCGTCGGTTTCTACGCCGCCTACATCTCCTACCTGGTCTTGGAGGCCACCGAACACGCGGTCCTGCGGCCCTACAGCGCCGCGATGTTGTGGTTCGTCATTCCGCTCACCGCGTTGTGGCTGTCGGCGGTGATGATCCACGAGCTGAGCACACGGTGGCGCGGCGGGAAGCCCGAGGTCAACCGCGCGGTTCCGGACCCGACGGAGCGAAGGCCGGGGTGAAGGACGGGGCCGTATGAGGGCTCGGCCCCCGAGCGCTCCGGTGCGGGGTGGCCGTGATCCGACGTGCTTCAGCGGCCCGCGACATCGACTTGCCCAGCGAAGCTGCTTATCGCTCTTTATCGGCGCTGATACACCCCAAGAACGCGAAACAACCAAAGCGGACCAAAAGCCATTTCCTTCAGAAAGGGAGCATTGCGCAGGGGTCGAACACCAGTGCCCTGAACTGCGAAGACGAGGAACCTTCGATCTTCTTCGGCGATCTGCCCGGAAACCGTACGCGGAACGATCGCGCGTGCCCTATTCTGGCGCCACAACCGCATATCGAGTGACCCCGCGACGCTAGTCGAGCGCCCGGGGTCGTGGTCAGCAATTCGTCCCTTCAATCACAAGGATTGCCAACGTGCGCCAGTCTAGTGCCGCGTTCCTCAGGGCTGTCTTCGCCCTGTTCGGAGCGTTGCTGTCCCCTTCCCGCGGCCGGCACACCCGCCGCCGTTCCACCCGGGTCCGCCGCTATGCCCAGAACCCCCGCCCGGCCGTGCGCCCCTCACCCCCGGCCGCCCCGCGCCCACACCACCCGCGCCTGCACCCGCCCCGCGAGGTCTTCCCGGCCGAGGAGCTGCCGCTCGTGCGGCCCTACTACACCGCCCACGAACAGACCCGCGCCCAAGCCCGGGTCCAGGCCCGGGTCCAGGCCGAGGCGACCGCACGCCTGCACCGGTGGAGCGCACCCCGCACCCCCAAGGCCCACGCTCCCGAGGCGCGCCCGTCCGCACCCCGCACCCCCGAGGTGCGTCTGCCCGAACCGCGTCTGCCGGAAGGGGATCTGCTCGCCCCCACCCCGCCCCCGGTCACCTTCGAGGACCTGGCGAAGGTGACCCGCGTGTGGATCGCCCAGCAGGAAAGCAAGGCGGCGGTGGGCGTATGACCCCGACCCGGACCTGGACCCACCGCCTCTACCCCGGCGAGCTGCGCGAGCTGTCCCGGGTCCGCCGCGAGCTGACCGCCGACCTGGCAGGGTTCGACCCCGGCGTCGCCGACACGCTGGTGCTGTGCGGCAGCGAACTGTTCGCCAACTGCGTCAGGTACACCGCCTCGGGCACCGAGAACGGGGGAGCGGTCATCCGCACCCTGTGGCTGGTCGGGGACCGCTCCCTCACCCTGGGGTTCACCGACGACGGCCTCGGCGGCACCGTGCCCCGCATCCCCACGACACGCACCCCCGACGAGTGGGAGGAAGCCGAGGGCCAACGCGGACTGTTGATGGTCCAGGAGTTGTCCACAGCCTGGGGATACTCACCGGTCTGCCCGTTCGGTGACCTGGGCACCCACACCTGGGCCACCTTCACCCTCACACCCACGACACCCACACGATGACCGGCACGGGCTCCCCACCCCACGGGGAGCCCACCGCCGCACAGGTCGTCTCGTGCCGAGTGCTCCAGAGGCTCGGAACCCACGCTTCGGCGTCGGAGGACACCGAGTCCTACGGGTGGAGGTCGTCCTCGAACCCCGCCGGCGGTCAGCCGCAGTTGGTGCCGTTCCGCACGATCCAGTCGTCGCCGATCTTGCCGCCCCAGTCCACGCAGTGACCCGCCGCCGACAGGTACACCGGACCCGCGTACTCGGTCCAGTCGCCCGGGTCGGTCTGCCAGGAGGTGGTGTCGCTGCGCTTGAGCGCGGCGTCCATGGACACGCGCGCTCCCGGGTCGGACCGCACCACCACGACGCAGTTCTTGCCGTTGGAGTTGTTGTAGGTCAGGAAGACCGTGCCGCCCGGGACGGCCGCCTCGTTGACCTTCCCGTACCCGCCGCCACACTGGCCGCCGTAGGCGACCGCGCCCACCGGGGCCGGGTTCGCGATCGTGACGACCAGGGCCAGTCCCAGCGCCGCCGCGACCCGACCGGTGATCCTCTTCATCGCTTTTCCCTTTCTCGGTTCGTCGTCCGTCGTCGTGTCCGCCCCGGTCACCACGGCGGGGTCCCGGTGCCGCTGGTGCGGTGGTACTCGACCAGGCGGGTGATGGTCACCGTGCCGTCGGCCGCGGTCGTGTAGGTGACCTCGGCCTTCACGGTCCGGCTCCCCTGGTTCGCGTACCCCGTGAGCGCCGACGGGCTGGAGGACACCGAACCCGCGCCGCCGTTGCCCACGCCGCCGCCCTGGGACTGGCAGAAGCTCCACGCGCACACCACCGTGGCGCCGTCCAGCTTCGCGTACACCCCCGCACCGCCGTCGGGGCGGAACGCGATGACGTGGTCGCCCGACGGCCTCGAACCCGACGCGCTCACGCCCGCGCCGACCAGTCCGGAGGCCGTGGCGGTCGTACCCTCGTCGCCGCCCCCGCCGTCGGAACCGCCGGCCTCGCCCTCGTCGGTCCCGTCCTCGTCGTCCTGCCCGGCCTCCTCGGACGGACCGTCCGAGGGTCCGTCCGACGGGGAGTCGCTCTCCTGTGCCTCCCTGCCGACGGGCCCCGGCCGACGTTCCTCCCCCGCGGCCTCGCCGGCGACCGTTTCGGCGCCGGCGCCTTCGTCGGTGGAGAACCAGGACGACATCGGCAGCGCGTCCCAGTTGTTCGCGACCGCCACACCGCCGAACGCCACCCCGGCGAGGAGCACGAGGGCACCCACGCCCGCTCCCACCAGGGTGAGCACGCGTTTGGCGCGCCCCTCCCCCTTGACCGGGGCGACGGCGAACTCGCGCTCGGGCGCCGACTGCACCCCCTGCCAGCTGTCGTCCACGACGGCCGCCATGGCCCCGCCGGCCATCTCCGACGACTCCATCGGAGCGTAGGAGCGTCCGGGATCGTTGATGGCGACCACTCCGTCGACCAGGCGCATGGCCGTCGGACGCTGCTCCGCCTCCTTGGCCAGCGCCTGACGGGCCAGGTCGGCGAGCGGCCCCGCGAACCCCTCCATGTCGGGCTCACCACTGATCACCCGGTGCGCGACGGCGGCCGGGTCGCCCGTGCCGAACGGGGGCCGCCCGGTGGCCGCGTACGCCACGAGGGCACCCCAGGCGAAGATGTCGTCGGCGGTGCTGGTGGGCTTGCCCTGGTAGTGGTCCGGACTGATCCACCCCGGCGACCCCATGACGGACCCGGTGCGGGTGAGCGCCGTCTGGTCGATCGCGCGGGCGACCCCGAAGTCCAGCACGCGCGGCCCCTCGGGGGACAGCACGATGTTGGCGGGCTTGAGGTCGCGGTGGGCGATGCCCACGGCGTGGATCTGGACCAGGGCCTCGGCCACACCGGCGGCCAGGCCCAGGAGCAACCGTTGCGGGAGTGGGCCGTGCTTGCGCATGTAGGCGCTGAGGGTCATGCCCCGTACCAGCGGGGTGACCAGCCAGGGGCGCTCGGCCTCGGTGTCAGCGGCCAGCAGCGGCACCGCGCAGGCGCCGCCGACCCGGCGCAGGAGTTCGACCTCGCGGGCGAAACGGGCCCGGAACTCGGGGTCGGCCGAGTACTCGGGGTGGATGAGCTTGACCGCGACCAGCTCACCCGAGGCGTCGTGGGCCGCGTACACGACCCCCATGCCGCCGGCGCCCAGCCGCTTGAGCGGCCGGTAGGGGCCGATCCGGGTGGGGTCGGTGGAGGTCAGGTCGGTCGCGGTTGCGGGGAGGGTGACTGCGTTGGCTTGGGTGCTCACGGCCGTCGACTCACAGGTCTCGTCTCTGGGGGCGGGAGGGGCCTCCGCCCGCGGGGCAGGGGGGAGGAAGCGCACAGATGGGGATGTTCGGATCCTAACGGGTACCGGCCGCCCCGCCCCCGGCGCGGGGACCGGGCGGCCGGTACCGGTCACGGCAGCGGCACGCGCACCTGCCGGACCTGACCGTCGCCCAGGTGCAGGTGGGCGATGCCCGGGATGATGCGGGGCCCGGCCACACCCTTGGGCAGGCGCAGTCCCAGCACCTCGGCGTCGGACTGCGCCTGGGGGGACAGCAGCACGCCGACGCGGTTGCGCTTGAGGTGGACGTGCCAACCGTTGAAACCGCCCTGGAGGGCGTCGTTGGTGCCGGCGGCGACGATGCCCCACCCCGGGCCGACCATGCCCCGGGCGATGCGGGTGAACTCCTTGCCGAGGTCGCTCTGCAACAGGAGTTCGGCGTCATCGATCATCACCGCGGCGGTCTCGCCCTCGAACCGGCCGAGGGCCTCGTGGAGCTGCGACAGCCGGGGTTCGGCGGAGTCGATGACCGCCCGCACCCCCGGGTGGTCGCGCAGCTCGGTGAGCCGGGACCCGCGCGGGGTGACCAGCAGCAGCTCGGTTCCGGACTCCAACAGGGAGCGGGCCATCACGGCGAGCATGCTGGAGCGGCCCGATCGGGGCGGCCCGGCGATGAGGAAGGTGGGGACGCTCGCCAGGTCGGCGGTGATCGCGGCGAGCTCGTTGCCCCCGACGCCCACCAGGACCTCCAGCGGGCGGGCCGGGCCCTTGCGGTAGCGGGCCATGTCGTCGTAGGTGAGCCGGTCGGGCAGCACGTCCACGCGGAACGGGCGGGGCCCCGCCGGCGGCGTCTCCCGGGTGCGCCGCACCACGAAGTCGGCGATCCGCCCCAGTTCCTCGACCTGCGCCCCGCCCTGGGGGTTGCGGTTGAGCAGGGCGATCTGCACCTCCAGGGCGTCCCCCGCGCGGAAGGCGCGACCGTCGGGGACCTCCTCGGGCAGCGAACGGGCGTTGAGGCCGGCGGTGCCGTAGTCGGCGCGGTCGTTGCAGCGCAGGACCAGGAGTTCCTCCGTGGTGGAGGAGTACTTGGTGCGGGTGAGGATCCGGTCGCCGGCGGCGATCACGTGCACGCCCACACCGGCGCCGTCGCGCATGAGGGTGGTGACGCCCTCGACGAGGGCGCCGTAGTTGTACTCACCGAAGGTCTGCTCGAACACGTCGATACGGTCGATGAACAGCGCCAGGTGGGCGGGGCGCTCCTTCGGGGGGAGCTTGACCCGCAGTTCCTCCAGGTCGGCGCAGCCGTGGGCGGCCAGGAGCTTCTGGCGGCGGTCGAGTTCCTCCTCCAGCATGCCGAGCAGGCGCACCACCCGTTCGCCCTGGGAGCGCTGGGCGACGGCGCCGCAGTGCGGGAACCGCTCCAGCGGCAGCAGGGCGCCGTTGCCGCAGTCCAGGCCGTACATGTGCAGGTCGCCGGGGTGATGGGCCAGGGCCAGGGAGGCGGCGACGGTGCGCAGCGCCTGGGACCGGCCGCTGCGCCCGGAGCCCATGATGTGCAGGTGACCGGTGCGGGCCGGGTCGAAGGCGTAGGGGTGCTGGCGCTGTCGGGCGGGCACGTCCACCAGGCCGACGGGCGCGGCCCGGATCACGCCGGCCTCGGCGGCCGGGGGCCGGCCGCCCAGCAGTTCGCCGAGGGTGAGCCGGGTGGGCAGGGCGGGCAGCCACGGGCTGGGCTGGCGTTCCGCGCCCAGCCGGTCGGCGGCCTCCTTGACGGCGGCGACCAGCACGGTGAGGTCGGTGACCTCGACGTCGCCGGTCTCCTCCCCGCGGTTCCCCTGGGCGACCGGGGCGGGCTGGGCCAGGTCCGACCACTTCACCGGGTGGACGTCGGGGTCGGCGGCGTTCGTCGAGGCGACGACGCGCCGCCCGCCGACCCGGCCGGACTGGAACGGCAGCAGCGAGGCGTGGCCGAGGCGGGCGTGGGCGCGCCCCGGGGTGTCGATGCCGATGTGCGCCGAGTCGGGGGCGTCGATGACGTCGCGGCTCTCGCTCTCGTCGGTCATGCGCAGGGCGATGCGCAGGTTGGTGTTGGCGCGGATGTCGTTGGTGACGACGCCGCCGGGGCGCTGGGTGGCCAGCACCAGGTGGATGCCGAGGGATCGGCCGCGCTGGGCGATGTTGACGAGACCCTTGACGAAGTCGGGGAGTTCGCGGGCCATGGACGCGAACTCGTCGATGACCAGCATCAGGCGCGGCATCTGCGGCATGCGCGGGTCGCGGTCGAGGAGTTCGAGGTAGTCCTCGATGTCCTTGGCCCCGGCCTTGGCGAGGATGTGCTCGCGGCGGTGGAGTTCGGCGCCCAGGGAGACCAGGGCCCGGCCGACGAGGTGGGTGTCGAGGTCGGTGACCATGCCGACGGTGTGCGGCAGTTCCACGCAGTCCTTGAACGCGCTGCCGCCCTTGTAGTCGACGAGGACGAAGGACATGGACTCGGGCCGGTTGACGGCGGCCAGCGACGCCACCAGGGTCTGGAGGAGTTCGGACTTGCCGGAGCCGGTGGTGCCGGCGATGAGGGCGTGCGGGCCGTCGCGGCGGATGTCCACCGAGAACGCCCCGTCCAGGCCCACCCCCAGCGTGGCGACGGTGCTGCGACCGCCGCCGGCCCAGTGGGCGGCGATGGCCTCGCCGCTGG
The DNA here is from genome assembly GCF_031845465.1 of Nocardiopsis lambiniae. NCBI lineage: Bacteria > Bacillati > Actinomycetota > Actinomycetes > Streptosporangiales > Nocardiopsidaceae > Nocardiopsis > Nocardiopsis lambiniae. Next base: position 191,155 of record NZ_JAVREP010000003.1, on the reverse strand, counting down.
GGGGTTCGAGGCCGATGACGTCCAGGAGCCGGGCCGCGCGGGGCAGGGAGCCGCCCGCCTCGCCGACGCTGCTGTCGCGCAGGGGCGCCAGGGCGCGGCCGAGGCGTTCGGCCCAGGCGGAGGAGGGCCCGTCGGGACGGACGTCCTCGACGTTGTCGAAGGAGGTGCGGCGCAGGCGCATGCCGTGCGGGGTGATGGTGACCACGGCCTGGCACTCCTCGGGGAGGAGGCGTTCCTCCGCGTCCAGGCACAGGGTGTGGATGCCGACCTCGGGGCCCTCGCGCAGGAGCTGGACGACGCCGGGCAGGGAGCGGAGGCGCCGGGCCCCGTCGAGGACGACGACGATGGCGGGCTGGTCGGCGAGGTCGCGTTTGGCCTGCTTGCGGGCTTCCAGCAGCATGAGCAGCTCGGAGACGCGGCGGGCGCAGGTGGTGGCGTCGATGCCCATCCGGTTGAGGGAGAGGTGGGGGTGTTCGCCGCGCAGGTGGGGCAGGTGGCGGGTCCACCGCCACCGGTCGTGGTCGCCCTCCATGGACAGCAGGTGGATCTGGAGTTCGGCGGGGCTGTGCAGGGCGGCGAGCTGGGCGATGAGCCAGCGTTCGAGAGCCTGGGCGCCCCCACCGCGCCCGGCGACGCCGACGACGCCGTTGTCCTTGACGGAGACGCCGACGGGGACGTCGGTCATGTTCCAGGTGATGTCGCGGCGGTGGTCGTCCTTGGTCGGGTCGCTGAGGACGACCTTGGAGGGGAGGCTGCCGGTGCCCACCCGTAGCAGGGTGAAGTCCTCGTCGATCTGGCGGCGTTCCCACAGCCGGGACCGGGGGCCGGTGGCGAGGAGGAGGACCGCGGCGGGGTCGGGGCAGGTGTCGCGCAGGCGTCGCTGTTCGACGAGGAGGGCGTCTCGGGCGTCCCTGGTGATGCGCTCCTTCTTCTCCTCGTACTCCGTGAGCTGCTTGTCGTAGCGGGCCTTGGTGGTGCGGCGCTGGAGCATCTGGGTGAAGAGCACCGACACCGGGGCGAGCAGACCGATGAGCAGGTACTGGGGGCGGCCCATGATGAGGGCGGTGCCGACCGCCATGGTGATGGGCAGCAGGATCATCATGATGAGCTGCACGATCGGCCGTTCCGGGGGTTCGGGCGGCGAGGGCAGCTTGAAGGAGGTCTTGGTGGGGGCGGGGTGCAGCCGGGGCGGCCGGTTGTAGTCCAGGCCGGTGCCGTCCTCGGAGGGGACCACGGCGGCGTCGGGGCGGTGGTTGGGCCAGGCCTCGAAGAGGGTGCCGCCGAGGGTGAGCTGCTCGCCCTGGGGCCAGGCGTCGTTCTCGGCGAGGTCCTCGCCTTCGAGGGAGCAGCCGTCGCCGCCGCTGGAGGTCAGGAAGACCACGGAGCCGTCGGGGGCGACGCGGATCCGCGCCCAGTACCCGTCGGCGTCCACGGGCAGGACGGCGACCTCGTCGTCACCGATGACGTAGTCCCCCGGGTCGAGCCGGACGATGCGGCCCGCGTCGGGGCCGGAGACCACCCGGACCTCGACCACGCCGGGGGGTTCGTCGGCGACGGGTGCGGGGCCGCCGACTCCGACGACGGAGCCGTCGAGGAGGCCGGCGTCGGCCAGGGACAGGGCCGGGTCGACGGGGCGGTCGCCCAGGTAGAGGGGGACGTCACGGCCGGGGGCGCGGGGCAGGGTGCGCACCATCGGGTCGACGGACTCGGCCAGCTGGCGCACGGTCGAACCGGGGTCGGCGTCGACCAGGACGTCCAGGCGCAGTGGGGACGTCGCGACGGGCCCGGAACCGTCCGCTGCGGGACCGGTGGCCGGGGTCACGGTGAGGAGGAGGCGCACGGTGGGACTGCTTCCGCTTCTTCGGGCTCTGCTTGTGGGAACGCGGGAGGAGGGGTCCGGGGCGGCGGAGGCCGCCCCGGAGGGCGGGTCAGCCCTTGAGGCCCTCGCCGAGCTTGTCGTCGGTCTCGCTGAAGGTCGTACCGACCTGCTTGATGTACTTGGCGACGCCCTCCAAGCCCTTGTTCACACCCTCGAAGCCGGTGTTGAACTCCTCGAAGAACGGCCGGAAGTGCTTCTCGGCGGCGGGGGTGCTGTAGCCGTCGGTGATGAGGCCGTCGACCTTCTGCTTGATGGCCCCCAGTCGTTCGGTGAAGGCCTCGAACTCCTTGATGAGGGAGCCGGAGGTCTCCTCGGTCTTGTCGCTGTCGACGTTGTAGACGGGCATGGGTTCTCCTGTCGGGTTATCGTCGTGGTGTGGTCGGGTGGACGCCCCGGGCCGGGGCGGGGGCCGGGTCAGACCGGGGTTCCGGCCTGGTCGGCCTCCTCCATGACCCAGAAGCGAGCGGTGCCGCTGATGGCGTCGAAGAGGTCCATGACCTCTTCCAGTTGGAGGACGTTGGGGCTGGAACAGCTGACCATGATGCGGCGGTCCAGGCCGGGGAGGGCGTAGGAGGTGTGCATGACCACGGAGCGGACCAGCGCCTCCTCCATCTCGTAGTCGGTGACGCCGTGGATGCGGCCGCACACCGGCGATCCGGACTCGGGCAGGTCCACCGTGGTCTTCTTCAGCCAGGTGCCCTCGCGGGCGGTGGCGGTCTCGGGGTAGACGTACTCGATGACCTTGATGGGGTCGATGGTCTGGTCGCCCCGTCCGGCGGGGAACGAGAAGACGCAGACGGTGGCCATGAAGAACCCGTCGTCGTACTCCTCGAAGGTCCCGGCGGCGGCGATGAGTCCGCCGGTGGTCGCGTCCCGGGTGACCCGGGCGATGTCGGCGAGCAGGTCGTTGAGGGCGTTGAGCTCCTCAGGCCGGTTGCCGTACAGCGCCACGGCCTGTTCGCGCATGCGGGCCACGGTGTCGCCGGTCAGGTCGTACTGCGTCCAGCCCTCGGGGACGGCGACGTCGAACCCGATGGCGACCTCGGGTTCGTCCTCCTCGAAGACGTACGGCACTGCTGCTCCTCGGTGTGGTCGGTGACGGTCGTCGCCCTAGTAGGCGAGCTGGTTGGCGTGGTGCGGGGGCGGCGGCGGGGCGTCCTTACCGTCTCCCTTGAGGGCCTTGCCCAGCTCCTCGTCCATCTCGTAGAACGTGGTGATGACCGGGTTCAGGGCGTTGAGCAGGGCGCCCAGGTCCTCGGCCTGGCGCTCGTAGTTCTTCTTGCAGTCCTTGCCGAAGTCCTTGGCGGCGTCGACCAGGCGGCCGGGGCCGATGTCCTCGGCCCGGTCCTCGGGGCTCTCGACGTCCTCGCCACCGAAGTCGTTGCAGATGCGCCGCAGGGCGCGCTGCATGTCCTCCAGCGCGTCGGTGTCGATCTTGACCACTTTCGCCATGGGGGTGCTCCTCTCGTACTCCCGAAGGGCCGCGGCGGACCCGGCCCTAGCCGTTCTCCAGTTCCTTCAGCTCTCGTCGCAGGCGGTCCCGTTCGTCGGTGGCCGCCTCGATGACCGCTGCCACGCGCTCGCGTTCGGAGAGCGTGGGGTCGGGGTGCTCCCGCGCGAACTCGTCGACCATGTCCTGGGAGAACATCATGTCCAGCACCTCCAGACGGGCCCGAACGTCCTCCTTCAGCCGATCGCGGGTCTCCGCCTCCCGTTGCTCCTCCTTCTCCTGTTCCTCCAGTTCGCCCATCACGTCGTCCCGAAGGTTGTTGCGACCGGCCTGGTGGGCGGATTCCAGAAGCAGCCCGGTACCGAACGCGTCGGGTAGGTCGCCCTCGTGGGCCATGCGGCCCTCATGGCCGGCCTTGGGGACGGCGACCGCGAGCTGGCAGCCGACCTGGACCCAGTATTTGGGGTCGTCGATGTCGGTCATGAACGCGGTCAACCACTCCGCCTCGACGCCGAGGTGGCCCAGCAGGTCCTGCATGGTCTGCCGAGAGGCGTCCACGGCGAAGCCGAAGGACAGGTTGAGCACGTTCTTGGTGAGCTGCCAGGCGATCTCCTGCCCGGCCGCCCGCACGGGCTGCGAGCGCACGGACGCGGGGGTCCCGTCGCCGCCGGCGCCCTCGGGGCGGCCTCCGGGAACAGTGGGATCGACCCGCTGCTGCTGTCCGTCGGGGTTGACGACCTGGACGTGGTCGGGGGTGATCCGCAGGTCGGGGTGGCCCTCCCCGGTGTCCACGCGGACCCCGCCCCGGGCGTCCTGGACGGTGACCCCGTTGCCGTCGGAGACGTTGGTGCGTCCAGATGCGCTTCGGGTGCCGGAGAGGTCGCCGTTCCGGAACTCCGCTCGTCCGGAACCGTCGGCCTCGATCCGGTGGTCCGGGTGGGTGCTCCCGGTCATGCCGCCCTCGCCGTCAGCGGTGACCCGCCAACCGGGAGGCACGTGTCCGGCGTCGCCCGCCGTCTCGCCCATGCGCAGCGGGACGGTGCCGGGCGAGTCCGGGGAGGGGCCGCGCAGCCCCACGCCGTCGGGTCCGGCGTCGATGGTGCGGTCACCGTTGCGGATGGTGCGCGGGGCGCCGTCGGCGGGGACGTCGGTGGTGATCCGTCCGCCCTCGTCGGTGCGGACCGTGACACCGTCGGAGGTCGTGACCCGGCTCCCGTCGTTCCCCTGGGAGGCGATCGGGCGGCCCGGGGCGTTCTCACGGGTGGTCTCGGCCCGGCCCAGACCGCTCGACTCGCCCCTCCGGACGTCGGTGCGGGTGGTCCCGTCGCTGACGTGCGATCCGTCGCGGTCGCTGCCCGCCCGCACACCGCCCGGACCGTGGGCGGTCATGCCGTCGGGTCCGCCGCCGACCCCGTGCAGGTCGGTGCCGATCCCGGTGGTCCCGTCCGCGCCGCGACCGATCCGCAACGCGTCGCCCCGGGCGTCGGCGGGGGCGCGCAGGGACACGTCGCCCCGGGTCGAGGTGGTGACGCTCCACCCCTGGGGGGTGTCCATGCGCAGTGCCGGCGAGGTTCCGGTCCCGGGGGTGACCGCGACCCGGGTCCCGCCGGTGAGGACGTAGGGCTCGCCGGTGGAGGGGTCGCGCGGCAGCGGCGGGTGGCCGCCGTGCGGGGTGCCGTCGAGGTCGTAGGAGCGCCGGGTGCCGTCGGCGTGCCACACCTGGACGTGGGTGTCGCCGCCGCGGTCGGACAGGACGACCCCGGTGCCGTCCTCGGTGCGGACCTGGCCGGGCCAGGCGTCGCTGCCCCGGATCCCGCCGTCGCCGTCGATCCGGACGTGGCCGTCGGCGTCCTGGACGGCCCGGGGGGAGAGACTCGGATTGTCGGTACGGATCTCGGCGCTGCCGTCGGGTCGCACGACGGCGGTGGAACCCGCGCCCCGGCCGTCGGCGGAACCGTCGGCGCGCTGGGCGATGTCCACGCCCCGGGTCTCGTCCACGACGCGCACGGAGTCGGGTCCGGCGTCCACGCGGACGTCGTCGGTCCGCAGGGTGGCGTTGTCGGTGCCCCGGTCGTAACCCTGGGTGGAACCGCCTTCGCCGTCCACCCGGTACCCGTCGTTCCCGAACTCGGTGCGGGTGCCCCCGGCCGGGTCCTCGACCCGGATGGTCGGGTTCGAGCCGCCGTCGACGCCCGTCTCGGGACGGGAGATCCTCGGGCCGCCGTCGCCGAAGTCGAGGTCGACGGCACCGCGGGGTTGGGTGATCTGGACGGGTTCACCCGCACCGGAGGGGCCTTGGACGGAGAGCCCGTCGGGGGTCGAGATGCCGGGCGTGCCGCCGGTGTGGGAGACGGTGACGTTCCCGTCCCCGGTGGGGACGGTGATGCCGTCACCCCCGAAGGAGGGTCCGGGGGTGCCGCCGGGCCCGGTGAGGTCGAGCGAGCCGTCTCCGCCGCGTGAGGCGCTGACCGAGGCCCCGTCGGCACCGCTCACCTGGAAGCCGTCACCGGAGGGGCGCACGGAGGTGTCGCCGACGGTCACCTCGTCCGGGCGGATCTGGATGCTGACGTCCTCGCCGGACGGAGAAGTGTGGTCGAGGGTGGTGACGGGGGTGCCGTCGGGGTCGCTCCCGCCGGTGTACGTGCCGGTCCCGGAGGGTCCCCCGCCGAGCGGCCCCAGTCCGTGGTTCTCCTTGACCGCGCCGACGCCCGAGCCGAGGGCGTTGGTGGCGAACGCGCCCAGGGCCTCATTGGCGAGCGAGCCGGGTGAGATGATCTGCTGCCAGTTCCCCGGGTCCGCGCCGACCTGGGTGACGATGGAGGCGGCCATACCGCTGGCGGTGTCCCGGACCACGGAGTGGGCGATGTTCACCGAGGTGCGGGTGTTGCGCAGGCTCTGGTAACCGCTGCGCATGCTCCCGACCCGGCTGCCGACCCGCTGGACGGCACTGGTGGAGCGCACCGCGGTCGCGGCGCTGCGAACACCCCGGCCCATGGGACCGGTGGCCCGCGAGGCGACACGTCCCAGCCCGGACGCGCCGCGCAGCAGGGCGCCACCGGGGACCAGGGACAGGGCCTCCATGCCGAGGGTGGTGAGGGTCTCCAGGTTGAAGCCGAGTTTGCCCTCCCGGTGGAGGTTCGCGGTGGCCAGGGCGAGCGCGGCGATGGCCAGGGCGATGCCCAGGCCGGGGATGAAGATGGCGGCCAAGCCCGCCACGATCATGATCACCGCGTAGATGAGGGGGTTCTCCTCGATCCAGGTGACGATCTTGTCGAGCCAGCCCCACAGCTTGCGCGGACTGCCCTGCTTGGCCTCCTCCAACGCCCGCTCGGTGTCGTCGGCGACCCGGTCCATCTCGGTGAGAACGGCGTTGAGGTCGGAGATGTGGGAGGCGCGCAGGGGGTCGTCCCCGTCCTTCCACTCGTCCTTGTCCTCCAGGCCGTGGTAGGCGGTGGAGGCGAGTCGGGCGACGGAGGCGCTGCGCCTGCGCGCGGTCTCCAGGGCGTCGGCCCAGGTCTCCAGCGCCTTGTACCCGGCCTCGTAGGCGTCGTGCGCCTTGTCGAGGTACTTGGGCAGTTCCTCGACGAGCTCTTGGAGCACCTCCACGGTCTTGCCCTCGCCCAGGGAACCCCGGTCCAGCCTGCGGACCTCGCGGCCCGCGGTCTCGGCGGCGTCGGCGAGCCTCTCGTAGAAGTCCTTGAGCGACCGGGCCTCGGCCGGATCCCAGGGGATGGGGTCCTTGTCCCGATCGAGGAGGTCCCATCGGAGGTACTCGCGCGGTTGCTGGGCCACGGTTCCTCTTACTCGCTTTCCTGGTCCCCGGGGAGGGGTGCGCGGGGGTCGGGGCGTGCGCGGGTCGACGCGGTTCACCGACTGGGAGCGCGCCGTCCGGCGGGGGTGTCGGGGCCCAGGGGCACGAGGCTCTCCGCGAATCCGTCATCATAGACTGCCACGCCCACAAGTGAACAGACGCTCCCGGGGCGTGACCGGTTCGGACGAACCGTGACGTCCCGTGCGTCATCTCCCTTCACCGCACCCCTCACGGACCACCCCCAGGAGTAGACCGAGTGACCCCCAGACGTCATCCGTCGGCGCGCGCGGTACCGGTCGTGGCGGCCCTGACCGCCGCGTTCGCCTTGGCCTCCGCGGTCCCGGTGGCCGCGGACACCGCCGACGCCTACGCGATCTGCCCCGACGTGTACTACTACGTGGTCCCCGAGGGGTCGCCCGGACTGGCCGCGATCGCCGACGTCATCCTGGGCGACGCGGAGCGCGCCGACGAGATCCACGAGCTGAACGCCGGGCGGACGCAGTCCGACGGCGGCGCCCTGGGCGAGGACCGTTCGGTGCTGCCGGGCTGGCGACTGGTGGTGCCGTTCGACGCCGGTGGTGAGGGCGTGTACGAGGGTCGTGACCCGTTGTGCGTGGTGTCGGTCGAGAACGCGCTGGCGCTGGGGCAGGAGCCCCCCTCCCCGCCTCCGCCTCCGCCCGCGTACACGCCCCCGCCCGAGGACGAGGAGACGGTGCGGGGCGAGGTGGTCGACCTCGACGAGGACGAGGCGAAGCCGAAGATGGACCCGCGCGTCCTGGCCGCCGGTGCGGTCGGCCTGGTCCTGCTGACGCTCCTCACCCTGTTCTGGGAAGCGGTGGTGCGCGGGATCACCTGGCCGTTCCGGGCTCTCCGGAAGGCGCGGGCGGCGCGGCCCGAGAAGCGCAGGCCGACCCGGCCGGGGGTCGCCGCCAAGCGGCGGCGGGCCGCGACGGAGGCGGTGACCGCCGATCCGGACGCCCCGCGCCGCGCCGCCGCGGCCCACGCGGAGCTGCTGGCCTCCCCCGCGGACGTGCCGGCGCGTCCGGTGGCGCTGCTGACCTCGCCCGCCGGGGTGACCGCCGTGGTGCCGGCGGGGGCGACCCCGCCGATGTCCTCGTGGCGGGTGGTGGACACCACCACCTGGCGTTACGGGAGCGGGCGCTCGGCGGTGCCGGTGCACTTCGGGACCGCGGCGATGACCGCGGTGCGCGCACCCGTGCGGGGCGTGCTGGTGTGCCTGGGCCGTGAGGAGGACGGGGACGCGCTGGTCCACTTGGACCTGACCCGGACGCGTGGTCTGCTGGCCGTGGGTGGGGATCCGAAGGTGGCCGCCGACACGGTGCGGGTGCTCGGTGACGGCCTGCACGCGGCAGGCGTGCGGGTGCGGGTGTTGCGTGCGGACCGGCCGTTGCACTCGTTGATCGCGGACACGATTCCGGTGGTGGCCGCACCGGATCCGATCCAGGGGACGGTGCCCGAGCCGGGCGATTTCGAGGCGGTGGTCGTGCCGCGTCCGTTGGGTCCGGCCGACGAACACGTCCTGCTGGACCTGCCGCCGGACCTGCTGTTGGTCGCGGTGGGCGAGACCAGGGCCGCGCGACGGCAGTGGTGGGCGCGCGACGACGGCACGGTGGACACCGGGGCGTTGGGCCTGGAGGTCGTGGTGCGGCTCCCGGAGCGCCGGGAGCGCTGAGCCCCGGGCGGGTTTCCCGGCCGGTCAGCTCGCTTCGTCGGACGGGCTCTCCGAGGGGTCCTCGGTGGGTTCGCCCGTGTCCTCATCGTCCTGCGGAGGCGGACCGTAGACGAAGCGCTGGCGGTCCTGGACGAGGATGGCGTGCCCGCCGGCGGTGACCGCCTCGACGTGGGCGGAGAGGTCGTCGGCGACGACGTTCATGTCGAGGGCGTCCAGCACCACCTGGGAGTCGTTCTCACCGCCCCGGGCGGCCCCGTAGACGTACCCGGCGTGGGTGAAGGCGGGGGAGAACGCGCCGCCCTCCTCCTCCAGCCCCCAGCGCACCTCGCCGGCGGCCAGGTCGATGGCGACCGCGGTGGCCGCACCGCTGGCCTGGGGCAGCAGGAAGGTCCCCGTGGCGGTGTCGTAGAGGCCGCCGGCCGGACCGGCCGGGTCGAAGGGGCCGCCGACGGGGTTGGGTCCGGGCTCCTCCAGGGTCCACAGCAGATCGCCGTCGGCGGGATCGTGGGCGGAGAGCACGGAGGGCGCCTCGGTGCCGCTCCAGCGGATCACGAGGGCGTGCTCCGGGGCGTCCTCCTCCGGTCCCTCCTCGGGTTCGGGAAGCGGGAAGAGGCCCAGAACGCTGGGTTCGGGCAGGGATCCGGAAGCCGACAGGCCCAGGTCCTCGTCCTCGCCCGCGTCGACGTCCCACAGTTCCGCGCCCGGGTCGTCCGGGTCGAGCGAGCGGGCGTGCAGGGTGCTGTCGCCGGAGGCGAGCAGGACGGTGTCGGCCCAGGCGGCCACGGGGACGCCGAGCGCGGGGGGCTCCTCCGTGTCCTCCGGTTCCTCCTCGTCGGCCCGGTCCGCGTCCTCGTCGGCCTCCGCGTCCTCCTCCTCGGGTTCCTCGGGGGCGGCGAAGTCGTAGGTCCACAGCTCCGTGCCGTCGGCGGCCAGCACGGTGTACTCCCCGTGGGCCTCCTCCGGGGACCACTCCTCGGGGCGGCGCACACCGACGCCGCCCAGGTAGAGGTCGCCCTCCACGGCGGGTTCCCACAGGGTGGCGCCCTCGGCGTCGAGGACGAAGGGGGAACCGTCGAGATCGGACATGAGCAGCACGGGCGCGCCGTCGACGTCGGTGCCGAATCCTCGGAACCGCGCCTCGCCCTCCCACAGGTCGGCGCCGGTGGCGGCCTCCTGGAGCAGGTGCTGGTCGGCCCCACCCGAGCTGATGAGGAAGGCGTCGCCCACGGAACTGATCCGCACCCCGAGCGGGTCGGCGAAGACGGCGTGGGCGTCGGCCTCGTCGCCGTGCAGGAAGCGGAGCACCTCGCCCTCGATCCCGGGCGGGGATTGGCCCTCGAAGGCGGTCGGGATCGGGGCCGGTTCCGCCTCGGGCTCGGGGGCGGGGGGTGCGGGATCACCGCTGCACGAGGTGGCCAGCAGCGCCGCGAGGCCGCAGGTGAGAGCCTGGGGCACCCGTGAGCTGCGCATGAACGGTTTCTCCCCACGAACGATGACGTTTACGGCAAATCCTAAGCCGGACGCCGGAATGCCGATACACACGGCCACCAGTCGTTACGGCGACGTGAACAGCCCCGGTTCAGGGTTCCACGTCGACGACGGTGGTGCCGCGCACCTCCAGGTCGGCCTTTCCGCCGGTGAGCTCGGCGAGGCGGACCTCGAAGTCGGACAGGTCCTCTTCGGGGAGCGCCACCTCGACGCGGACCCGGTCCTCGTACGCGACGTCGCGGACGTGGAAGCGGGAGTCGCGCAGATCACTCTCCAGTCTGCCGCCGATGACGTAGTCGGTGTGCACGTCCACGACCAGCAGGCGGCGGCGTTCCAGGACGCCGAGGGCGTCGATGGCGGTGGAGACGGCGTTGCCGTAGGCGCGGATGAGACCGCCGGAGCCGAGTTTGACGCCGCCGAAGTAGCGGGTGACCACCGCGACGGTGTCGGTCATCGCACGGTGGCGGAGCACTTCGAGCATGGGGACCCCGGCGGTGCCGGCGGGTTCGCCGTCGTCGCTGGAGCGTTGGACGCCGCCGTCGTCACCGAGGACGTAGGCGGTGCAGTTGTGGCCGGCGTTCCAGTGCTCCTTGCGACGCCGCGCGATGAACTCCCGGGCGGCCTCCTCGTCGGACACCCTGGCCAGGGCGCAGATGAACCGGGAGCGCTTGATCTCCAGTTCGTGCTCGCCGTCGCGTCTGATCGTTCGCATGTCGCCTGTTCGGACGGGGTCTCGTGGGCGTCCCCAGTGTCCCATCCCCTCCGCGGGGCGCCGTTCGGGCGGCCGGCGCCGACAATGGGGTCATGGACGACTCCTCGATCGACGCCGCCGGCGCGCTCGCCGACCCGTTGCGGCGCGGACTGTACGAGTACGTGGTGGAGTCGGGCGGTGAGGTGGGCCGGGCCGAGGCCGCCGACGCGCTCGGCGTCCAGCGGACGCTGGCGGCGCACCACCTGGACCGGCTGGTCGAGGCCGGCCTGCTGGAGACGGCGAGCAAACGGCTGAACGGCAGGGAGGGACCGGGCGCGGGCCGACCGGCGAAGGTGTACCGGCGGGCCGACCGGCAGGTGTCGTTGCACCTGCCGCCGCGCGACTACGAGTTGGCGGCGCACGTGCTGGCGGAGGCGGTGGAGCGGCACGGCGCGGAGGAGGCGCTGCACGCGGCGGCGCGCGCGGAGGGGCTGCGGATCGCGCGGGAGTCGTCGGCGGGGTCGGTGGAGGCCCTGCTGCGCGAGCGGGGCTATGAGCCCGAGGCGGATCCGGAGGGGGAGGACGGGCTGCGGTTGCGCAACTGCCCGTTCCACACGTTGGCCCGGGCGTTCCCTCCGTTGGCGTGCGGGCTCAACCTGGAACTGCTGCGGGGGATGTTGGCGGAGGTCGGAGAGGACGGGGAGCGGGCCCGGATGTCGCCGGAGCCGGGCCGGTGCTGTGTCACCATCTCTAAAAATAAAAAAGATTGACATAGAAACCCCGGGCATGGTCCGATACCCCTCATGAGCGATCCCCGTCACCGGTTGGCCCAGTTCAACCTCGGACTCCTGAAGGCCCCCCTCTCCGACCCCTCCATGGAGGGGTTCACCTCACGGATCGAGCCGATCAACGTACTCGCCGAGAGCGCCCCCGGCTTCGTGTGGCGGCTGATCGAGGAGGGCAAGGAGGACGCGACCGGACTCCGCCCGTTCGGCGAGGCGCACCTGGTCAACTACTCGGTGTGGGAGGACGTGGAGTCGCTGTGGGACTTCACCTACCGGACCGACCACCTGGACCTGTTGCGCGAACGGCGGCACTGGTTCGACCGCATGGAGGGCCCGTCCCTGGTCCTGTGGTGGATTCCGAGCGATAGCATCCCCAGTGTCGAGGAGGCCGGGAGGCGTCTCGACCTGTTGCGCGAACACGGCCCGACCCCCGAGGCCTTCACTCTCAGGACGCATTTCCCTCCCCCCTCGACATCCTGAGTCCGCACCCGAGGTCATCGAGCGATCGCTTTGGGTAATCTTGCGGACGACCGTCGACATCCACCGGGAGTTCCGTCATGCGCACGTCACCGCTCGCCGTAGGCGCCCTGACCCTGATCGCGATCCTCGCCACCGGGTGCACCGGGGAGGAGGGCGCCGGCGACGGCGACGGCTCCGAGGCGCCGCAGAGCCCGGCCGGGGTCCAGCCGACCGCCGCCCCCAGTGTCACCGCCGGGATCTTCATGCCTCCCGGGGAGAGCCGGGCCGCGATCACCTACGACGAGACCGCCGTGCCCGAGGGCGCCACCTCCGACGTCCAGGTGCGCGTCCAGGACGGTTCGACGTTCGTGCAGTTCAGCGGAACCGGCCTGGAGGCCGACCGCGACTTCGGCGCCCACGTGCACACGCGGCCGTGCGGGGAGGAACCGGAGGACGCCGGTCCGCACTACCAGAACGAGGAGGACCCGGCCGCCGACGCGGAGACCCCCTCCACCGACCCGGCCTACGCCAACCCCGAGAACGAGGTGTGGCTGGACTTCACCACGGACGGGACCGGTGCCGTCACGGTCAGCGCCACCGTGCCGTGGGAGTTCCGCGAGGGCGGGGCCGCCTCCCTGGTCCTGCACGAACGGCACACCGCGACCGACCACGACGAGGCGGGCACCGCCGGTGACCGCCTCGCCTGCGTCAGCGTCGACTTCTGACCCCCGAGCGCCCTCTCAGGTGCGCGGGAGCGCCTTCGGTGCGGGCTCGGGGACCAGGCGGCGCAGCAGCAGCCGCTCCCCCAGGGCCCACGCCCCCGACGTGAGCAGGTACAGGCCCGCGGCCAACGGCACGAACGCCGCGAAGACCACCGTCAGGAACGGCAGGTAGGAGAGCGGCCCCTCGGCCATGCGGGCCGCCTCCGGGGTGGTGGCGGGCAACGGCAGGAAACGGCGCGTCCCCCACGCCACGAGCGCCAGCAGCACCAGGAGCAGACCGAACACGACCGCGCCCGACACCCCCGCCGCCGCCGGAGTGGCGCCCAGCGCCACCCCGGCCAGGGTGTGCGTCAGCAGGTCGGTGTCGGGGCCCTGCCCGATGAACACCCCGTACAGGGCGATGACCACGGGCAGTTGCGCCAGCGAGGGCAGGCAGCCGGCCAGGGGCGAGGTGCCCGCCTCGACGTAGACCTTCTGCTGGGCGGCGACCCTCTTCTCCGGGTCCTTCGGGTACCGGGCGGCGATCTCGGCGAGACGGGGGGCGATCCGGGCGCGGACCTTCTCGGCGCGCACCTGCGCGACGCCGAACGGGACGAGCAGCAGCCGGACGGCGATGGTCAGCCCCAGCACGGCGAGCGCCGCGGCCGGGGCGCCCACGAGGGGCGTGAACACGGTGGTGAGCACGGTCAGGACCGCGGTGAGCAGGGACATGACGACCGAGATCGGCCATACGGAGTACACGGAAGAGGACCCTTCGTCCAGAGGGAGAACAAGGACGTCGGGCCGTCCGGACGCGACGAGGGTCGGGTCGGGGACGGCCTACGGGGCCGTACCGGGTGCTCTGGGACGCGGTCTGCCCGCCGCGTCGGGATCGCGCAGGGCGGGCACCGCGAGTCGCGCCGAACGGCGGCGCATCGCGTCCGTCCGCCCGGCCGTGGTGTCGCCGACCGGCACCGGGACCGCGCCGTGCGCCAGGTACCAGACCACGGCCGCGCCCACCGCGACGAACAGCAGCGCCAGCGGGGCGGCCGGAAGGGCGTCGGGGGCCGGTCCGATGAAGAGGACCTCGAAGAGGGCGGTGAGCAGCGCGTTGAGCACGTGCCCTCCCTCCGTCCTCGGTCCGCTTTCCGGAGAAATCCTAGCGATCCCCGACATGTCCGTCGAGGCCGCATCCCCGAACAGGAGAAATCCGCCGACACTCCGTCGGGGCTCCCCTCGTTCGCCGATCCGGTGTAGGTAAATGACCCCTGTAGCCACGTGACAGAGCGTGATCATGACCTCGCCGGGCGACGTACCGGGCGAGGTCGGCCGTGAAGGGGAGCCCCGTGCCGATTCGCCCCGCGAACCTCGCCACCATGTCCGCCACCATCGCCGGAGCCATCGCCGGACTGTCGAACCGGGAGGACCAGGCGCCCCCGGTGCGGATCACCTTCGAGTCCGGCTATCAGCAGACCGTGGAGCACGGCGGGTGCCGCGCCCTGAAGACCGGCCAGGGCGGGGTCACCGCGGTCTCCACCGAGGCCAAGGTCAAGTTCGCGCTGTTCTCCGGGACCAGCTGCCAGGGCAGCCGGGCCCTGGCCTCCGGTCACGGCAGCGTCAGTTTCGGCGACCCGGTCCTGGCGGGCGCCATCGTCATCGGCTGACGGCGCCGTCCGCGCGGATGCCGGCGACCTCCTTCGGCGGGCCCTCCAGGGTGTCGGAGCGCGAACGCAGCACCGCGCCCGCCACCGCGTGGCCCAGACGCAGCCGCCGTTCCGTCGGGAGGCCGTCGAGCAGTCCGGACAGGTAACCGGCGGCGAAGGCGTCGCCGGCGCCCACCGCCTCCACCACCTCGACCTCGGGGGACGGCTCGAAGACCGTCTCCTCGGCCGTGAAACAGGTCGCGCCGTGCTCGGCGTCCTTGACCACCAGCGCGGGGACCTCCGGCAGCACCGCCCGTACGTCCTCCGCCGTGGGGGTGCCCCACAGGCGTTCGGCCTCGTCACGGCCGACGAACACGATGTCGGCGCGGCGGGCCAGGTCGAGCAGGATCGGGGCGGCCACCCGCGCAGGCCACAGGGCGGGCCGGTGGTTGACGTCGAAGGAGCGCAGGGAGTCGCCGCCGGCGCGCCGGTCCAGCAGGTGTTCGACGAGTGCGGCGGCCCGCGCCGACAGGGCGGGCGTGACGCCGGACAGGTGGACCACGCGGGCGCCGCGCGACCACACCCGGTCGGCGTCCGCGGCGGAGAGCGCCGAGGCGGCCGAACCCGAGCGGTAGTACAGGGCCCCGGCCCCTCCCGGAGCGGTGTCCTTGACGTAGAGGCCGGTGGGGCGTTCGGGGTCGACGATCACGTCGCGCACGTCCACGCCACGTCCGGCGACGGCGTCGGTGACGATGCGCCCGAAGGGGTCGTCACCGACCCGGCCGACCCAGGCGGCGGTGTGCCCGAGACCGGCCAGGGCGACGGCGACGTTGGATTCGGCGCCGCCGGTGCCCAGGGTGAGCCGCGCGCCGGCGACGAGGGGGTCGGCGGAGTGGAACACCGCCATGGTCTCGCCCACGCAGACGGCGTCGATGCCGGGTTCCGGGGCGGACCCGGGGCCGGGGGGCGCGCTCATCGGCTGTTCCTCCGGACGGAGCGGCCCGGCAGGCGATCGGTCCGTCGTCCGTCCCGGACGGTGAACTCGCCGGCGACGAGGACGTGTTCGATGCCGACCGGGGTGAGCCGGGGGTCGTCGTAGGTGGCGCGGGCGGCGATGGTGTCGGGGTCGAACACGACCAGGTCGGCGACCGCGCCGAGGTGGACCGTGCCCCGGTCGGCGAGGCCGAGGCGGCCGGCGGGCCGGGAGGTGAGGTGACGGACGCACTCCTCCAGTTCGAGGACCCCGAGTTCGCGGACGTAGTGGCCGAGGTAGTGGGGGAAGGTGCCCCAGCCGCGCGGATGGGGCTTGTCGCCGACGAGGATGCCGTCGCTGCCGGCGGTGTGGGAACTGTGCCGCATGATGGTGCGGATGTTCTCCTCGTTGCCGACCTGGAGCAGGCAGCCGCTGCGCAGTTCGTCGGCGACCAGGAGTTCCATGTACAGGTCGCCGGCCTCGCGGCCCCGTCGGGCGGCCAGTTCGGCGATGGACGCGCCGACCGCCCAGGACAGGGAGGGGTCGGCGGTGCCGGTGACGACGATCGCCGTCCAGTCCATGGGGACGCCGTGGTTGCCGTCGGTGCCCTCGACCTCGATCTCGTGGAGGACGCGGGCCCGGGTGGCGGGGTCGCGCAGGCGTTCGAGGGTGTCCGCGGTACCGCCGACCTGCGCCCAGCTCGGAAGCGGGGCGGCGAGGTAGGTGGCGCTGGCCCGGTAGGGGTAGGAGTCGAGGGTGACGTCGAGACCGTGGCGGACGGTGGCCTCGTCGATGGCGTCGAGCACCTCGGGGGCCCGGCCCCGGTTCTGGGGGAAGTTGACGTGGCAGTGCGCGAGGTGCAGGGCCACCTGGGCCCGGCGGGCGACCTCCAGGCACTCCTGGTAGGACTCGACGACCCGGGAGCCGTAGTTGCGGTGGTGGGGGCAGTAGTAGCCGCCGGCCGCGCGCACGGGTTCGAGGAGGGCGACGATCTCGTCGTCGGTGGCGTACATGCCGGGGGTGTAGGTGAGGCCGGTGGACATCCCGTGGGCGCCGTCGGCCATGCCCTGGGCGACGATGGCCCGCATCCGTTCGCGTTCGTCCTCGGTGGGCGGTCGGTCCTCGCCGCCGAGTACGGCCATGCGGACGTTGCCGTGGGGTACGAGGTGCGCGACGTTGACGGGAGCGCCGGCGTCGACCCTGTCGAGGTAGCCGCCGATGTCGCGCCAGGCGTGATCGAGGTCGGGGGTGCCGTTCCAGCCGGCGAGTTGGGCGCGCAGTTCCTCGACGGTGCCGTCGGTGACGGGCGCGTAGCCGAGCCCGTCCTGTCCGATGACCTCCAGGGTGACGCCCTGGAGGACCTTGGCCTCGTGACCGGGGTCGGCGAGGACGGCGAGGTCGGAGTGGGAGTGCATGTCCACGAAGCCGGGGGCGAGGACGCGCCCGGTGATGTCGACGACCTTCGCGGGGCCGGCGCCGCCGACGCCGGTCATCCGGCGGCCGGTGCCGGGCGGGACGATGTGGACGATGCGGTCGCCCCGCAGGACGACGTCGGCGGAGCGGGAGGGGGCGCCGGTGCCGTCGACCACCCGACCCCCGGTCAATACGGTCTCGGACTGCACTGTTCCTCCGTTCAGGGGTACCGCCCGGTCAGGTCCGACGAGCCGTTGGCCGGATATCGGTGTGACCCAAGATACGCTGCCGGGAACAAAATTGATAACTTTGTTGCCAGTAAGTGTGGTCCAGGCCGTCTCGACATTCGGCATGTGCACCGGTTCGCGCATGCGCATGTGCATGCGCAAGAACACGGGTACAGGCATTATCGACGAGGCGGGACCACCGCGCGAGACCCGAGAGAAGGAGATCACGGATGTCCAAGAAGGCGGTCCGTACCGACAAGGCCCCCGCACCCGCCGGCGCCTACAGCCAGGGGATCGTGGCGGGCGGGTTCCTGTTCACCGCGGGCTTCGGTCCGCAGGACCCCGAGACCGGCGAGGTCGCCCCGACGGTCGGCGAGCAGACCGCGCAGGTCCTCGCCAACGTCTCGGCGGTCCTGGCCGAGCACGGCCTGACCCTCGACGACGTCGTCAAGACCACCGTGCACCTACAGAACCTCAAGAGCGACTTCCCCGAGTACAACGCGGTGTACGAGCAGCACTTCAGCGCGCCCTACCCGGTCCGCACCACGGTCGGTTCCGACCTCGCCGACATCCTGGTGGAGATCGACGTGGTGGCCGAGCTGCGCGACTAGGGCCTGTCCCCGGGCGGCCTCGCACGAACCGAAGCGCAGCGGAGGTTCACGGGGTTCTGGAGGCCGGCGGAGAAGACGCCCGAGGAGCGCACCCGCCCCGCCGTCCGTTCGGGCGGCGGGGCGGGTCGGGGGTCAGACCCGACGACGGGCGTGGACGACGAGGTCGTGGATGGTGTACTCGACCCCGTCGTAGACGGCCGTTCGCGGTCGCTCCTCCAGCGTGACCATGGTCCACCGTTCCTCCGGCAGCAGGTCCGCCATCTCCTCGGCCGTGTGGAACATCTCCGGCCACGGCGGACGCGGCACCCCGTCGGCGAGGTCGCGCAGCGTGTGGGAGACCAGCAGCAGCGTTCCGTCGGGTGCGACCGCGTCGGCCAGCGCCGGGAAGACCACGGCCCGCACCTTCGGGTGGAAGTGCAGGTAGTGCGCGGTCACCAGGTCGTAGGCGCCCTCGGGCGGCGCCCACACCGTGAGATCGGCCTGACGCCAGGTGATCCGCGCGGCGGCTTCGGGCGAACGTCCGGCGGCGTGCGCTGCCGCCTTCTCCAGACCCACCGCCGAGATGTCGATCGCCGTCACCTCCCAGCCGCGTTCGGCCAGCCACAGGGTGTCGGCGCCCTCGCCGCTGCCGACCTCCAGCGCTCGACCGGGCGCCAGGTCGGCCGCCTCGGTGACCAGTGCGGGGTTGGGATTCCCGCTCCAGATCCGCTCGGACGAGGCGTAGCGCCCGTCCCAGTACTCCGCGCCGAACTCCTCGGGCAGGGGTGCCTCGGTGTGCTCGTGGGTCATCGTGGACCACCTCCACGACCAGCCTCACCGTCGAGCCGCCCCGCGCGCCACTTCTTTGCCGTTGCGGCAAAAGACCGGGGGAACGGCGGGTCACTCCTCGTGGAAATCCGTCAGGCACAGATCGAGGATCGCCTCGACGCGGCGGGTGAGATCCTCCCGCTCCTGGGCGCGCAGCGCCGTGGCCCCCTCCACCAGGCGGACCCGGGTGAGGCCGAGCATCACGGCGGCGATCAGGGAGGCGTGCGCGCGGGCGTCCGAGCCCCCGCCGAGGTAGGCCTCCAGCGGGTCGATGAGGGCGCTGGTGATGCGCCCCTGGTAGACGGCCTGGAGGTCGGGGTCGCCCGCGGAGTGGTCCAGGGCGCGCTGGAGCGCGGTTCCCTCACCGTGCAGGCGGCTGACCGCGTGTTCGGCCAGTCGGCGGGTGAGGGATCCCCGGTCGCCCTCGATGAGGCCGGGGAAGACGCCGTCCTCGCGCAGGATCTCGGTGAGCAGGCCGCGCTTGGCCCCGAAGTACCGATTGATCAGGGCGACGTTGACCCCGGCGTGCGCGGCGATCTTGCGGGAGGACACCGCCCCGTAGCCCTCGTCGGTGAAGAGCTCCCGGGCGCTGGCCAGGATGCGCTCCCTGGTCGCCTCACGGCCACGGGCGGGCCCGGCACCGCTTCCGGTTCCGTCCGTACGGTCCATCTCCACGCCTTCCGGTGGCCCTGCTCCGACTGTGCGGATTCCAGATTGGCATTTCCGGCACCCGTTCGCCTACCGGAACGGTGGAGCGATACCGACTTGACAAGGTCAACAGCGTTTACCTATACCAGGAGGAGGACATCTCGCCCCCGGCAACACGCCGCGGGGCCTTTCGCGTGTCCGGGATGAGGGGTCTTCGTTGGAACAGGCAGTGCACAGGACGACCATCGCCCCCACCCCGGAATCGCCGCCCGTCCCCGCGTTCGACCCCCACGCCCAGACCTTCCCTCCCCGCCGGGTCGTGCGGCGCATCATGGTCGGTCTCGTGCTCGCGATGCTCACATCGATGCTGACCAACTCCATCGTCGGCACCGCGCTGCCGACGATCATGGGCGAACTCGGCGGCCAGGACCGGCTCGCCTGGGTGGCGACCGCCGCCCTGCTCACCATGACCGCCTCCACCCCGGTGTGGGGCAAGCTGTCCGACATCTGGGGGCGCAAGCTCCTCTTCCAGGTCTCGCTGGGCATCTTCATCGTCGCCTCGGTCGCCGCCGGGCTCGCCCAGGACATCGACTGGCTCATCGCCGCCCGCGCCCTCCAGGGGCTGGGCATCGGCGGGCTGGCCACGCTGCCCAACATCATCCTGGGCGATGTGGTCTCCCCCCGCGAGCGCGGCCGTTACAGCGGCCTCATCGGCATGGTGTTCGGGGTGTCCACGGTGCTGGGACCGCTGGTCGGCGGCTTCCTGGTGGACAGCCCGCTCGGGTGGCGGTGGTGCTTCCTGATCACCGTGCCGTTGGCGGTGTTCGCGTTCGTGGTCATCCAGTTCATGTTCACCATGCCGTTCGTCCCCCGCCGCGACTCCCCGGTGGACTACACGGGCGCCGCGTTGATCTTCGGGGCGGCGAGCACCGCGATCGTGCTGCTCAGCCTGGGCGGCACCCAGATCGCCTGGACCTCGCCCCTGGCGATCGGCCTGGGGGTCGGCGCGGTGGCGTTGACGGCGGCGGCGGTGCTGGTGGAGCGGCGGGCGCCCGAGGCGATCATCCCGGTCCGGCTGTTCCGCGACCGGACGTTCGTGCTGTCGTCGGCGGCGTCGATGTGCGTGGGCATGATGATGTTCGGCCTGATCATCTACATGCCCCAGTACCTCCAGATGGTGCACGGGATGAGCCCGACCGTGTCGGGGATGATGACCCTGCCGTTGGTGGCGTCGTTCCTGGTCACCTCGATCGGGTCGGGGTACGCGGTGAGCGGCAGCGGCCGTTGGAAGGTGTACCCGGTCGTCGGGATGGTCCTGTGCGTCGTCGGGTTCGTCCTGCTCTCCGTGGCCCACCTGGACCCCGGGCTCACGTCGGTGATCGCCGGTCAGGCCCTGGTGGGGCTGGGTTTCGGGCTGAACATGCAGCTTCTGCTGCTGGCGACCCAGAGTTCGCTGACCACCGCGGACATGGCGGCGGGGACCGGCGCGGTGGTGTTCTTCCGCAACCTGGGCGGTGCGATGGGCGTGGCCGCGTTCGGCGCCGTGATGGTGGGCAGGCTCAACACCGAACTCGCGGCGGCGCTCGCTGCCGCCCGCGAGCGGGTGGCCGCCGACGCCGCGGCGGGGATCGACTCCGGGGCGGAGGAGACGGCGGCGGAGCTGGCCGGTGCCGCCGAGGCCGCGCAGGGGTCACCGGAACTGGTGCACTCGCTGCCGGGGCCGGTGCGCGAGATCGTCGTGGGCGCGTTCGACCACGCCATGCAGGGGGTGTTCCTGTCGGGCGTGCCCATCGCCGTGCTGGGGCTGGTCGCGGTGGTGTTCATGCGGGGGGTGCCGCTGCGCGGTGGTCCCCGACCCGCGGCGGAGAAGGCTCAGAGGTAGCGGCGGAAACCCGCGGACGAGTCGGCGAAGCCGAGGGTCTTGTAGAACTCGTGGGCCCCGTGCCTGCTCTCGTGGGAGAGCAGCTCGATCTTGTAGCAACCGGCCCGGGAGGCGCGGTCGACCGCGTCCTCCATGAGCGCCCGTCCGATGCCGCGGCGGCGCAGCTCGGGATCGACCACCAGGTTGTCCACCACCGCCCAGGGCTGGGCGTCATGGGTGAGGTTGGCGATCACCAACAGGTCGAGGGTGCCGATGATCTGACCGCGCTGTTCGGCGACCAGAACGGTGCGGTCGGGGTCGTTCTCCATCCGGGTCCAGGCGCGTACGGCGGCCGAGGACATGCGAACGTGAGCGCTCTGCGTGTGGGCGGTGTCGCCGAGATCGCGAAGGAGACGCAGAATCGCACCGAGGTCGGACCTGATGGCCGCGCGGATAATCATGGCTGTCGGAATCGTAGCCGACCGCCTGTGACAAGGCGGACGTCCCCCTACAACCGGTCACAAAACACCAGGGGTGGGGACCTGGGTCCCCGCCCCTGGAATCCCTACGCGAACGCTACGGCTTGCGGATCACCCGCACACCCTCGTCACCCGTGGGCGGCTGGTTCGGGCCGCTCTCCGGACGCCGGTAGATACCGGTGATGCCCGGGTCGCCGCCGGTCTCGTCCGGGTCCTGCTGGGCCTGGGGCCGCTGCCCCTGAGGCGACTGCGGGGCCTCGGGCGCGGGGCCGGTGAAGCGGGCGCCCTGCGGCGGCCGTCCGGGGGCCTCGGCCTTGGGTCCCTGCGGACCCTGCGATCCCTGGGCGTCGGGGCGCGGGGTGGGCTTGATGCGCACCGTGGCCTCGTCCGGGGCCGGCCCCTCGGGAAGCGAGTTGATCCGGATCGTCGCCTCGTCCGGAGCCGGGGCCTTGGGGGCCTCGGACGTGACCGGGTTCGGCTTGACCGGGTTCGGCTTGAACGACTCCGGGGCCTTCGCCGGCTCCGCCGCCTTGGCGGCCTCGGGCTTGGGTCCGGTCGGCGCCCCGGGCCTGACCGGTGCCTTCGCGGGCTCCGGCTTGACCGGGGCGTCCGCCTTGGCCGGGGCCTTGGCGGGCTCCGACGTGGCCTTGGCCGGTGAGACGCTCTCCTCCCGGGTCAGGCCGGTGTCCATCGCGCCCGCCTTGTCCTCGGCGGTGACCAGGTCCGCCAGCGTGGAGTGCATGTCGCGCAGCCTGCGCAACGCCTCGGAGTGCGTCGCGGTCAGCGTGGCGAGCCTGCGGTCCGCCGTGTCGTGGATCTTCTTGGCACGCGCCTCGGCCTCGCCCAGTCGGCGGTCGCCCTCCTGCTTGGCCTGCTCGCGGAGCTGGTCGGCCTCCTTCTTGGCACTGGTGACCATCTCGTTGGACTCGGACCGCGCGGAGGTGATGATGCGCTCGGCGTGCTCCTCCGCGTCCTTGCGGAGCTTGGAGATGTCCTCCTGGGCCCGCTTCTTGGAGTCCTGGACCTCGGAGTCGACCTTGGTGCGGCGCTCCTGGGCCTCTTCCTCCGCGATGCGGAGGATCTCGGCCATGCGCTCGCTGATCTGCTCGTGCTCGGGCTTGGTCTGGGCCTTCTCCCGGGCGATCGCCAGATCGCGCTTGTACTGTTCGAGTTCGTCGTCCATGCGGCGCAGGCGCTCGATCAAGTCCTGCTTCTCGTTGGTCAGACGAACGAAGCGCTCATCGACCGACGCCTTGTCGTAGCCGCCCTTGCGCACCGTCGGGAACATGTCCTGTTGCAGTCCGCCACCCGGCAACATATCGCTCA
Source organism: Nocardiopsis lambiniae (assembly GCF_031845465.1). NCBI lineage: Bacteria > Bacillati > Actinomycetota > Actinomycetes > Streptosporangiales > Nocardiopsidaceae > Nocardiopsis > Nocardiopsis lambiniae. The sequence goes on along the minus strand of NZ_JAVREP010000003.1, from coordinate 168,210 downwards.
TGTGCCTTTCATGTCTTAGTACACCGTCATTGGCTGCACATCGCAGCAGGTGAGAGTTGCCCCGTACCCAATTGTCCGGTGAACACCCGTAACTTTGCGTAAAGCGTTACATACAACGGGTGTCCTTTTTCACCACGACCTCGATCGCACGAGGGGAACGATCGAGCGCGGAGCGTCACACTGTGGACGACCGAACGACCACGGTAGGCACACGCCACGATGCCCCGTCAAGGGTCCCGAGGGGACATCGGTGTGCGGCCTCCGGTCACGTTCTTACTAAGGTATGCGCGATCATCCCCGCGCGGGGGCGGAGCGGTCAACTTCACCCCCTCCCCCGCCGTCACGGGGGTCGACGCACACCCCACCGACAGGGAGGACGACATGGGCAGTGGGATCGAAGGCCGGCGGGCGGACGAGGGACCCCGCATCGGTCGGGCCGGGTTCGGCACACCGGAGATCCACCCCGACGCCTGGATCGCCCCGGGCGCCGTCGTGGTGGGCCGCGTCCGCCTGGGCGCCGACAGCGGCGTCTGGTACGGATCGGTGCTGCGCGCCGACACCGAGGACATCATCGTGGGCGAGCGGGTGAACATCCAGGACCAGTGCGGCCTGCACTCCGACCCCGGTCAGCCCGTCGTGCTGCACGACGATGTCAGCCTGGGCCACAAGGCGATGGTGCACGGCGCGATCGTCGAGGAGGGCTCGCTCATCGGCATCGGCGCGATCGTCATGGGCGGGGCCCGGGTCGGCAGGGGCGCCTTCGTCGCCGCCGGCGCACTCGTGCCGCCCGGCAAGACCGTGCCCCCGAACACCCTGTGGGCGGGCGTCCCCGGCAAGGTCGTGCGCGAACTCAACGACGACGACCGGGCCGTTCTGGAGTACACCCCCGTCCACTACGCGCGCCTGGCCAGGGAGCACGCCCGGGTCGACTGGAGCTGACGACGAGCCGAACGCCGATCGGGCCCGGTGGGCGCACGACGTCGTGCGCCCACCGGGCCCGATCCGGGGTCGGATGACCGCCTCAGGGCCGGAGGGGGTCCGGAGGGAGGAACGGTGGACGGGGAGGACGAGGACGGCGGTCCGGAAGAGCCGCGTCTCCCCCGCCCGGCGGCGCCACCGCCGTCATCAGGGGATCGGCGGGGAGTCGCTCGGCCGGACGGGCCGTGGGGGTGATGAAGACCACCGCCCACGATCGGGCAGAGCGGGGTGACAGGGGCGATGGGTGAGCGGGTGATGGAGGGCCGTCCCTCTGGCCGGATCGGGTGAGCCGCGTGCTGGTCCTCCCGGGTCATGCGGGAGCCGGCGACCCCCGCGTACCCTGGAATCCGGGTACTCCCGACCGGCACGCCATGCCCCGGCGGGCCCCACCGTCCAGGACACCTCGTCGCTCTCGGGGGTGAACGCGCGTGGACCACGAACGGCGTCGGCCCGGTCCGCTCCACGATCACGTCGCACTCGACGAGATCGAGTTGTACGCGGAGGTGCTCATCGCGGCGGCGCGGGCGGACCGTCGGCTCGCCATGGAGGAACTCGACCGTGCCCTCGGGTTGGTCTCCCCCGAGGTCGGCTGACCGGCGTCCCCGTCTCACACGGGCAGGACGGCGCGCAGCAGGAACCCACCGTCCCTGGTGCGCGCGGCCGTCAGTCCGCCGCCCACGGCGGACAGCCGCTCGGACAGGCCGGTCAGGCCGTTGCCCGTGCCGTCTCCGCCCTCACGGGCCCGGTCGTTGGAGATCTCCACGATCAGGGCCCTGCCCTCGGCGGCGTCCTCGATGAGGGAGAAGTCGATCCGGCACCGGGTGGCGTCGCTGTGCCGCAGCACGTTGGTGCCGCCCTCGCGCACCACCCACGCGGCCAGGGCGGCGATCCCGCCGGTCTCCTCCAGACCGCCAAGGACGTCCAGGCCGGTGACCTCGGTACGGGCGCCGGCCGTCTCGATGACACCGCGCACCGAGGCGACCTCTTCGATCAGGTCCAGTTCCCGGTAACCGCTGACCGCCGAGCGCACCTGACGCAGTGCCTCCCGGGCCAGGTCGTGCACCTCGCGCAGTTCCGACTCGGCGCGATCGGGCGCCCGGTCGACGAGCCGGCCCGCCAGTTCGGCCTTGACCGCCAGCGCCGACAGGCTGTGTCCGAGCAGGTCGTGCATGTCCCGGGCGAATCTCAGCCGTTCCTCGGTCACCGCCAGCCGGGACCGGGCGTGCTGGCCCTCGACGGCCTGTTTGGTGATGTCCCACAACCAGATGGTGGCCATGGATCCGGAGGCCAGGAGCAGCGCCCAGACGATGGCGGCGACCCACAGGAACAGGTGGACGGCGACGGGCACGCCGTCGTCGGCGGTGAGGATCAGCGGCCACGGGGCAGCCGCCAACGCGAGGGTGACGACGACGGTGCGCTCCCGGGGGGCCGTGAACACGCCCACGCCCCACCAGGAGGCGATCAGTCCCATGGCCATGGTCGGCCCCTGGAGCAACAGCACGGTGGCCGCGAGCAGGACGAGCGATCCCCAGTAGTACCGGGGGTCGGGGATCCGTCGGCCGTCGATCCGGTCCCGTAGCAGGAGCAGGAGGAGCAGGCTCATGGGCAGGACGGTGGCCTCGGCCGCGAGGGAACGCCACAGGACGTGGCCCGGTCCGCCGAGGACGAGTTCGAGCAGGGGGATGCCCAGCATGACCAGCACCACGAGGCCCATCGAGGACATGATCACCAGGCGCACGACGCGCATGCGGCGATCGTTCGCCGTCTCCTCGGGAGGATCGTCGTGCTCGGCCCGGGGGCTCAAGGCGTCTCCTCGGTGTCGGGGGGAAGGTTCGCGCGCAGGAGGAAACCGCCGTCCTCCGTCCGTGCCGACGACAGTGTGCCACCCTCCCGTCGGACCCGGTCGAGCAGCCCGCCGCCGGAGACGGGCCCCTCCGCGGGTCCCGCGCCGGCCCGGTCGTTGGTCACCTCCACCACGACTCCCCCCGTGTCCGGGTCCCGGGAGAAGGCGATGCGGCACCGGGTGGCCTCGCTGTGTCGCACCACGTTGGTGCCGCCCTCGCGCACCACCCACGCGGCCAGGGCGGCCTCCGCCGGGGAGGGATCGAGGTCGGCCAGACCGGTCACGGTGGCCCGGGTGCCGTCGGCCGCCAGTACCGCGGTGACCGAGCGGACCTCCTCGGCCAGGTCCAGTTCCCGGTAGCCGCTGACCGCCGAACGCACCCGTCGCAGCGCGTCCCGGGCCAGCGCGTGGACCTCGGCGGCCTCGTCCTTGGCGATCTCCGGGGCGTGGGAGACCGCCCGCGCCGCACGCGCGGCCCGGGTGGCGAGCAGGGACAGGTCCTGGCCCAGCAGGTCCTGGAGGTCCCGGGAGAACCGCAGGCGTTCCTCGGACACGGCGAGCCGGGCCTTGGTCTCCCGCGCGGAGACCGCCTCACGGAGGATGTCCCACAACCAGAAGGTGACGACGAAGCCCAGGGAGAGGAGTCCTCCGTAGACCACGGCCATCAGCCAGATCCCCAGGAACGCCTCGACCGGGGTCTCCCGGTACAGGAACGGCCAGGCGATCCACGGCAGCAGAACGACCCCCAGCGTGCCGACGTCCCTGCGCCACCGGTCCCGGTAGAGGTGGAACATCACGGCCCACCACGAGGCCAGGGCCAGGATCGCGTGGGTCTCGACCCGGATGACCCCCGCACCCGCGCACGCCAGGACCACGATCACGAGGTACCGGAGCCCACCGGGATCGCCGTGTCCACGCAGGCGGGCGAGCAGGGGGGGCACCGTGGCCACCGCGACGGCCGCGAAGAGGAGCAGGGAGGTGATCGACGTCCAGAGCGGGCGGCCGTTCACGTAGGCGTGGATCAGGTCGATCCCCGGTGACAGGAGGATCACCAGCACGGCGGTGAACACGGAGGAAGCGTTGATCAGGCGCGCCCTGAGCAGGTCGCGGCGCCGATCGGTGCCGTGGGTCGCACCGCCCTCGTTCATCTGGTCGGGTCTCCCTGATCGGGGAACGCCCGCCCCGGGCGGGGCGGGCGGGTTCTGCGGCGGTGGGTCGGGGCGCCGCCCGTCCGGTCAGGGCTGACGGGGGTCCCAGCGGAAGTAGCGGACCGTCAGCACGAGGAACAGGGCGCTCCAGGCGAGCAGGATACCGATGGTGGGAAGGGCGGCGACCCACAGCTCCGGGATCCCGGCGGGGGTGGCGGACTCGTATCCGGAGAAGACGTCGTAGCCGGTGTAGGAGGCCTGGGCGAGGCGCCCGGCGGCGGCGGTGGGCAGGTAGCCGAGCATGTTGACGACCCGGTCGGGGAACATGCCGGTCGGGATGAGGTTGCCGCCGGTGAACAGCAGGAACATCATCGGGACCATCGCGGTCATCTGGGCGGATTCCGCGGTGCGCGCCAGCGGGGTGATGAGCAGGCCCAGGAAGCTCATGGAGACGGCGCTGAGCAGGACCGACAGCAGCAGCATGACGGGGTCCTTCGGCAGCGCGCCGGAGACGACGGCCAGCATGGCGACGCCCAGGACGGAGATGCCCAGGGACATCAGGACCACCATCAGGGTGATGGACCCGAAGAGCGCGCTCTGCGGTACGCCGCTCACCCGCATCTGCTTGAGCACCAGGGACTCGCGGCGGGCGGTGAAGACGTTCGAGGGGTGACCGATGCCGATGATCAGGCCGACGCTGCCCATCGCGGCGATCAGGGCGAGGTCGGCGGTGGTGATGTCACCGAGGACGGGGTCGCCCGGCATGTTCAGTGGCACGAGGAACATGAACACCGCCAGGCCGAGGAACATCAAGGCGGTCTTGTACCGCATGAAGAGGGTGAACTCGGTGCGGGTCAGGCGCAGGGTCTGGCGCAGCGGGCTCATGACGGGTCGGGCGGCGGCCCGGGTGGCGGGCTCGGTGGTCGCGGTGCTCATGGGGTGCTCCAAGGGGAAGAGAGGGTCGGATGGCGGTGGGAGGGTCAGCCCGCGGCCAGGTCGGTGGCGCCGGCGACCTGGAGGAAGACGTCCTCCAGGGAGGCGCCGCGCACCTGGAGGTGGCGCAGGACCACGTCGCGCTCGGCGGCCCAGGCGACGAGGGCGGCGACCACGCGGTGCCCCCGTTCGGCGACGTCCGCCCCGGTGACCGTGTAGGTGGCCCACAGCCGGCCGTCGCGGGTCCGCACACCGACGGTGCTGTCGGGGAACGCGGGCAGGTCGTCGGTGCCGATCTCCTCGGGCATCAGGAACCCGATGCGGTCGCCCCAGGTGGAGAGCACTCCCGCCAGGGTCCCCTCGACCCGGATCTCGCCGCGGTGCATGATGGCGAGCCGGTCGGCGAGACGCTCGGCCTCCTCCAGGTAGTGCGTGGTGAGCAGGACGGCGACGCCGCGGCTCTTCAGTTCGGAGATGATGCGCCAGGTGGTGTGCCTGGCCTCGGGGTCCATCCCGGTGGTGGGCTCGTCGAGGTAGAGGACCTCGGGCCGGGCGATGAGGCTCTGGGCGAGGATGAGCCGGCGCTTCTGGCCGCCGGAGAGCTGGCGGATGGCGATCCCGGCCTTGTCCCCCAGGTCCACCAGGTCCAGGATCTCGTCGACGTCGCGCGGCTCCGCGGTCAGGTCGTGGGTGAGGGTGATGGACTCCCGGACGGTGAGGTCCTCCATGAGGCCGTTGCCCTGGAGGACCGCGCCGGTGCGGCCTCGCAGGGCGGGGGGCTGGCCGTAGGGGTCGACCCCGAACACCCGCACCGTTCCGGAGGTGGGCCGCCAGAAACCTTCGAGGGTCTCGATGGTGGTGGTCTTGCCGGCCCCGTTGGTACCGAGGAGGGCGAACAGTTCGCCGGGGCGGATGTCGAAGGAGATGCCCTTGACCGCCTCGAAGTCGCCGTAGTTCCGGCGCAGGTCGCGGACCACCACCGCCGGCTCGTCGACGGTGGGACGGTCGCTGGGGAGTTCGGTGTGCGTCGTCGTCATGGCTCCAGATTCGCGGAATCGGAGCTCCGGCCACAGACGCCGTTGTCACCGCTTCGATGTGGGAATCCACCGGTGCCGACGATGACGGATGTCATATGCGCGGGGTGCCGCCCGCACACGCCCCTTCCTCACCGCGTGCGGGCGGCAGCACCCCGAGGAGACGCTCGGCGTCCTCAGGGGGTGCTGGTAAGAGTTCTACACGAAAAGCGGAGACCGCGGGGAGCGAACGCCATTCCCGGAGAAGTTTCATCCAATGGAAGTGTCATCCCGGATGATCTTTTCTCGGGAAGCAACGTCCAAAGGTCGATTTCCCTGGTGAAAACACGTGGGAGGAACACCCGGAAACCCGCTTCCATCCACCCAAAGGGCCGGCTCCGACATGTCGGCCCCACGGTTTTCGGCCTTTCCCCGACCGCGGATATACGGGCCCGTCGTCCGAGGTCCCGTAAACCGACCGTTATGTGATGTGACGGGGCTCCACCGCGGTCCGGGCGCCGACGTCCCCACTCGCGGGAGCGGTGCGTCCGACCGGACCCGGCCACCGGCGACCTTTCCGGTCCCTCCGCGCGGAATCTATCGTTGTCACCACCTACGACGACGAAGGATGTCCATGTCACCCAACCGCGCGCTCCTGTGGTGCGGGGTCGCCGCCGGCCCCCTCTTCCTGGCGGTGGCCACCCTCGCGGGCGCCCTGCGTCCGGGCTACTCCGCCATGCGTCATCCGGTCGACTCGCTGGTGCTCACCGGCGCGGGCGGGGTCCAGGTGGCGAACTTCCTGATCACCGGGGCGCTGCTGACGGCGTTCGCGGTCGGCGCGTGGCGGGAGCTGAACCGGACCGGCCGGGCCGGACCCACCCCGTGGTTGCTGGGCCTGTCCGGGATCGGGCTGATCGGCTCCGGACTGTTCCGCGCCGACCCCGTGGGCGGGTACCCCGTGGGGAGCCCGGAGGGAGCGGTCCACACCGTGTCGGGCATCCTGCACGACACGGCGTCGACGCTGTTCTTCTTCGGGCTCCCGTTGGCCTGCGTGCTCTTCGCGCTGCGCGCCCTGGGCGACCGCCGGCCGGTCGTGGCGGGGTACTCGGTGCTCACCGCGATCGTGTTCTTCGCCTGTTTCCTGTGGGCGGACGCCGGCTTCCGGCAGAACCCGGAGCTGCTCTTCGTCGGCGGGTTGTACCAGCGGACGGCCCTGCTGGTCGGATTCGCCTGGATCGCGGTGCTGGCCCTGCTCCTGCTCCGGTCGGAGAAGGCCGAGGGGCCGGTCACCGTACGGTGACCGGCCCCTCGGGGCAGGGTTCCCCCTCGTGGAGGGGGGACTAGGCGTCGGCGGGCTCCGCCTTCTGCGGCTTGTCGCCCTTGATGGAGCGCAGCAGCAGCTGGGAGACGTCGACGACCTCCAGGGTCTCCTTCGCCTCGCCCTGCGACTTCTTCTCGTTGATCGCGTCGCCGAGCATGACCTGGCAGAACGGGCACGCGGTGGACACGGTGTCGGGGTTGGTGGTCAGCGCCTCGTCCACCCGCTCGGTGTTGATGCGCTTGCCGATCCGCTCCTCCATCCACATGCGGGCGCCACCGGCGCCACAGCAGAAGCCCCGTTCCTTGTGGCGGTGCATCTCCTGCGTCTTGACGCCGGGCACCTTCGCCATGATGTCGCGCGGAGGCGTGTACACCTTGTTGTGGCGGCCCAGGAAGCAGGGGTCGTGGTAGGTGATGTTCTCGTCGATGGACTCGACGGGGGTCAGCCTGCCCTCGTCCACCAGCTTGGCCAGCAGCTGGCTGTGGTGGACGACCTCGTAGGTACCGCCGAGCTGCGGGTACTCGTTGGCGAGGGTGTTGAAGCAGTGCGGGCAGCTGGCCACGATCTTGGTGACGCCGGCCTCGTTGAGGGTCTCGACGTTCTGCTGGGCCAGCATCTGGAAGACGTACTCCATGCCCAGGCGGCGGGCCGGGTCACCGGTGCACGCCTCCATGCCGCCCAGGACGGCGAACTTGACGCCCGCGATGTCCAGGAGTTCGGCGATGGCCTTGGTGGTCTTCTTGGCGCGGTCCTCCAGGGCGCCGGCGCAACCGACCCAGAACAGGTACTCGGTGTCCGCGTCGAGCTTGTCGTCGACGACCCGCACCTCGACCGGGTTCTCCTGGGAGGCCAGCTCCTCGATCCAGTCCATGCGCTTGTCCTCGGACATGCCCCACGGATTGGCCTTGTTCTCCAGGTTCTTCAGGAGGGTGTTGGCCTCGGACGGGAAGTTGGACTCGACCATGACCTGGTAGCGGCGCATGTCGAGGATGTGGTCGATGTGCTCGATGTCCACCGGGCACTGCTCGACGCAGGCGCCGCAGTTGGTGCAGGACCACAGCTCGTCGGGGTGGATGACGCCACCCTCCTCCTCGGTGCCGACCAGCGGCCTCTCCAGGAGGGCGAGGACGTCGACACCGGCGTGGCTCTCGTCGGGCTTCTCCGCGAGGGTCTCGGCGTTGATGCCCTGGAGCAGGTACGGGGCCTTCTCGTAGGCGTGCCGCTGAAGGTCGAGGATGACCTTCTTCGGGGAGAGGGGCTTGCCCGTGTTCCAGGCGGGGCACTGGGACTGGCAGCGACCGCACTCGGTGCAGCTGGTGAAGTCGAGGAGACCCTTCCAGGTGAAGTCCTCGATCTTGCCGGCGCCGAACGGGTCCTCGTCGGGGTCGGCCTCCTCGAAGTCGAGGGGCGCGGTCACGTCCTTGTTCATCATCTGCTTGGCCGCGCCGAGGGACGGGATCCCGTCGGCGTTGCGCTTGAGATAGATGTTGACCGGCGCGATGAAGCGGTGCCAGCCGACGCCCATGGTGAGGTTGCGGGCCAGCACCATGAAGAACGCGTAGCTGATGATCAGCTTGAAGGCGGCGATCAGGGCGATGGCCGGGTCGGCCACGGCCGCGTCACCGGGCAGGACCGCGCCGAGGGCGTGCGAGATCGGGGTGGCCCAGACCGGGAAGGGGAAGGTCTCGGAGGCGACCTTGAATCCGCGGATCGCGAAGATCGCCAGGAGCAGACCGATGATGTACGCCTCGACGTAGTACGCGGTCCAGTGCTTGGAGTGCATGAAGCGGGACTCGCGGCCGATCCGCTTCGGACTGTTGATGATCCGATAGGCGGTCAGGCCGAGGATGCCGACGAGGCTGGTGCCGGCGATGAACTCGATCGCCAGGCCGTACACGGTCCAGTCGTAGATGATCGGCAGGTGGAAGTGCGGGTCGAAGACCTCGCCCTGCGCCTCGATCACGGTGAAGACCAGCAGGGGGAACGAGACCATCACGAACCAGTGGGCCACACCCACCCAGGGTCGCTTGAGCATCCTGCCGTGGCCGATGATCTCGATGATCGCCATCGTGAGCCGTTGTCCGAACGGCCCCTTGCGATCGGCCTCCACCGGTCGGCCCACACCCACGGTCCGCACGATCTGGCGGATGGCCAGACCGAACATGGTGAAGGCGACCACGGCGAGGACCGAGGTGATGACTCCCAGTGTCAGGTACAACATCGCCCGTGGCCTCCCATCCTGCTGCGTCGGCCGGTGCGCCACACACCGGCGGTCGAGTCTTATGTTACTAGCGGGTAATCGCAAGGCGGCCATCGGCTCTGCGGGGAACCGTGACCACGCAGGGGCAACGCTAGTGACTCCCGTCGCAACAGAACCACGCGGGTCCGTACCAATTCCCTCGTGACACGCGCTCCGGTCCCGGCGCACCCCGCGAGCGCCCTCCGACCCCGGCCATTCCATCGCCCGCCCGCGCCACTCGGCATCGGTCATTCCACCGGTCGCGCATAAAGCACGCTACGCGACATATCGGACATCAGGGCGTGCCCGTCGTCCAGAGCCGACGGGCACGCGGCGGGAGGGGCGGGACCCAGACCCCGGAGAAGGCGCGGGACGCCTCGCGCGGGGCGGTGCGCACGCGCGCCCGGGGATCCCCGGGCGACGGCGGGAGGGCCCGCCGCAGGGGGCCTCGGCGTGGGCGCGGGCGCGCACCACCACCGGCGGGGTCGGCACCCGTCGCAGCGGACCGGCGTCCGGCAGGGCGCGCGCACCACCCCGGTCGGAGGTCGGGGTGGACCCTGAGTCGCGGTCAAGGATGCCCCCGGGTTCACCCGGGCTTCCGTCATCTTCCTCGTGAAACCACCCCACACCGGGAACAACCTCGCCTGGTCGGTCGTTGTCAGGTCGTAGAAAGTAACTTGAGTCCGGTCGACTCAACTGACTTGACATTCTTCGCCGGACGAAGCAAACTTACGCCTGAACGACTCAACTTTGACGGAGGAAGCAACCATGGCTCGTGCGGTCGGAATCGACCTCGGTACGACGAACTCCTGTGTCGCGGTCCTGGAGGGTGGCGAGCCCACGGTCATCACCAACGCCGAGGGTTCCCGCACCACCCCGTCCGTCGTCGCCTTCGCCAAGAACGGCGAGGTGCTCGTCGGCGAGGTGGCCAAGCGCCAGGCGGTCACCAACGTCGACCGGACCATCCGCTCGGTCAAGCGCCACATCGGCACCGACTGGTCGGTGAAGATCGACGACAAGACCTTCAACCCTCAGCAGATCAGCGCCTTCATCCTCCAGAAGCTCAAGCGCGACGCCGAGTCCTACCTCGGCGAGGACGTGGCCGACGCGGTCATCACCGTCCCCGCGTACTTCAGCGACTCCCAGCGCCAGGCCACCAAGGAGGCCGGCACGATCGCGGGCCTCAACGTCCTGCGCATCATCAACGAGCCCACCTCGGCCGCGCTCGCCTACCACCTGGAGAAGGAGGACGAGGCGACGATCCTCGTCTACGACCTCGGTGGCGGCACCTTCGACGTCTCCCTGCTGGAGGTCGGTGACGGCGTCGTGGAGGTCAAGGCCACCAACGGCGACAACCACCTCGGCGGCGACGACTGGGACCAGGCGATCGTCGACTGGCTGGTCGAGAAGTTCAAGAACTCCAACGGCGTCGACCTGTCCAAGGACAAGATGGCGCTCCAGCGTCTGCGCGAGGCCGCGGAGAAGGCCAAGATCGAGCTGTCCAGCTCCAGCGAGACGCAGATCAACCTGCCCTACATCACCGCTTCGGCGGAGGGCCCGCTGCACCTGGACGAGAAGCTCACCCGCGCCGAGTTCCAGCGGCTGACCGCCGACCTGGTCGAGCGGACCAAGATCCCGTTCCAGCAGGTCATCAAGGACGCCGGGATCAGCCTGAGCGAGATCGACCACGTCGTCCTCGTCGGCGGCTCCACCCGTATGCCGGCCATCGTCGAGCTCGTCAAGGAGCTGACCGGCGGCAAGGAGCCCAACAAGGGCGTCAACCCGGACGAGGTCGTCGCCATCGGCGCCGCGCTCCAGGCCGGCGTGCTCAAGGGCGAGGTCAAGGACGTCCTGCTGCTCGACGTGACCCCGCTGTCGCTGGGCATCGAGACCAAGGGCGGCGTGTTCACCAAGCTCATCGAGCGCAACACGACCATCCCGACCAAGCGCTCCGAGATCTTCACCACGGCCGACGACAACCAGCCGTCCGTGCAGATCCAGGTCTACCAGGGCGAGCGCGAGATGGCCCGCGACAACAAGAAGCTGGGCGTCTTCGACCTGACCGGTCTGCCCCCGGCGCCGCGCGGCGTCCCGCAGATCGAGGTGGCCTTCGACATCGACGCCAACGGCATCGTCAACGTCACCGCCAAGGACCTGGGCACCGGCAAGGAGCAGTCGGTCACCATCTCCGGTGGTTCGGCCATGTCCAAGGACGACATCGACAAGATGGTCCGCGACGCCGAGCAGTACGCCGAGGAGGACCGCAAGCGTCGCGAGAGCGCCGAGGTCCGCAACAACGCCGAGTCCCTCGTGTTCCAGACCGAGAAGGTCATCAAGGACAACGAGGACAAGATCCCGGCGGACGTGCGCTCGGAGACCGAGGCCGCGCTGGGCGAGCTGAAGACCGCCCTGGAGGGCTCGGACGTCGACGCCATCCGCTCGGCGAGCGAGAAGGTCGCGCTGGCCAGCCAGAAGATCGGTTCGGCGATCTACAGCCAGAACCAGCAGGGCGGTGCCGACGGCACGGCCGCCGGTGAGTCCGCTGCCTCGGACTCCGCCGACGACGCCGATGTCGTGGACGCCGAGATCGTCGACGAGGACAAGGACAAGGGCGACCGGTCCTGACCCGGTCCGGGCCGAGAGGAAGGAGGGCACGTCGCACATGGCGCTGTCTGACAACACGAACGGCACCACCGGTGACGGCGAGGAGCGCCAGGGCCCGGTGATCCGCGACAACCGTCGCATCGACCCGGAGACCGGGGAGGTGCGCGAGTCCAAGGCGGAGGAGACCGCCGAGGACACCGCGGAGGAGGCCGAGGGGACCGAGGCCGTCGAGGACATCGAGGGCGTCGAGATCCCGGACACCCCCGAGCAGGTGGTGTCCGAGGCGATCAACGCCGACGAGCGTGTCGTGGAACTCACCAACGACATCAAGCGGGTGCAGGCGGAGTACTCCAACTACCGCAAGCGCGTCGAGCGGGACCGGGCGGTCGTCCGCGAGGTCTCCACCGCCCAGGTCCTCGGTGAACTCCTGCCGATCCTGGACGACATCGGCCGGGCCCGTGATCACGACGAGCTCAGCGGCGGTTTCAAGGCGGTGGGCGAGGCGCTGGAGGCCACGGTCACCAAGCTGGGCCTGGAGCGGTTCGCGGAGCAGGGCGACGAGTTCGACCCGAACGTCCACGAGGCGCTGACCCTGATCCCGGTCCCGAACATCGCCGCCCAGACGGTGATGGAGGTCTTCCAGCCGGGGTACCGGTTCGGGGAGAGGATCCTGCGCCCGGCCCGCGTGGTCGTCGGTGACCCGATCGACGGCGGCGAGGCCGCCGAGGCCGGGGAGAAGTCCTCGACCGGGGCGGACGAGACCGCTCCGACCGGGAACGGTGAGAACGGCGAGTAGCGGGGACACCCGTAGGGCTCCGGCCGCATCCGACGGGTGCGGCCGGGAGCCCGGCCCCGGGCCCGCCGGGCCCGGGGCCACCTGGCAACATCGGACGCGACCTGAGCAGCGGGAGAAGGCACCCAGTCGATGAGCACCAAGGACTACCTGGAGAAGGACTACTACAAGGTCCTCGGAGTCTCAAAGACCGCCTCCAAGGACGAGGTCAAGACGTCCTACCGCAAGCTGGCACGCGCGAACCACCCTGACGCCAACACCGGCGACCCCCAGGCGGAAGAGCGCTTCAAGGAGATCTCCGAGGCGTACAACGTCCTGTCGGACGACAAGCGCCGCAAGGAGTACGACGACGCGCGCTCCCTGTTCGGCGGTTCCTACCGCCCCGGCGGGACCGGCCCGGGCGGGTTCGACATGAGCGACCTCTTCGGCCAGGGCACGGCCGGTTCGGGGGGTGGCGGCGAACGCCTCAGCGACCTGTTCGGCGGACTGTTCGGCGGCCGGGGGCGCGGCGGGACCACGACCCGCAGCCGGCGCGGCACCGACGTGGAGACCGAGACCGATCTGAGCTTTCGCGAGGCCGCGGAGGGCGTGACGCGCTCCTTCCAGCTGGCCAGCGACGCACCGTGTCCCACCTGTAAGGGGACCGGCGCCAAGGCGGGCACCGCCCCGCGCATGTGTCCCAAGTGCACGGGCACCGGACACGAGAACACCAACCTGGGCGGCTTCTCCCTGTCCGAACCGTGCAGCGAGTGCAAGGGGCGCGGGCTGGTCGTCGACGACCCCTGCGTCACCTGCCACGGCAGCGGCCGGGGCAAGAGCACCCGCACCATCCAGACGCGCATCCCGGCCGGGGTCGCCGACGGGCAGCGCATCAGGATCAAGGGCAAGGGGGCGCCCGGGGAGAACGGCGGCCCGGCGGGCGACCTGTACGTCGTCGTTCACGTGAAGGAGCACGCGGTGTTCGGCAGGAGCGGCGACAACATCACCATCACCGTTCCGGTCAGTTTCCCGGAGGCGGCGCTCGGCGCCGACGTGCGCATCCCGACGATGAGCGGCTTCCCGGTGACGGTGAAGGTACCGCCGGGGACGCAGAACGGGCACAAGCTGCGGGTGCGCGGCAAGGGCGCGACCCGCAAGGACGGCACGACGGGGGACATGATCGTCACCCTGGAGGTCACCGTCCCCAAGAACCTCAACGGTGACGCCCGCGAGGCCTTGGAGAAGTTCCGCGCCGCGACCTCCGACTACGACCCGCGCGACGATCTCGAAGCGCGGGCGAAGGGGGCATAGGACCGATGAACGACTCCTTCGGTGTCGACGCGCCGGTCTACGTGATCTCGGTGGCCGCGGAGTTGGCGGGGATGCACCCGCAGACGCTGCGGCAGTACGACCGGTTGGGGATCGTCTCCCCCGGTCGGACCTCCGGACGCGGCCGGCGCTACTCCATGCGCGACGTGCAGACGTTGCGCGTGGTGCAGCGGCTGTCGCAGGAGGAGGGCATCAACCTGGCCGGGATCAAGCGGATCCTGGAGCTGGAGCACGAGGTGGAACAGCTGCGCGAGCATGTCTTCCACCTCGCCAACGAACTGGAGGCGGCTCGTCGGGCGGTGGCCCGGCGGGCGCGTCCACCCCGCCCCGAGGGCGGTCCCGGAGTGCCCGGCGAGCTGGTCCGGCGCACCCGCGTGACGATCTTCAACACCGCCGAACCCACCGGTGACGGTCCCCGGGGCGACTCCGCGCAGGAGGGCCCCGAGCGGGAACGCACCGGTGACGATGAGGCCTGAGCGGTTCTGACGGGGCTCCGCACAGCGGCACGGGGGCACGTTCGACCGAGCGACATCACTCTTCGTGACACTACTTGTGAAAGGAGTCACCGGACATGAACTACAAGCTCACCCAGAAGAGCCAAGGGGCCCTGTCGGTGGCCATCCGCAGGGCCACCACGGACGGCAACCCCCAGACCGAACCGGTGCACCTGCTGGCCGCGCTGCTGGAGCAGGCCGACGGCATCACCCGTCCCCTCCTCAAGGAGGTGGGCGCGGACCCCCACCTGCTCAAGGACAAGGTGGACGCGGCCATCGACGCGCTGCCCAAGGTGTCGGGGTCCACGACCGCGTCACCGAGTTCCTCACGGCAGCTCATCGTCTCCATCAACACCGCGGCCCAGCGGGCCGAGCGCATGGAGGACGAGTACGTCTCCACCGAGCACCTGCTGGTGGGCCTGGCCACCGACGGCGGTGAGGCGGCCCGACTCCTGCGGGAGGTCGGCGCCACCCCCGAGGCCCTGTTGGAGGCCTTCGAGCGGGTGCGCGGCAAGGGTCGGATCACCACGGAGAACCCCGAGGAGACCTACCAGGCGCTGGAGAAGTACGGCGTCGACCTCACCGAGCGGGCCCGCGAGGGCAAGGTCGACCCGGTGATCGGCCGGGACGGCGAGATCCGGCGGGTCATCCAGGTGCTCAGCCGGCGCACCAAGAACAACCCGGTGCTCATCGGCGAGCCCGGTGTCGGCAAGACCGCGGTGGTGGAGGGCCTGGCCCAGCGCATCGTCGCGGGCGACGTGCCCCAGTCCCTGCTCGGCAAGCGGCTGATCAGCCTGGACCTGTCGGCGATGGTGGCGGGCGCCAAGTACCGGGGCGAGTTCGAGGAACGGCTCAAGGCGGTCCTCCAGGAGATCAAGGACTCCGACGGCCAGGTCATCACGTTCATCGACGAGCTGCACACCATGGTCGGCGCGGGCGCCGGCGAGGGCGCCATGGACGCCGGCAACATGCTCAAACCGATGCTGGCCCGCGGTGAGCTGCGCATGGTCGGCGCGACCACGCTGGACGAGTACCGGGAGCGGATCGAGAAGGACCCCGCGCTGGAGCGGCGCTTCCAGCAGGTGTTCGTGGGCGAGCCGTCGGCCACCGACACCATCGCCATCCTGCGCGGCCTCAAGGGCCGTTACGAGGCGCACCACAAGGTGCAGATCTCCGACTCGGCGCTGGTGGCCGCCGCGACCCTGTCCGACCGGTACATCACCGCGCGGTTCCTGCCGGACAAGGCCATCGACCTCATCGACGAGGCCGCGTCCCGGCTGCGCATGGAGATCGACTCCAGTCCGGTGGTGATCGACGAGCTGCGACGCACCGTCGATCGCCTCAAGATGGAGGAGATGGCGCTGGAGAAGGAGTCGGACGCGGCCAGTCGGCAGCGCCTGGAGCGGCTGCGCTCCGAACTCGCCGACCACCGGGAGCGGCTCGACGGCCTGGTCGCCCGGTGGGAGCAGGAGAAGGCCGGCCTCAACCGGGTCGGTGACCTCAAGGGGCAGCTGGACGAGCTGCGCACCCGGGCGGAGCTGGCCGAGCGCGAGGGCGACTTCGCCACGGCGTCCCGGCTGATGTACGGGGACATCCCCCAGCTGGAGAAGCAGCTGGAGGAGGCGTCCCAGGCGGAGGAGGCCACCGACAAGGGCGCCACCATGGTCAAGGACGAGGTCGGCGCCGACGAGGTCGCCGAGGTCGTGTCGTCCTGGACCGGCATCCCCGTGGGCCGGCTGATGGAGGGCGAGACCTCCAAGCTGCTGCGCATGGAGGACGAGCTGGGCAGGCGCCTGATCGGCCAGCGGGCCGCGGTGACGGCGGTGGCGGACGCGGTGCGGCGGGCCCGGGCCGGCATCTCCGACCCCGACCGGCCGACCGGTTCCTTCCTGTTCCTCGGTCCGACCGGTGTCGGCAAGACCGAGCTGGCCAAGGCGCTGGCGGAGTTCCTGTTCGACGACGAGCGGGCGATCGTGCGCATCGACATGAGCGAGTACTCCGAGAAGCACACGGTGTCCCGGCTGGTCGGCGCGCCCCCCGGGTACGTGGGGTACGAGGAGGGCGGTCAGCTCACCGAGGCGGTGCGCCGCCGCCCGTACACGGTGGTGTTGCTGGACGAGGTGGAGAAGGCCCACCTGGAGGTGTTCGACACCCTGCTCCAGGTCCTGGACGACGGTCGTCTGACCGACGGGCAGGGGCGGGTGGTGGACTTCCGCAACACGATCCTCATCCTCACCTCCAACCTCGGCTCGCAGTTCCTGGTGGACCAGACCCTGGACGAGGCGACCCGTGGACAGCGGGTCATGGACGTGGTGCGGACGACGTTCAAGCCCGAGTTCCTCAACCGGCTCGACGACGTCATCATGTTCGACGCGCTGTCCATCGAGGACCTGACGAGGATCGTGGACCTCCAGGTGGAGAAGCTGGCCCGCCGACTGGCGGACCGGCGGCTGGAGCTGGAGGTGACGCCGGGGGCACGGGAGTGGCTGGCCATGACCGGCTACGACCCCAACTACGGCGCCCGGCCGCTGCGCCGCCTGGTGCAGTCCTCGATCGGCGACCCGCTCGCCCGCGAGCTGCTGTCGGGGGCGCTGGCCGAGGGGGACACGGTGGTGGTGGACGTCGGCGAGGCCGCGAGCGGCCTGACCGTCGCGCCGCGCAAGGCCGACGCCCCGGCGTCATAGCCGGGGAGCATGCGACACGAGGGGCCGCCCGGCGGGCGGCCCCTCGCCGTGTGCCCTACTCCGCCTCAGCGGTGGCGAGCAGTTCCGGGCGCAGGACCCGGCTCGCCCCCAGCACCTCCACGCCGAGCAGGAAGCCGCGCGCGTCGAAGTCGAGGACGATCTCGCCTTCGGGGTCCGGGGTGGGGATCGAGTGCCGCTGGGTCTCGGCCTCCCCGTCGCCGATGTGGTCGACGACGGTGATGTAGGCCGCGTCCACCTCCGCGTCATAGCTGATCTTCATGCGCTCCCCCTCTTCCGTACGGGTGGGCTCCGAAACCCGGTTCAGCCCTTGGTGACGGTGATGATGTTGCCGGACTTGTTGTCGACGATCACGCGGACGCGGTTCTTGCCGCTGCCCTGGGTGAACACGCTCGTGCCCTTCTTCCCGGCCGTCTTCCGACCGTTCTGGACGACCTGTTGCACGAGCTTCTGGCTGACCTTGCGCTTGGCCATCTGGGTGAGCGCGTGCGCCGTGAAACGGGCGCCCACGGCCAGCACCGGGATCCAGAACGGGTCGGCGACCACCGGGAAGGCGGTGGTGGCACCGACCGTGACCCGCTGGACCAGCCGGCCCCGATCGACCCGGTAGGAGGTGGGCACCGGCGTCCCGTGGGCGTCCACCGCCCACGGCGGGGCGAACGTCCCGGCGAGGTGCCCGTCCCCGGTCCGCACGGCCGCGCCGCCGTCCTCCAGTTCGACGAGTTCGGCGCCTTCGGGCAGGTCGATGTCGAAGGCGTACTCGTCGGGTGCGTCGGCGGAGGCGATGTACACCAGCAGGCGTGCGCCGCCCAGGTCCTCCGCCCTGGCCGCCGAGGCGAAGTCGTCGGAGCCGCCGGTGAACAGGACGCTCCCGGAGTCACCGACGAAACCCTCCGCCCCCTCGGGCCGGGGCAGGTCGACGCGCATCGGGGCGTCCGCGCCGTCCAGGGGGATGCTGACCGCGGCCTCGGGGTCGGCGGCGACGGTCGCCGTCCCGGGCGGGCCCGCCGGGGCAGATCCGGGGAACGCCTCGGCCAGGGCGAGGGCGTCGGCCAGGGCGACCGTGTCGGCGACCCCGTCGATCCGTTCCAGGATCCGGTCGGGGGAGGGTTCCCGCTCCTCCGCCGCGACGACCGCCGTGTCGGAGATCAGGAGTGCCGCGACGATGCCGATCGCCCAGGCGGAATGCCGCTTTCTCAACTGTGAACCGTCCCTCTGGTGAGTGGGTGTGAGGACCGCACGGAGCAGGGCACGGCACGAGGACGCCACGTTCCGTGGCGGGCCGCGGGCACACCTCGCACGGGGACGTCCGGGATCCGCGTGGGAGGTGCGCCGTGTGGGCCGTCGAAAATCCTCCCGTCGACGGCGGGGTCCCCCTGTCATCCCACGGGAGGATTCGGCACCGTACCTTCGTCGTGTCCCAGGGGTGCGTCCACCTGACTTCAGTGGTGGTCCTACCGCCGCGGTCCCTCCTCGCCCTCGTTGGGAGCCTCAGTCGTCAGTCGCGGGTGAGACCGGCGAGCAGGCGCTCCTCCGCCCCGTCGGGCAGGCCCACCCGGGGGCGGTCGGGCCGCTGCGGGGCGATGCCGCCGATCGAGACCAGCCACTCCCAGGTGTCCGCGACGGTCTCGGCGACCGGCCGACAGCGCAGCCCGGTGGCCAGTGCCCGGGAGACGTCGTTGTCGTGCAGGGCGGCGTGCAGTTCGCCCGGGGGCGTCCACACCGGAAGCTGCGACCAGGGCTCCACCCCGGCCTCGGCGATCCGCTCGGGGGTGAGCCACACGGGTTCGGCGTCGGAGCCGGTGACCTCGACGCAGGCCGCGAGCAGGTCGCCCATGGTCGCGTGTCCGGCCGGGCTCACCAGGTTGTGCGGACCGGACACCCTCGCCGCCGTGGCGTCCAGGGTCCACGCGGCCAGGTCGCGGGCGTCCACGTACTGGATCGACAGGTCGGCGGGCCCGGGGGCGGGGAAGGGGCCGCCCCGGGCGATACGGTTCAGCCACCAGGGCAGTCGGCCGATGTTCTCGTGGGGGCCGAGGACGAGCCCGGCCCGCGCGGACAGGGAGCGGTCCCCGAAGACGGCCTCGACGGCCAGCTCGCCGCCGCGTTTGTCCGCCGGGTAGTCGGTCCCGTCGGACTCGGGGTCGGCCCGAACGGTCGGCCAGGTCTCGTCGGATCCGGGGTCGGAGGGGTAGGCGTAGACGGAGCAACTGGAGACGTAGGAGTAGCGGCCGACCCGGTCGGCCAGCAGTAGGGCCGACTCGTTGACCACGCGGGGCGCGGCCGACCACGTGTCGACGGCGGCGTCCCACTCGCCCTTCTCCAGTTCGGCGAGACCGCCTTCGGCCAGCCGGTCCCCGTGGAGCACGGCCGCCCCCGGCGGCGCGGTCCGCGTCCCCCGGTGGAACACGGTGACGTCCCACCCCCGCTCCAGCGCGTCCTCGACGACGGCCCGCCCGACGAACTCCGTGCCGCCCAATACCAGAAGTCTCATGTCCGGCAGTCTGGACCGTTCCGGGCGGTGAGCGCCAGGGTTGAACGCCATGGGCGGAAGCGACATCCGGCGACGGCCGGGAGGGACGGGACCGGCGGGCGGTGGGGAAGGCATGGCGTCGGCCCCGTACCTGGTCGACGGGTCCGCCCCCGAGGAGGTGCGTCGTGGCGGGCACGCCCCGACTCCCGGAGGCCGACCGCCGTCAGTCCTCGTCCTCCGGTTCCCGCGCGCCCTCCGTGGTGATGACGGTTCCGGGCGAGACGGTCGGCGGCCGGTCGGCGCGGTCGGCGCGGTCGGCGCGGGCCAGCAGCAGGGAGCGTTCGCGTTCGTTGCGGGTGAGGGAGGCGGCACGGCGGAACTCGGCCCCGGCCTCCTCGGCGCGGTCCAGGCGTTCCAGCAGGTCACCGCGGACGGAGGGGAGCAGGTGGTAACCGTCCAGGGACCCGTTGAGGGAGTCGACGATCTCCAGGGCGGCGGCCGGTCCGGCGGCCATCGACACCGCCACCGCCCGGTTGAGCTCCACCACCGGGGACCCGGTCACCCGGACCAGCGCCAGGTAGAGGGCGGCGATGACGGTCCAGTCGGTGTCCTCGGGGTCCAGGGCCCGAGCGTGCTCGGCGGCGATCGCCGCCTGGAGGGCGTAGGGGCCGCGCGGCTGCGCGGGGTCGGGCGGCAGTGACCGCAGCAGCGCCCTCATGCCGCGGGTGATGAGCATCCGGTCCCAGCGAGAGCGGTCCTGCTCGGCGAGCGGCACCGGGGACCCGTCCGGGGCGACCCTGGCTCGGAACCGGGAGGCGTGCAGCTCCATGAGCGCGAGCAGTCCGTGCACCTCGCGCTCCTCGGGCAGCAGCCCGGCGAGCACCCGGCCCAGCCGCATGGCCTCCTCGCACAACTCGGGGCGGATGAGGCTGTCGCCCGAGGTGGCCGCGTACCCCTCGTTGAAGACGAGGTAGACGACCTCCAGCACGGAGGCCACCCGAGCGTCGCGGTCCTCCCCGACGGGCACCTCGAACGGCACCTTCCTCTCGACCAGGGTGCGCTTGGCGCGGGTGATGCGCTGGGCGACGGTCGGCTCGGGCACCAGGAACGCGCGGGCGATCTCGTCGGTGGTCAGCCCGCCCAGCATCCGCAGGGTCAGGGCGACCCGGGCCCGCGTGGACAGCACCGGATGGCAGCACACGAACATGAGCCGCAGCAGGTCGTCGCCGTAGTCCTCCTCCAGGACGGCGTCGAACCCGTCCCGCCCGTCGTTCTCGACGATTTCGCGGCCCAGCTCGACCATGCGGTCCTGGAAGCGCTCGTCGCGCCGCCAGCGGTCGACGACGCGGCGTTTGGCGACGGTGGTCAGCCAGGCGCCGGGCCGGTCGGGCAGACCCTCCCGCGGCCACTTCTCCAGAGCGCTGACCAGCGCGTCCTGGGCGAACTCCTCGGCGAGGCCGACGTCACCGACCATGCGGGTGAGCGCGGCGACGAGGCGGGCCGACTCGATGCGCCAGACCGCCTCCACGGCGCGCCGGGTATCGGTGTCGACGTGACTCACGGACCCATGAGAGCACCGTGAGCCACGTCACCGCAAGCCGCTTCCGGGTCAGCCCCCGTGTGCCTCGTGGGCGTTGTGCTCGCGCAGTTCGCGCTCGCGCTCCTTGAGCTCCTCGGACATCTCGTCGCCGAAGTCGTCGGTGTCCATGATGCGGCGCAGGATCAGGTGCATCTCGGTGGGGTCGCCCGCCGGCGGGTGGGGGCAGCGCTTGGCCCACTCCACGGCCTCCTCGGGCGAGGACACCTGGATGATCCAGTACCCGGCGATGAACTCCTTGGCCTCGGCGAAGGGACCGTCGGTCACCCGCGCCCGGCCGTCGGAGAAGGTCACCCGGAGGGCCTCGGTGGAGGGCGCCAGGCCGTCCCCGGCGAGCAGCACCCCGGCCTTGACCAGCTCCTCGTTGTAGGCGGCCATCGCCTCGAAGATCTCCGGACCCATCTCGGTGTCCGCCTCGGCCCGCGGGTCGGACATGATCGACATCATGTAGCGCATGGGATTCGCCTTCCGTGACGTGCGGGGGTCTCCCCGCCTCTCACCTGTTCGTCGAACGAGCCCGCGCCGGATCGACATCCCGTCCGAGATTTTTTTCAGGGCCGTTCGGACCCGTCCGCAGCAGCGGCAGCAGCGGCAGCAGCCTCAGCGGCGGCGGCGGCGGCGTCGGCCTTGGCGGTGAGGCGGGACAGGGCCCGGACGTTGAGGGCGAGGGCCACCAGGATCACGATGCCCGAGGCGACCGGCACGTGGCTCAGCTCCACCCGGCCCAGGAGACCGCCCAGGAGGGCGCCCACCGGGGCGAGACCGAACCCGAGGACCTGCATGACCGACATGACCCGACCCAGGTGCGTGGCGGGGACGATGAGCTGGGCGGCACCGAGCATGACGACGTTGGAGACCGTCATGGAGGCCCCCAGGAGCATCCAGGCCGCGGCGGCGACGTAGGCGTTCGGCACCAGGCCGAAGACCAGGCAGCAGACCCCCATCAGTCCGAAGGAGACCAGCTCGGTACGGAAGCGGCCCAGCGCGGCGGTGACCCGCGCGACCAGGACGGATCCCACCAGCGCACCGACCGCGGAGGAGGCCAGGAAGACACCGTAGAGGGCCTGGGGCACCTCCAGGTACTCCTGGACCAAGAGCACCAGAATGCCGGCCTGGGCCATGAACGCCATGTTGACGACGACGCCGAAGAGCACGGTGGGGCGCAGCACGCCGTCCCGGAAGACGAACCGGAGCCCGGCCCGCATCTCGGTCAGGACGGAGCCCGCCCCGCCGGCGCCCGGTGCCTCCCCCTCGGCGACGGGGGGGCGGCGGACCGCCAGCGGCAGCCCGAGCAGGACCAGGGCACCCAGGACGTAGGCGCCCGCGTTCACCGCCAGGGGCAGTGCCGCGGCGACGACGAAGAGCAGGCCCGCCAGGGGCGCTCCGGCGAAGTCCTCCGTGACGGTCTTGCCGCCCACCAGCCGGCCGTTGGCCTTCTCCAGGCCGGTGGCCGGGACCAGCGAGGGCAGCATGGCCCTGCCGGAGAGGTCGTAGAAGACCTCGCACGTCATCACCGCGAACATCACGGCGTACAGGACCCAGATCGAGGCGTTGCCCGTGGCGATGAGTCCGGCCAGGGCGGCGATGGCGCCGCCGCGGACCAGGTTCGCCACGACCATGATGCGGCCCCGGTCGAGGCGGTCCACGAACACCCCGGCGAAGAGCCCGAGCAGGAGCCAGGGAAGGAAGCGGGCCACCATGAGGCCCGACACCAGGATGGGATCGTTCGTCAGCACGGCGGCGGCCATGGGCAGCGCCGTGAGCATGATGCCGTCTGCGAGGTTGCTCAGCAGGCTCCCGGTCCAGAAGCGGGAGAAGTTCCTCCCCAGGCCGGAGGCCTGGGGAGTGGTGGCGGTGGACACGAGTACCCCCAGGGGTGTCGTTACGGGCGAGCGGTGGACGGTGGGGAGAAACCGAGAGGGGCGACGAGGACGCCGTCCTCGTCGGCGAACAGGAGGGCGCCGGGCCGCAGTACCGTACCGCCGCAGCGGATCGGAACGTCGGTCTCCCCCTCCCCGCGGTGGGAGGGGCGGCGCGGGTCCGTGCCCAGGGCGATGACGCCCAGGTCGATCCCGGCCAGCCGCCGGGAGTCCCGGACGGCGCCGTGGACCACGATGCCCGCCCAGTCGTGGGCCGAGGCCGCCTCGGCGACGTTGTCCCCTACCAGGGCGACGTCGAGGGCTCCCCCGCCGTCGACGAACAGGACACGGCCGTGTCCGGGTTCGGAGACCAGGCGTTTGACCAGTCCGTTGTCGCCGCGGCAGCGGACGGTGGCCAGCGGTCCGTGGAAGGCGGGTCTGCCGCCGTACCGGCGGAACGGGGCACGGCACACCTCCAGGGCGCCGTGCTGGTCCAGGAGGTCGGCCGTCGCGAGTTCGTCGGCGAGGGGGAGCGTTCTCATCGTGGGTCCTGTTCGGTCGGGGGGCCGGAGGGGGACGCGGTCATCGGGCCAGGGCGTGTTCCGCCGCCGGACGTCGGTTCCAGCGCATGCGGCTCCAGTGGGGGTCGACCTCGACCGGCCCGGTGGCCGTGCGGGGCTCCCCCGGCGGCTCGGTGCCCCAGAACCCGCGCTCGCGCAGCCAGGACTCGGAGTAGACGGTGTCCTGGTAGCGGTAGCCGTCGTCGGGGAAGACGACCACCGTGGTCTCGTCCGGCGAGCACCGCGCGTGCCAGTCGGCGGCCAGGAACGCGGCGCCGCTGGTGGGGCCGACGAACATCCCGTGGTCGGCGAACAGGCTCCGGGTGGAGTGGAAGGCCTCGGCGGCCCCCACCCAGTGGACCTCGTCGTAGGAGGTGTGGGAGACGTTGCCCGGCATGAGGCTGTTGCCCAGCCCGCGCAGCGCCCGGGGCGCGTCCGGGAGACCGAAGATGACGCTGCCGGGGGTGTCCACCGCGACCAGCTCCAGGTCCCTGTCGAGCACGCGCAGGGCGTTGGCGATGCCGCCGCTGGAGCCCCCCGAGCCCACGGGGGCGACGAGGCGGTCGACGGGTCCGAGGGTGCGGGCGATCATCTCGGCGACCGGGAGGTAGGAGGCGGGGTTGCCGGGGTTGTCGTACTGTCCGGGAACGAAGGAGTCGGGGCGCTCGCGGCGCAGCTCCTCCAGCCGGGCCAGGCGCGCGCCCTGGATACCGCCCGGGGCGTCGAAGCCGTCCACGATCTCCACGCGGGTGCCCAGCAGCTCCAGCCGGGTGCGCAGGGCCGGGTCGATGGCGGGGTCGCCGACGATGGTCAGCGGGTGCCCCCACCGGCGGCACACCATGGCCAGTCCCAGGGCGAAGGTCCCCGAGGACGTCTCCAGGACGGGGGTGCCCGGGGTGAGGCTCCCGGTGGCGCGCGCCTCCTCGATGATGTACTGGGCCGGCAGGATCTTCATGAGGTTGAAGACGACGGCGTGGAGGTTGGGTCGCAGGCGGACGAAACGCGGCATGGCCATCGCCTCGACCATGGAGTCGAAGAGGGGGGTCTGCACGGTCATGAGGGATCCTTCTCGCTCCCGCCGACGGCGAACCGCCAGCTTTTCGTCACTCCGAGGTCGGCGAGGCCGGCCTCGGCTTCGTCCATCAGGTGTCCGACGTCCGGGTCGGTGGCGTCGAACAACATCCCGGCGATGTCGCCGCTGTGGGCGACCTGGAGACCGACCGAGCCGGTGCGCGCGGCGAGGGCCTCCAGGCCGGTGTAGCCCGGCACCGGGAGGTGCCGCTGGTTGATCCGGGCGCTCTCCCCGGCGACGGCGCCGACCGCCGCGGCGTCCTGGGTCTCGACGGCCCGGCGCAGGAGTGCCCGCAGCTCCGCGAAGGCCGCGATCTCCCCGGCGTCGTAGACCGCGGGGCGCATCTCCAGGGTGGGCACCCCGGCCCCGTCCCGGCTCGTCCCGAAGCCCAGGACGCCCAGGGGCGGTATCGGAGCGGAGAAGCCCTCGATCACGAACCCGGAACGCTGCGCGAACAGGACCGCGTCCTCCCCGAACATGAGGGAGTCCGAGGCGCTCTCCGAGGTGACCGCCAGACCGGCCGTCGTCTCGCAGTCCGCGACCCGCCCGAAGGAGTCGAACGTCGCCCGGACGGTCGCGATGACGTCGCCCGTGGAAGAGCCGAACCCCCGCGAGAGCGGGGTCTCGGACTGGATGTAGAGGTGTCCGCCCGCGTAGGAGCGCCCCAGGGCCGCGAGTGCCTCCGAGGCCGCGCGGAAGGCCTTCACCCGGTCAGAGGGCGTCACAGTGAGCACGGGGAGCGGGGAGGGCTCGAACACCGCGTAGGAGCCGTACAGGTCGCACGGCAGTGTCACCAGGCCGCGCACCAGGCCTCCCTCGTGCTCGAAGACCCCCTGGAGGATCTCGCCGTGGTGGGCGCGGCACGAGCCGAACCCGATGCCGTCTGGGGCCGTCCTGGAGCGCGCTCCGCGGGGAGAGCTCGTGGTGCCGACACTCCGGCCTTCCGATATCCGCATTCCCGAACCCCATTCGTGGTGCTGGCCGACGCCGGTTCGCCGCGACCGTGTCGGGGGCGCGGAGGACCGGTCGCGGTGCCCGCCCGAGGCGGCCGGGTCCCGTTCCGGTCACTGAGAAGGCTAGGGATGGGGCGGGGCGTCGGCGGGCAGTGTCCGTCGGCAGTCGACCGGCAGTCCTTCGCCCCGACCCCGGACATGCGAGAGCCCCGGGCGGAGGGGTTCTCCCTCCGGTCCCGGGGCTCTCGGCCGGGGTCGGCGCGGTCGGCGCCCTCCCGTGTGTCCGGCCGCTCCCGCGGATGCCGGGGCGGTCGTACGGCCGCGTGCTCGTGGCCCGCGCCGCGATCGGGTCGTCTCGGGTCAGCCGACCAGTGAGAGGGGCCTGATGTCGGTCCAGTGCGCCTCGATGTGGTCCAGGCAGGCCTGGCGGGTGTCCTCCTCCTTGGCGACCTCCCAGCCCGCGGGCACGTCGGCGAACGCGGGCCACAGGGAGTGCTGGCCCTCGGCGTTGACGAGTACGCGGAACCGGCCGTCGTTGTCCTCGAAGGGGTTGGTCATGTGAGTGTCTCCTTCATTCGTGTGCTCCGCTCGGAGCCGCTGTGTGACCGCAGGGCGGCTGCCAGAACCCCGCCGATCTGCTCGATCGGCGACGGCTCCGTCATCTGGGCGTGTGTCGCGCCGACCCGGTGGACGTCGATCCCCCCCTCCACGTACGGGTCCCAGGCGTCGGTGTCGGGCGCCCCTTCGATCCGCCCCAGTTCGGCGCGGAAGAAGGTGACGTCGCCGTCGAAGACGCGGGGGACGTGGCGGGGGGTGAGGTCGATGTGGTGGACGGCGGCGGTGACGAGTGCCGTCACCTCCTCCTCGGTGAACCCGGCCATGACCGGGTCCTGGTCCCGCAGTTCGCGGACGGCCCTGGGGATGTCCGGGCCGCCCTGCCGCGGCGGGGCCGGCCGGAGGTCCTCCGGCCGCCGCGCCAGCAGCATGTCCATGAGCTGTTCGTGACCGGGCGCCGAGACGCCCTGCCGCCCGTGGACGGGGTAGGAGTCCATGAGTCCGAGGAACTCCACCTCCTCCCCCCGTTCCCGGAGGAGGACCGCCATGGTGTGGGCGACCAGACCTCCGAAGGAGTAGCCGAGGAGCCTGTAGGGTCCTCGCGGCTGTACGCGCACGACCTCCCGGAGGTGGTCGCGGGCGATGTCCTCGACGGTGGGGGGAAGCCGGTCGGGCTCGGTGAGGATCCGACTCTGGAGCCCGTAGACCGGCTGTTCTGATCCGAGCCAGCGTGTCAGCCCGGAGAAGCACCAGCTCATCCCCGCCGCGGGGTGGACGCAGAAGAGCGGGCGCTCACCTCCCTCCGCGCGCAGCGGCAGGAGGACGTCCAACGCGCCCGACCGGTCCTCGGCGTCGAGGAGGCCGGCGACGGTGGGGGTCCGGAACAGGTCGCGCACCCCCAGGGAGAGCCCGGTCGCCCTGTTCACACCGCTGATCAGGCGCGTG
This sequence comes from Nocardiopsis lambiniae, assembly GCF_031845465.1. Taxonomy (NCBI): domain Bacteria; kingdom Bacillati; phylum Actinomycetota; class Actinomycetes; order Streptosporangiales; family Nocardiopsidaceae; genus Nocardiopsis; species Nocardiopsis lambiniae. Next base: position 140,820 of record NZ_JAVREP010000003.1, on the reverse strand, counting down.
GCCAGCAGGGAGTGACCACCCAGGTCGAAGAACGAGTCGTCGATGCCGACCCGGTCGAGCCCGAGTACCTCGGCGAAGATCCCGCAGACGACCTCCTCGCGGGGCGTCCGGGGACCGCGGCCCCCGGCGAGGGATCCGTAGTCCGGTGCGGGCAGCGCGCGTCGGTCCAGCTTGCCGTTGGCGGTGAGCGGCAGCCGCTCCAGCGGGACGAACCGGGAGGGGACCATGTAGTCGGGCAGTCCGGAGCCCATCTCCCGCTGCGCCGCGGCGTGGTCCAGGGTGCTCCCCGGCTCCATGACGACGTAGGCGACCAGCCGCTTGTCCCCGGGGCGGTCCTCGCGGACCACGACCGCGCACTGGTTCACCCCCGGCAGGGCCCCCAGGACGGCCTCGACCTCGGCGGGTTCGATGCGGAAGCCGCGGATCTTGATCTGGCCGTCGATCCGGCCGAGGAAGCGCACGCTCCCCTGCCGGGTCCAGCGGACCAGGTCACCGGTCCGGTACATGCGCTCCCCAGGGGCGCCCAGGGGGTCGGCGACGAACCGTTCGGAGGTCAGGTCGGGCCTGCCCACGTAGCCCCGAGCCACGTGGGAGCCCCCGATGTAGAGCTCCCCGGTCGCACCGGGCGGTACCGGCCGCAGCCGCTCGTCCAGGACGTACATGGTCGTGTTGTCCATGGGAGTGCCCAGGGTCAGCTCCGCCAGTCGGTCGCGCCCCGCGCCGAAGGTCTGGTAGCTGGACCAGACGGTGGTCTCCGTGGGTCCGTAGCCGTGCACGACCACGGTGTCCGGGCAGTGGTCCAGGACCCGCTGCACCGCCGCGGGTGAGGCGACGTCGCCGCTGGTCCACACCTCGCGCAGCAGGGCCAGGGCCTCCACGCACTCGTCGGCCATGACGTTGAACAACCCGGTCGTGAAGTAGGCGGCGGTGACGCCGTGGTCGCGGACGGTCCGCGCCAGGACGTGGGCGTCCCCGTCGGTCCGGGGGGCGACCACGAGGGTGGCGCCGCGCAGCAGCGGAACCCAGATCTCGTAGGTGGAGGCGTCGAACCCGTAGGCGGAGTGGACCAGGACACGGCGGTGGTTCTCCCCGTCCCAGCAGTGGTCCAGGGCCAGCTCGACGACGTTGCGGTGGTCGACGGCCACGCCCTTGGGACGGCCGGTGGAGCCCGAGGTGAACATGATGTACAGCAGGGCGCGGTCACCGACCCGGACCCCGGGGTCGTGGTCGGGCAGGTCAACGTCCGGGTCATCCGTGGCGGCCACGGCGGTGCCGTGCGCGGCTTCGGCGTCGGGTACGGGCCCTCCCCGGTCGGTGACCAGGACACGCGCACCGGTGTCGGTCATGATGTCCCTCACCCGGGAGACGGGGAAGGAGTCGGCGAGCGGAACGTAGGACGCCCCGCACTTGACGACCGCCAGAGTGGCGATCAGCTGCTCCACCGAGCGCTCGACCAGGACGGCGACCGCCGACTCCGGCTCCGCGCCGAGGGAGATCAGCCGGTGGGCGAGCCGGTTGGCGCGGGAGTCCAGCTCCGCGTACGTCAGGCTCCGGTCCCCGGAGACCACGGCGACCGCGTCGGGCGTCTCCCGGACCCGGTCCTGGAAGAGCTCGTGGACGAGCACTCTGGGGCGGCCCCGCACCGCGGTGTCGTTGTAGTCGCGCACGGCGGCACGGTGCTCGGCGCCGGTGAGGAGCGGCAGGTCGCGGACGTTCGCCCGCGGGTCGGCCGAGGCGGCGTCCAGGAGACGGACCAGGCGGGCGGTCAGGAGCTCGGCGCTCTCGGGGTCGAAGAGGTCGGTGGCGTACTCCAACCCGCCCTCCAGACCGGCGGGCTCGCCGTCGGGTCCGTGCCGTTCGCCGAGGCTGAAGGTGAGGTCGAACTTGGCCATACCGGTCCGGAAGGGCTCCTCGGCCACCTCCAGACCCGGCAGCGAGAGCGCCGCCCCGGCGTTGTTCTGAAGCACCAGCATCACCTGGAACAGCGGGTGGTGCGCCGCCGACCTGGCCGGATTGACGATCTCCACCAAACGATCGAAGGGCAGGTCCTGGTGGGCGAAGGCCGCCAGGTCCGCCTCCCTCACCCGGTCCAGCAGTTCCGCGAAGGTGGGATCGCCCGAGGTGTCGGTGCGCAGCACCAGCGTGTTGACGAAGAACCCGACGAGCTCCTCCAGAGAGCGGTCCGAACGGCCGGCGGCCGGGGTGCCCAGGGGGATGTCGGATCCCGCACCCATGCGGTCGAGCAGCACGGCCAGCGCGGCCTGGAGGACCATGAACAGGGTGACGTCCCGTTCCGCGGCGAGCGCGGCCAGCCTTCGGTGGACGTCGGCCGGAACCTCGAAGGTCGACACGTCGCCGCGGTAGGAGGCGGTGGCCGGGCGGGGCCGGTCCGCGGGCAGGTCCAGCACCTCGGGAAGGCCCGTCAGCGCCTCGCCCCAGTGGTCGGCCTGGCACCGCGCCAGCTCCGTGGGCTCCTCTCCGTCCCCGAGGAGCCCGCGCTGCCAGAGGGCGTAGTCGGCGTACTGGATCTCCAGCGGCTCCCACTCCGGACCGCTCCCCCCACACCGGGCACCGTAGGCCTCACCCAGGTCCCGCAACAACGGCCCCATCGACCACCCGTCACCCGCGATGTGGTGCAACACCAGGACCAGCACGTGATCACCACCGGGTTCACGCAGCAACAGCCCGCGCACCGGGATCTCACCGCCCAGATCGAACGCGTACCGCACCGCCCCCGCCACCGCGTCGGCGGTCCCACCCGCCGCCACCTCCACCACCGGCAACACGGGACGGGCCTCCTCGATCGGCAGCACCCGCTGGAACGGCTCACCGTCCACCGCCGGGAACACCGTGCGCAACGACTCGTGCCGCTCCACCGCATCCCCCAGCGCCGCCTCCAACGCCACCGCGTCCACCGCGCCCGACAGACGCAGCACCACCGGAATGTTGTACGTCGCGCTCGGACCCTCCAACCGGTCCAGGAACCACAACCGCCGCTGCGCGAACGACAACGGAACCCGCTCCGGACGCTCGCGCCGGGTCGGCACCGAGCGAACGGGACCGCCTCCCTCCCGGTCGAGGGCCTCGGCGACCCCGGCGACGGTGGGGGCGCGGAACAGGTCGCGCACGGTGATCTCCGCGCCCAGCGCCGCGCGCACCCGGCCGATGAGGCGGGTGGCCAGCAGGGAGTGGCCGCCCAGATCGAAGAACGAGTCGTCGATCGTCACCGAGTCCAGCCCCAGCACCTCGGCGAACAACCCGCACAGAATCTCCTCGCGTGCGTCACGCGGAGCACGCCCGCTGGAGAGCGCCGCGAAATCCGGTTCCGGCAACGCACGCCGATCCAGCTTGCCGCTGGCGTTGAGCGGCAGGGCGTCGAGCAGCACGACCGCCGACGGCACCATGTAGTCCGGAAGCACCGCGCCCAGGTCGGAACGCAGGGAGGCGGGGTCGGCGTCGGAGTCCGTTTCGAGCACGGCGTAGCCGACGAGCCGGCGGTCGCCGGGCCGGTCCTCCCGGACCAGTACCGCCGCCTGCGCGACGCCGGGGTGCGCGCCCAGGGCGCTCTCGACCTCTCCGGGTTCGATGCGGAAGCCGCGGATCTTCACCTGGCCGTCCGCGCGACCCACGACCACCAGCTCGCCGTCCTCGGTCCACCGACCCAGGTCACCCGTGCGGTACATCCGCTCGCCGGGTCCACCGAACGGGTCCGGCAGGAACCGCTCCGCCGTCTGACCGGGAAGCCCCAGATAACCGTGCGCCAGACCCACCCCGGCCGCGTACACCTCACCGACCGCGCCGACGGGCACCTGCCGCAGCCGGCCGTCGAGCACGTACACCCGCTTGCCCGCCAGCGGAGGCCCCACCGGGACCCGCCCCTCGGGGAGCTCCCCCAGCGTCACGGCGTTGGTGAAGATCATCGCCTCCACCGGGCCGTACCCGTGGATGAGCCGCACCTCGGGGAACTCCTGCCGGAAGCGGCGCAGGTGCTCCACCGAGGGGGCCTCCCCACCGGTCATCACCTGCCGCACCGAGGAGAACACCCCCGGATGCTCGTCCAGCATGGTGTTGAACAGGCCCGCCGACAGCCACAGCGTGCTCACCCCGTGCTCGGCCACCAGGGAGGCGATCAGCTCCGGGCGGGTGTGCGACCCCGGCTGGAGGACGCAGCGGGCGCCGTTGAGGAGCGAGCCCCAGAACTCCAGCGCGAACACGTCCCACGAGAGCAGACCGGACTGGAGCCAGACCTGGTCCGCGCCGAAGTCCGCGAAACCCTGCCCTCGCAGGGTCCCGACGACGGCGCGGTGCGGGATGAGGACCCCCTTGGGACGGCCGGTGGACCCCGAGGTGAACATGACGCAGAGTCCGTCCTCGCCGTTCAGGGGCACCTCGGGCGACCGGTCCGATCCGGCTCTGATCCCCTCCGCGTGCGCATCGACCAGCACCGGCGGACAGCCGGTGGGGGCACGTCCGGCGTCCTGGGCCAGCGTGACCAGGTGACGGGCCCCGGCGCCCTCCACCATGGAACGCAGCCGCTCGTCCGGAAACGCCGGGTCCAGCAGCAGGTAGGGGGCCCCGGCCTTGGTCGCGGCCAGCACGGTGACGGCCAGGTCCGGACCCCGGTCGAGCAGGACCGCCACCGGATCACCCCGGCGCACACCCGACCCGATCAGATGGTGGGCGAGCCGGTTGGCGCGCGCGTCCAGCTCCGCGTAGGTCAACCGCTCAGCACCGAACACCAAGGCCGTGGCGTCGGGGGCCTCGCGGACCCGGTCGCCGAAGACGCCGGTGGCGGTGGGGTCGGGCAGGTCGAGGGCGGTGGAGTTCCACTTCTGGAGGGCGGCGCGCTCGTCGGCCGAGAGCAGGTCGATGTCTCCGACGCGTGCCCCCGCGTCCCGCGCCACCGTGTCGAGGACGCGGACGAGGCGTTCGACGAGGCGCTGCGCGGTCGTGTGGTCGAAGAGGTCGGTGGCGTACTCCAGGCCGCCCTCCAGACCGGCCGGGGAGCCGCCCCCGGACGCGGACTCCCCCAGGATGAAGGTGAGGTCGAACTTGGCCATACCGGTCCGGAAGGGCTCCTCGGCCACCTCCAGACCGGGCAGCGAGAGCGCCGCCCCGGCGTTGTTCTGAAGCACCAGCATCACCTGGAACAGCGGGTGGTGCGCCGCCGACCTGGCCGGATTGACGATCTCCACCAAACGATCGAAGGGCAGGTCCTGGTGGGCGAAGGCCGCCAGGTCCGCCTCCCTCACCCGGTCCAGCAGTTCCGCGAAGGTGGGATCGCCCGAGGTGTCGGTGCGCAGCACCAGCGTGTTGACGAAGAACCCGACGAGCTCCTCCAGGCCCTCGTCGTCGCGTCCCGCGACGGGGGTGCCCAGGGGGATGTCGGATCCCGCACCCATGCGGTCGAGCAGCACGGCCAGGGCGGCCTGGAGGACCATGAACAGGGTGGCGTCCCGCTCCGCGGCCAAGTGGAGGAGGCCGCGGTGGGTCTCGGACGACAGGGAGATGGGGGCGATGCCGCCGCGGTAGGAGGCGGCGGCCGGGCGGAGCCGGTCCGCGGGCAGGTCCAGCACCTCGGGGAGGTCCGCCAGGGTCTCCCGCCAGAAGGCGATCTGCTCGGCGGCGAGGCTGTCGGGGTCGTCGTCGGCGCCCAGGACGTCCTCCTGCCAGAGGGCGTAGTCGGCGTACTGGATCTCCAGCGGCTCCCACTCCGGGCCGTTCCCCCCGAGCCGGGCACCGTAGGCCTCACCCAGGTCCCGCAACAGCGGCCCCATCGACCACCCGTCACCCGCGATGTGGTGCAACACCAGGACCAGCACGTGATCACCACCGGGTTCGCGCAGCAACAGCCCGCGCACCGGGATCTCACCGCCCAGATCGAACGCGTACCGCACCGCCCCCGCCACCGCCTCGGCGGTCCCGCCCTCGGCCACCTCCACCACCGGCAACACGGGACGGGCCTCCTCGATCGGCAGCACCCGCTGGAACGGCTCACCGTCCAACGCCGGGAACACCGTGCGCAACGACTCGTGCCGCTCCACCACGTCCCCCAGCGCCGCCTCCAACGCCACCGCGTCCACGGGGCCCGACAGACGCAGCACCACCGGAATGTTGTACGTCGCGCTCGGACCCTCCAACCGGTCCAGGAACCACAACCGCCGCTGCGCATAAGAAAGGGGAAGCATGTCGACCCGCCTGTCGTCCCGCCTGTCGGCGTTCGCCTACTGATTCGCTTGCCTTCGACCCTAGGAACACCGGGCCCCGTCGCTCGGCAGGTGCGCGGGCAGGGTGGGCGGCAGTTGGCTCCCGGCACGGCGGGCGACCGGAGCCGCGGCCCGGGTTCCGGCGGTCGACCGGACCCGGGCACGCGGCGGGCGGGGCGGGCACCGGGCCGTCCGCGCCGGTGCCGCCCCGCGGCTCAGAGCCGTGCGCCCCGGTGGGTGCGCCGACTCAGCTTGGGCCGGGTCCGCCTGGTGGGCGGTGCCTGATCGATCCGCTGGACCAGTTCCGCGACGGTGGGGGTGCGGAAGAGGTCCTTGAGGGTGACCTCCGCGCCGTGCGAGGCACGGATGCGGGCGATGAGGCGGGTGGCCAGCAGGGAGTGGCCGCCCAGATCGAAGAACGAGTCGTCGATCGTCACCGAGTCCAACCCCAGCACCTCGGCGAACAACCCGCACAACACCTCCTCACGGGCGTCACGCGGAGCACGCCCGCTGGAGAGCGCCGCGAAATCCGGTTCGGGCAACGCACGCCGATCCACCTTGCCGTTGGCCGTCAACGGCAACCGCTCCAGCACCACCACCGCCGACGGCACCATGTGCTCCGGCAACACCGACGCCACCGACGAACGAAGCCCGACCGGGTCCGGGTCCGCCCCCGGCTCCAGGGCCACATGAGCGACCAGACGCCGCTCACCCACCGTCGCACCCCAGGCCGTCACCACCGCGGCGGCCACCTGAGGCAACGCCGTGAGCACCGCCTCCACCTCTCCGGGCTCGATGCGGAAGCCGCGGATCTTCACCTGACCGTCCGCGCGACCCACGACCACCAGCTCGCCGTCCTCGGTCCACCGACCCAGGTCACCGGTCCGGTAGATCCGTTCGCCGGGTCCGCCGAACGGGTCCGGCAGGAACCGCTCCGCGGTGTCGCCGGGGCGGCCCACGTACCCGTAAGCCAGGCCGACACCCGCGGCGTAGACCTCGCCGGCCACACCCGGCGGGACCGGACGCAGCCACTCGTCCAGCACGTACACCCGCTTGCCCGCGAGGGGCCCTCCCACCGGAACGCGACCTTCTGCGGTGGCGGTGAGAGTGAGGGCGTTGGTGAAGATCATCGCCTCGGCGGGACCGTACCCGTGGACCAACCGCACACCGGGGAACATCGCACGGAAACGACGCAGGTGCTCCACCGACGGCGACTCACCACCCGTCATCACCTGCCGCACCGAGGAGAACACCCCCGGATGCTCGTCCAACAACAGGTTGAACAACCCCGCCGACAACCACAACGTGGTCACCGACTCCCGCCTGACGAGATCCACGATCCGGTCCGGTTCCGGCGAACGCTCCGGCTGGAGCACACACGCCGCACCCGACAACAACGCACCCCAGAACTCCAACACGAACCCGTCCCACGACACCGGCGCACACTGCAACCACACGTGATCCGGACCGAAATCCACGTAGTCCTGCCCCACGAACGTCCCCACCACCGCACGATGCGAGGTCAACACACCCTTGGGACGACCCGTCGAACCCGACGTGAAGATCACGGACATCCCCTCGTCCGGGGTGACCCCCGCACACGGAGCGACACCGGACTCTCGCCCGATCACCTCCGCGTGCTCGTCCACCAGCACCGGCGGCACCACCGCGGGAACCCGATCCGCCCAGACCCCACGCGTCACCACCGCCCGCACACCCGCACTCCCGGCCAACGACCGCAACCGCTCATCCGGGAAACCCGCATCCAACAACAGGTAGGGGGCACCGGCCTTGGTCGCCGCCACCACGGTGACGGCCAGCTCCACACCGCGGTCGAGCAGGACGCCCACCGCCTCACCCCGGCACACACCCCGCGCGACCAGGTGATGCGCCAGCCGGTTGGCGCGCGCATCCAGCTCCGCGTAGGTCAACCGCTCACCACCGAACACCACCGCCACCGCGTCCGGATCACGACGCACGTGCTCCTCGAACACCTCCGCAACCGTCCGATCCACCACACCCGCACCGGTCGCGTTCCACGCCTCCAGAGCGACACGGTCCTCGGCCGAGACCACGTCCACACCCAGCATCCGAACCCCCGGGTCGGCCACGGCCTGCTCCAACACCCGGACCAGCACACCGGCCAGACGCCGCACGGTCGACTCCTCGAACAGATCGGACGCGAACCCCACCCGACCGGAGAGTCCGCCGGAACCGACCTCGAAGCCGATGCTGAGGTCGAACTTGGCGACGTCGAGGTCGTCGTCCAGGTCCGGCTCCGCGGTGACGCCGCCCAGGTCCATCACCAGGTCGTCACCGTGTCTGAGGGTGAGCATGACCTGGAAGAGCGGGTTGCGCCCCGCCGAACGCACCGGGTTCAACGCCTCCACCAGCAGGTCGAACGGCACGTCCGCGTGCTCCAGATCCGCCAGTGACCGCTCCCGCACCCGACCCAGCAACTCCGCGAAGGTCGGATCACCGGCCACGTCCACCCGCGAGACCACCGTGTTCACGAAGAACCCGACCACGTCCTCCAGGCCGCTCCCACCGCGTCCGGCGACCGGTGTGCCCAGCGGCACATCGGTCCCCGCACCCAACCGGGACAACGCCGCGGCCACAGCAGCCTGCAACACCATGTGCGCCGTCGCACCGTGCTCCCGCGCCACCCGCTCCACCGCAGCACCCAGACCCGGGGGCAGCTCCAACGGCACCGAACCACCCCGGTGCGACGCCGCCACGGGCCGAGGACGGTCATAGGGCAACGCCAACTCCTCCGGCGCACCCTCCAAAGCACCCTTCCAGTACCCCACCTGACCCGCCAGAACGCTCCCCTCGTCCTGCGCCGAGCCCAGCCACTCCCGCTGCCACAACGCGAAGTCCGCGTACTGGACGGGAAGCGCGGGGCGGTCGTCGGCCACGCCGCGCAGGCGGGCCGCATAGGACCGTTCCAGGTCGCGCAGCAGCGGGACGAGGGACGCGCCGTCACCAGCGATGTGGTGCAGCAGCAGCTCCAGTCGGTGCCCGGAGTCCGATTCCATCAGCCGGGCGCGCACCGGAAGGTCGGCGGACAGGTCGAACCGGTACCCGGACAGGGCGGGCAGACCATCGGATTCCCGTTCGAAGACCAGCGCCCCGCGTGCGGCCACCGGGTCCAGGACGTGCTGGTACGGCTCGCCGTCCGCATCACGGAACACCGTCCGCAGCGACTCGTGCCGCTCCACCACATCCCCCAGCGCCGCCTCCAACGCCACCGCGTCCACGGGGCCCGACAGACGCAGCACCACCGGAATGTTGTACGTCGCGCTCGGACCCTCCAACCGGTCCAGGAACCACAACCGCCGCTGCGCGAACGACAACGGAACCCGCTCCGGACGCTCCCGGGGTGCCAGGCGGACGGATCCGCCGCCGTCCTCGGGAGCCGCCCGGTCCAGCACCGAGGACAGGGAGAGCACGGCGGGGTGGGAGAAGAGGTCCCGCAGGGTGACCTCGACACCGAACGCCTCCCGCACCCGTCCGATCAACCGGGCCGCCAGCAGGGAGTGGCCGCCCAGGTCGAAGAACGAGTCGTCGATGGTCACCGAGTCCAACCCCAGCACCTCGGCGAACAACCCGCACAACACCTCCTCACGTGCGTCACGCGGAGCACGCCCGCTGGAGAGCGCCGCGAAATCCGGTTCGGGCAACGCACGCCGATCCACCTTGCCGTTGGCCGTCAACGGCAACCGCTCCAGCACCACCACCGCCGACGGCACCATGTGCTCCGGCAACACCGAAGCCGCGGCCACCCGAACCCGGACCGGGTCCACCTCCGTGTCAGCGACCGGGACGACATAGGCGACCAGGCGCCGCTCACCGACCGTGTCCCCGTGTACGACGACCGTCGCGTGGTCCACACCGCAGGTTCCGGCGAGGGCGTTCTCGACCTCTCCGGGTTCGATGCGGAAGCCGCGGATCTTCACCTGACCGTCCGCGCGACCCACGACCACCAGCTCGCCGTCCTCGGTCCACCGGCCCAGGTCACCGGTCCGGTAGATCCGTTCGCCGGGTCCGCCGAACGGGTCCGGCAGGAACCGCTCCGCCGTCTGACCGGGAAGCCCCAGATAACCGTCCGCCAGGCCGACGCCCGCGGCGTAGACCTCGCCGACGACGCCGACGGGCACCTGCCGCAACCTGCCGTCGAGCACATGGACCCGCTTGCCCGCCAGGGGAGGCCCCACCGGGACCCGCCCCTCGGGGATCTCCCCCAGCGTCACGGCGTTGGTGAAGATCATCGCCTCGGCGGGACCGTACCCGTGCACCAACCGCACACCGGGGAACATCGCACGGAAGCGGCGCAGGTGCTCCACCGACGGGGCCTCACCACCCGTCATCACCTGCCGCACCGAGGAGAACACCCCCGGATGCTCGTCCAACAACAGGTTGAACAACCCCGCCGACAACCACAACGTGCTCACACCGTGCTCGACGGCAAGGGAGGCCATCAGAGCGGGCTCGGGGGACCGCCCCGGCTGGAGCACACACGCCGCACCCGACAACAACGCACCCCAGAACTCCAACACGAACCCGTCCCACGACACCGGCGCGCACTGCAACCACACGTGATCCGGACCGAAATCCACGTAGTCCTGCCCCACGAACGTCCCCACCACCGCACGATGCGAGGTCAACACACCCTTGGGACGACCCGTCGAACCCGACGTGAAGATCACGGACATCCCCTCGTCCGGGGTGACCCCCGCACACGGAGCGACACCGGACTCTCGCCCGATCACCTCCGCGTGCTCGTCCACCAGCACCGGCGGCACCACCGCGGGAACCCGATCCGCCCAGACCCCACGCGTCACCACCGCCCGCACACCCGCACTCCCGGCCAACGACCGCAACCGCTCATCCGGGAAACCCGCATCCAGCAACAGATAAGGCAGGCCCGCCTTGACCGCCGCGACCACGGCCACCGCCAACTCCACACCGCGCTCCAGCAGCACACCGACGGTGTCACCGCGGGAGAGCCCGTCCCCGACCAGACGGTGGGCGAGCCGGTTGGCGCGCGCGTCCAGCTCCGCGTAGGTCAACCGCTGTTCGCCGAACACCACCGCCACCGCGTCCGGATCACGACGCACGTGCTCCTCGAACACCTCCGCAACCGTCCGATCCACCACACCCGCACCGGTCGCGTTCCACGCCTCCAGAGCGACACGGTCCTCGGCCGAGACCACGTCCACACCCTCGACCCGGCCGTCCGGGCACGCCGTGATCCGGTCCAGGACACGGACCAGCACACCCGCCAGACGCCGCACGGTCGACTCCTCGAACAGATCGGACGCGAACCCCACCCGACCGGAGAGTCCGCCAGGGCCGGAACGGAACGCCACCGTGAGATCGAACTTGGCCGCCTCGACGACGTCGTTCTCCTCGACGACCGCACCGCCGCGGCCGACGTCGAAGTGGGCCGGAGCGTCGTGTTCGAGGGTGAGCATGACCTGGAAGAGCGGGTTGCGCCCCGCCGAACGCACCGGGTTCAACGCCTCCACGAGCAGGTCGAACGGCACGTCCGCGTGCTCCAGATCCGCCAGTGACCGCTCCCGCACCCGACCCAGCAACTCCGCGAACGAGGGGTCACCGGCCAGGTCCACCCGCGAGACCACCGTGTTCACGAAGAACCCGACCGCATCCTCCAACGAGCGGTCCGACCGACCCGCCACCGGCGTACCCAGGGGAACGTCGGTCCCCGCACCCAACCGGGACAACGCCACCGCCACAGCCGCCTGCAACACCATGTGCGCCGTCGCACCGTGTTCGCGGGCCACCCGCTCCACCGCAGCACCCAGACCCGGGGGCAGCTCCAACGGCACCGAACCACCCCGGTGCGACGCCGCCACGGGCCGAGGACGGTCATAGGGCAACGCCAACTCCTCCGGCGCACCCTCCAAAGCACCCTTCCAGTACCCCACCTGACCCGCCAGAACGCTCCCCTCGTCCTGCGCCGAGCCCAGCCACTCCCGCTGCCACAACGCGAAGTCCGCGTACTGCACCGGCAACGGCGCCCACCCGGGAACACCTCCGCTGACCCTGGCCCGATAGGCCGCCTCCAGATCACGCAGCAGCGGACCCATCGAGGCCCCGTCACCCGCGATGTGGTGCAGCAGGATCTCCAGGCACCATCCGTCAACGGCCCCGGTGAACCGGGCGCGCACCGGAAGATCGGCCGCCAGGTCGAACCGGTACGCCGAGAGCGGCGGAGCGTGGTCGACCCCCCGCTCGAACACCAGCGCCCCGCGCGCGGCCACCGGGTCCAGGACGTGCTGGTACGGCTCGCCGTCAGCCTCGCGGAACACCGTCCGCAGCGACTCGTGCCGCTCCACCACATCCCCCAGCGCCGCCTCCAACGCCACCGGGTCGGGCAGGTGCGCGAACCGCAGGCGGTAGGGGATGTTGTACGTCGCGCTCGGACCCTCCAACCGGTCCAGGAACCACAACCGCCGCTGCGCGAACGACAACGGAACCCGCTCCGGACGCTCCCGGGGCAGCAGGCGCGGGCGCGCGTCGTCGTCCCGGGAGCCGTCGGCCAGCACGGCGGAGAGTTCCGCGACGGTGGGGGTGCGGAAGAGGTCCTTGAGGGTGACCTCAGCGCCGTGCGAGGCACGGATGCGGGCGATGAGGCGGGTGGCCAGCAGGGAGTGGCCGCCCAGGTCGAAGAACGAGTCGTCGATGGTCACCGAGTCCAACCCCAGCACCTCGGCGAACAACCCGCACAACACCTCCTCACGTGCGTCACGCGGAGCACGCCCGCTGGAGAGCGCCGCGAAATCCGGTTCGGGCAACGCACGCCGATCCACCTTGCCGTTGGCCGTCAACGGCAACCGCTCCAGCACCACCACCGCCGACGGCACCATGTGCTCCGGCAACACCGACGCCAGCGCGCTCCTCAGCGAGGCGCCGTCGACGCCGGCACCCACGCCGTCCTCGGCGGGGACGGCGTAACCGACGAGGCGACGGTCACCGGAGCGGTCTTGCCACACGGTCACGACGGCGGCAGCGACGCGGGGCAGGGAGGCGAGGGCGTTCTCGACCTCTCCGGGCTCGATGCGGAAGCCGCGGATCTTGACCTGGCCGTCGGCCCGGCCCACGACCACCAGCTCGCCGTCCTCGGTCCACCGACCCAGGTCACCGGTCCGGTAGATCCGTTCGCCGGGTCCCCCGAACGGGTCCGGCAGGAACCGCTCCGCAGTGGCACCCGGACGACCCACGTACCCGTGCGCCAGGCCGACGCCCGCGGCGTAGACCTCGCCGACGACGCCGACGGGCACCCGCCGCAGCCGGCCGTCGAGCACATGGACCCGCTTGCCCGCCAGGGGAGGCCCCACCGGGACCCGCCCCTCGGGGATCTCCCCCAGCGTCACCGCATTGGTGAAGATCATCGCCTCGGCGGGACCGTACCCGTGCACCAACCGCACATCCGGGAACATCGCACGGAAGCGACGCAGGTGCTCCACCGACGGCGACTCACCACCCGTCATCACCTGCCGCACCGAGGAGAACACCCCCGGATGCTCGTCCAACAACAGGTTGAACAACCCCGCCGACAACCACAACGTGGTCACCGACTCCCGCCTGACGAGATCCACGATCCGGTCCGGTTCCGGCGAACGCTCCGGCTGGAGCACACACGCCGCACCCGACAACAACGCACCCCAGAACTCCAACACGAACCCGTCCCACGACACCGGCGCACACTGCAACCACACGTGATCCGGACCGAAATCCACGTAGTCCTGCCCCACGAACGTCCCCACCACCGCACGATGCGAGGTCAACACACCCTTGGGACGACCCGTCGAACCCGACGTGAAAATGACACCGAACGCGTCCTGGGGGACCACACCCGCGACCACGGTCGTGGCCGCACAGGCGGCGATCACCTCCGCGTGCTCGTCCACCAGCACCGTGATCCGGTCACCGGTGACCCGGTCCCCGAAGGCCGCGCGGCCGATGACGCACCGGACCCGCGCCGCGTCGGCCAGGGACCGCAGCCGCTCGTCGGGAAAACCGGGATCGAGCAGGAGCGAGGGGGCACCGGCCTTGGCGGCGGCCAGCACGGCCACGGCCAGCTCGACACCACGATCGAGCAGGACCGCCACCGGATCACCCCGGCGCACACCCCGCGCGACCAGGTGATGCGCCAGCCGGTTGGCGCGCGCATCCAGCTCCGCGTAGGTCAACCGCTGTTCGCCGAACACCACCGCCACCGCGTCCGGATCACGACGCACGTGCTCCTCGAACACCTCCGGAACCGTCCGATCCACCACACCCGCACCGGTCGCGTTCCACGCCTCCAAGGCCGAAAGGTCCGCGTCGGAGACCACGTCCACACCCTCGACCCGGCCGTCCGGGCACGCCGTGATCCGGTCCAGGACACGGACCAGCACACCCGCCAGACGCCGCGCGGTGGACTCCTCGAAGAGGTCGGAAGCGAACCCCACCCGCCCGGCCAGGACACCGTCCGGGGAACGGGAGAAGGCCAGGTGCAGGTCGAACTTGGCGGCCTCGTAATCGGTGTCCAGCGCGGGCAGTGCCCGGACTCCGGCGAGGTCCAGGGGTTCCATGACCTCGTGTTCGAGGGTGAGCATGACCTGGAAGAGCGGGTTGCGCCCCGCCGAACGCACCGGGTTCAACGCCTCGACCAACACGTCGAACGGCACGTCGGCGTGCTCCAGGTCCGCCAGGAACCGATCCCGCACCCGACCCAGCAACTCCCCGAAGGTCGGATCACCGGCCACGTCCACCCGGGAGACCACGGTGTTCACGAAGAACCCGACCACGTCCTCCAACGAGCGGTCCGACCGACCCGCCACCGGCGTACCCAGGGGAACGTCGGTCCCCGCACCCAACCGGGACAACGCCACCGCCACAGCCGCCTGCAACACCATGTGCGCCGTCGCACCGTGTTCGCGGGCCACCCGCTCCACCGCCGCACCCAGACCCGGGGGCAGCTCCAACGGCACCGAACCACCCCGGTGCGAGGCCACCGCCGGCCGCGGACGGTCGTAGGGCAACGCCAACTCCTCCGGCGCACCCTCCAACACCTCCCGCCAGTACCCCACCTGACGGGCCGGCACACCACCCTCGTCCTCGGACGACCCCAGCCACTCCCGCTGCCACAACGCGAAGTCCGCGTACTGCACCGGCAGCGGCGCCCACTGCGGGACATCTCCACGCACCCGAGCCCCGTAGGCGATCTCCAGATCACGCAGCAGCGGCCCCATCGAGGCCCCGTCGCCCGCGATGTGGTGCAACAAGAGTTCCAGGCGGTGCCCGGAGACCGACCGGGTCAGCCGCGCGCGGACCGGGAGGTCGGCCGCGAGGTCGAACCGGTGCGCCGAGAGCGGCACCACCCCGGGGGAACCCGGCAGGTCCGGGGCGTCCACGTGTTCCACGACGATCGCGTCACGTGCTCGTCCGGGGTCCAGGACGTGCTGGTAGGGCTCACCGTCCACGGCCGGGAACACCGTGCGCAGCGACTCGTGCCGCTCCACCACGTCCCCCAGCGCCGCCTCCAACGCCACCGCGTCCACCGCGCCCGACAGACGCAGCACCACCGGAATGTTGTACGTCGCGCTCGGACCCTCCAACCGGTCCAGGAACCACAACCGCCGCTGCGCGAACGACAACGGAACCCGCTCCGGGCGGGTGGTGCGGGTGGGGACGATCCGGTCCGCACCGCGGGTAACGCCACCGGACGCCCGCTCGGCCAGCACCGCGACCGTGGGGTGCGCGAACAGCTCCCGCAGGGTGACCTCGACGCCGAACGCCTCCCGCACCCGGCCGATGAGGCGGGTGGCCAGCAGGGAGTGGCCGCCCAGATCGAAGAACGAGTCGTCGATGGTCACCGAGTCCAACCCCAGCACCTCGGCGAACAACCCGCACAACACCTCCTCACGGGCATCACGCGGAGCACGCCCGCTGGAGAGCGCCGCGAAATCCGGTTCCGGCAACGCACGCCGATCCACCTTGCCGTTCGCCGTCAACGGCAACCGCTCCAGCACCACCACCGCCGACGGCACCATGTGCTCCGGCAACACCGACGCCACCGACGAACGAAGCCCGACCGGGTCCGGGTCCGCCCCCGGCTCCAGGGCCACATGAGCGACCAGACGCCGCTCACCCACCGTCGCACCCCAGGCCGTCACCACCGCGGCGGCCACCTGAGGCAACGCCGTGAGTACCGCCTCCACCTCTCCGGGCTCGACGCGGAAGCCGCGGATCTTCACCTGACCGTCCGCGCGACCCACGACCACCAGCTCGCCGTCCTCGGTCCACCGACCCAGGTCACCGGTCCGGTAGATCCGCTCGCCGGGTCCGCCGAACGGGTCCGGCAGGAACCGCTCCGCCGTCTGACCGGGAAGCCCCAGATAACCGTCCGCCAGACCCACCCCGGCCGCGTACACCTCACCGACCACACCCGGCGGAACAGGACGCAACCGCTCGTCCAGCACGTACACCCGCTTGCCCGCCAGCGGAGGCCCCACCGGGACCCGCCCCTCGGGGATCTCCCCCAGCGTCACGGCGTTGGTGAAGATCATCGCCTCGGCGGGACCGTACCCGTGGACCAACCGCACACCGGGGAACATCGCACGGAAACGACGCAGGTGCTCCACCGACGGGGCCTCACCACCCGTCATCACCTGCCGCACCGAGGAGAACACCCCCGGATGCTCGTCCAACAACAGGTTGAACAACCCCGCCGACAACCACAACGTGGTCACCGACTCCCGCCTGACGAGATCCACGATCCGGTCCGGTTCCGGCGAACGCTCCGGCTGGAGCACACACGCCGCACCCGACAACAACGCACCCCAGAACTCCAACACGAACCCGTCCCACGACACCGGCGCGCACTGCAACCACACGTGATCCGGACCGAAATCCACGTAGTCCTGCCCCACGAACGTCCCCACCACCGCACGATGGGAGGTCAACACACCCTTGGGACGACCCGTCGAACCCGACGTGAAAATGACACCGAACGCGTCCTGAGGGACCACACCCGCGACCACGGTCGTGGCCGCACAGGCGGCGATCACCTCCGTGTGCTCGTCCACCAGCACCGGCGGCACCACCGCGGGAACCCGATCCGCCCAGACCCCACGCGTCACCACCGCCCGCACACCCGCACTCCCGGCCAACGACCGCAACCGCTCATCCGGGAAACCCGAGTCCAACAACAGGTAGGGGGCACCGGCCTTGGTCGCCGCGACCACGGCCACCGCCAACTCCACACCGCGCTCCAGGAGAATGCCGACGGTGTCGCCACGAGAGAGCCCGACCTCGACCAGGTGATGCGCCAGCCGGTTGGCGCGCGCGTCCAGCTCCGCGTAGGTCAACCGCTGTTCGCCGAACACCACCGCCACCGCGTCCGGATCACGACGCACGTGCTCCTCGAACACCTCCGCAACCGTCCGATCCACCACACCCGCACCGGTCGCGTTGAACTCCGTGAGCTGGCGGCGCCGGTCCCCGGGGGCCATGCCGTCGGCGTCGCGCAGCAGGAGGTCGGGGTCGGCGCACAGGCGGGACAGCAGCACCTCGAAGCTGAGGCGGTGGCGTTCCAGCTCCCGCTCGGAGTAGACGGCCGGGTTGGCGTCGAAGTCGATCGTGAGGGCTCCCCCGCGACCGCGCTGGAGAACGTCGATCCGCAGCTCCTCGATGGGCCCCTGGAAGATGTTGTGCGGCCGGGCCGGCAGGCCGGCGAACGAGAGGTCGTAGTCGAACGCCATGATGTTGACGATCGGGCCGCACTCGTGGCGAGCGTCCGCGGTCTGCCCCAGCACGCGCAGGGTCGAGGCGATCGGGTGGCGCTGGTGGGGCAGGCAGGCACGCAGCTCGGCGGCCACCGACCGGGCCAGTTCCGCGAAGGTGAGGTCCGGGGCGGTCCGGCAGCGCAGCGGAACCACGTTGGACTGCATGCCGGGCGTCCGGCGGCTCAGCGGGGTGGTGCGCGCCGCGACGGGGAGGCTGAGCAGGAGGTCGTCCTCACCCGACCACTGGCGGGTGAAAACGGCGGCCACCGCCATCAGGACCTGCTTCCACCCGGTGCCGATCCGCTCGGCGGCGGCCTCGATGCGGGTGAGCTCCTCCGGTGGGACGGTGAAACTGGAGCGCAGGTGCCGGTGCGAGGGGGGCGCGGTGCGGCCGGTCAGGGAGGTGAAGGCGGGAGCCCCTGCCAGGCGCTCCTCCCAGTGGGCGCGGTCGGCCACGCCCTCCCCGCCGTCCCGGTAGCGCAGGTCCTCCTCCAGGAGGTCGCGCAGGGAGCCGAAGGCCGGTGCGGGCTCCTCCCCCGCGGCCAGCTTCGTGTAGACGTCGGCGATACGGCGAGCCAGGAGCATGAAGGTGTAGCCGTCGACGACCAGGTGGTGCGCCCGGGTGTACCAGAGGTGGCTGTCCTCGCCGGTGCGGAACAGGACGAAGGCGCACAGCGCGTCGGAGCGGGGGTCCGGGGCGTGGGCCACGTCCCGCCTCATCCACTCCAGGGCGGCGGCGTGCGGGTCGTCCTCACCGCGCAGATCGATGAGGCGCAGCGGCAGGCGGATGTCGGGATCGGGGTGCTGTACGGGCCCGTCGTCGGTCTCGGTGAAGCGCAGGCGCAGGTTCTCCGCCTCCGCAACGACCAGGTCGACGGTCCGGGCGAGCAGCGCGGCGTCCAGCGCGCCGTCGATCTCGTAGTACTCGGCGTTGACGAACATGGGGGTCCGGGGGTCCGCCTGCTGGGCGAACCAGATCCCCTTCTGCGACTCACTCAGCGGCCAGGTCTGGTCAAGGTGGGGGGACATCGCACGGTTCCTCGTCGGTCGGGGGATCCCAGGGATCGCCAATGCGGTACGAGGAGAAACGTAGTTTCGGCGGGGCCCGGCACCCGGCACACCGGTGGGGCAGATCGACGGCAGTTGCCGATCCGCCCCGTCCCGGGCGCGCTCAGACCATGGGCGAGAAGAAGTAGGTGTCGCGGCGGCGGAAGCGGCCGTCGGGTGCGGTGCCGAAGAAGTCCGCGTAGCGCAGGGAGACGGATCTCCCGTTCTTGAGGACGCCCTCGAACCGCCCCTGGACGGCCACGCCGTCCGCCCCCACCACCACGGACTCGGGGGTGTGGGTGCCCTCACGGATCACGCGGGCCTGGCGGTAGAAGCGCTCGAAGGCGTCGCGGCCGACGATGGAGGGGTAGCCGGGACGGTCGTAGACGACGTCGTCGCTGAAGAGTTCGAGCAGGCCCTCGATGTCGCCCGCGTCCACCCGGGCGTAGACCTCGCGGACGCGGGCGTCCAGCGAGGCCGGGTCGTCGAGGCCGGCCCGCGCGGGGACGGCGGGGAACGGAACGCGGACGGTGTCGGTGACGGTCATGGCGGACTCCTTGTGTGTGAGGGGTGATCAGAGGGTGTGGTCGGGGGAGGTTCAGCGTGCGGCGACGGCGTGCAGCCAGCCTCGGGGGTCGGGGCGGCGCCCGTGCTGGACGTCGACCAGCGCGGAGCGCAGGGAACGGGTGACCGGGCCAGGGGCGCCGTCGCCGACCACCCAGTCGCCGCCCGCGTCGCGGACGCGCGTGACGGGGGTGATCACGGCGGCGGTGCCGCAGGAGAAGGCCTCGGTCATCTCACCCGTCTCGCACTCCTTGCGCCACTGCTCCAGCGAGACGCGTTCGACGACGGGCGTGTGGCCCAGGTCCGCGGCCAGGTCGAGGACGCTGGCCCTGGTCACGGAGGGCAGGAGCGTCCCGGTCAGTTCGGGGGTGACCACGCGGGCCCCGTCCGGGCCCCCGCGGACGAAGAACAGGCTCATGGCGCCGGCCTCCTCGATCCAGCGGCGCTCCTCGGAGTCGAGCCAGACCACCTGCTGGCAGCCCTGCTCCAGGGCGCGGTTCTGTGCGAGGTAGGTGGGCGCGTAGTTGCCGGCGCACTTGATGTCCCCGGTGCCCCCGGGCATGGCACGGCTCTGGTCGTGGGACACCCAGACCGAGATCGCGTCGGCGTCGCCGAAGAGGCCGCCGGTCACGAACGCGATGAGCAGGAAGGTGTACTCCCGGGCGGGTCGGAGCATGAGGTCGGGCTCGCTCGCGTACATGAGCGGCCGCAGGTACAGGCTCCGGGCGTCCCCATCGCCCAGGACGTGGCCGTCCCGTGCCACCAGCTCCTCCGCGGCGTCCAGGAACAGGTCGTCGGGCAGTTCCGGCATGGCCAGCCGGCGGGCGGAGTGGCGGAAGCGGCGCGCGTTCTCCTCCGGTCGGAACAGCGCGAGTCCGCCGTCCCGGCCGCGGAAGGCCTTGAGGCCCTCGAAGACGACCTGGCCGTAGTGGAGGCCGACCATCGCGGGGTGCATGGGCAGTTCCCCGAAGGGCAGGGTGGCCGGTCGCGACCAGCCGTCCTCCTCGGTCCACCTGGCCAGGACCATGTGGGCGGTGAAAGAGCTTCCGTAGGCGTTCGACGCGGTCGCGGTCATGGGTTCACCTTTTTCTCCTGGGGCGTCGGCGCGGTGGCCACGCCGCTGTCGTGCCTGCGCTCCATGTAGGAAAGCGTCGAGAGCAGGTTCGCCGAGGTCACGGCACCGGAACGGTGGGCCACGGCGGGGAGGGGGAGTGCGCCGGTGTCCGCCCAGCACAGACGGCCGTCCTCGGCGATGCGGGACCGCACGCGGCCCGCGTTATCGGGGTGAAGGCAGTAGGGGATGTCGAGGTGCCCCCGGGCGAACGCCCTCAGCAGCGCCGTTCCGACGTCGTCGGAGTGGTCCAGGACGGCACGGATCAGGATCCGCGCCTCCCGGTACACCTCGCTGTCGGGGTCCCCCTCGGGCAGGGGCTCCGCCTGTTCGGCGGCCCGCGCCGCGACCTCCAGGGCCCGGACGTTCTCCTCGACGGTGGGGATGCGGTGCGCCTCGGCCTCCGTCTTGACGATGATCCGTTCCGCGCCCGCCTCGACCGCGGTCCGGGCGGCCTGGCGGAGCAGGGAGCGGGCGCCGCCGGGGGTGCGCGGGAACAGCCCCATGTAGGTGTAGAGGACGACGTGCCACCGCGCGCCCGGCAGGAACTCGGCGGCCAGGCGCCGCAGGGCTCGCACGGCCTCGCGGTCCTGTGCGGGGCTGGTCTGCTGGGCGTAGCTCAGGGAGATCCCGGTGACCCCGTGCCGGAGGAAGAACAGTCCTTCCAGGAGGCTGATGGCGACGAGCATCGACGGCGGGCAGAGCTGCCCGAGCATGCAGCCGCCGAACGTCTCGATGTGGGTGGAGCCGCCGTGCCGTGCGAGGATCTCGGCGCTCTCGCGCCAGTTGTCCACGGAGCGCTCCAGCGGGGTGCGCCCGTAGGGCAGGCAGTAGGACACCGGCCCGCCCTCGGTGGCGGTCAGCCCGGCCCCGAGCAGGGCGCGGAAGATGGCCTGCGGGGCGGCCGAGCCGTGCCGGACCTGGACGGGGAAGTCGGGACCGGCGATGCCGTCGAGCACGTCGTGGGTCTCCCGGGCGGGACGCACGACGATGGGGTAGCCGTTGAGGTCGACCCCTTCGAGCACCGCCCGGCGGGCGGATTCGTCGTCGCCGACGCGGGTGTAGCTGTCGAGCGTGATGGTGCCGACGGTGGCGGCGTCCGCCGCCCGGGTCGCGGCGAGCCCGCCGCGCATGCGCCCGGGATCGCTGAAACCCATGCGGGGCTGGACCACGAGGCGGCCTCGGGCGTGCTCGCGGCCGACGAAGCCGCCGAACGCGTCCAGGGCGGTCGCCGGCGGTGCGGCCGGGGTCATGACGCCGCCTCCAGGACGAAGCCCCCCAGGTAGACGCGGAAGGCGTCGGTGTCCCCGTCGGCGAAGACCGCGTCGAAACCGGCCGTGGCGAGGGCGTCGACGCGGTCCCGGTCCAGGACCCCGTCCACTCCCAGTTTCCCGCCGATGACCGCGGTCACCCCGTCCGTTCCGGGTGCCGCCCGCAGCGCGGTGACGGCCCGCAGACCGTCCTCGTACCCGTGGCCGTTGACGCTGCTGACCACGAGCAGGCGCGGCCGGTGCTCGCGCACCCGGTCGATGAGCAGGTCGTCCGGGACGCAGGGGCCGAGGTTGACCACCCGGTGCCCGGCCTCCTCCAGGAGTAGCTGGAGGAAGACCAGGTTCCAGGTGTGGGAATCGGAGGAGGTCCCGGACAGTACGGTGACGGGTCCGGGATCCTCCGGAGCCGGGCCGTGGGAGATGGGCCGCATGGGAAACCGCCAGGGGGTCGTGAGGGATGGTTCTCATCGGGCGTGAGAAACGTAACCCTCGCGTCCCCCGGCGGACCGGAAGAAACGGGAGGCAGTCAGTCGGCGGGAAGGGCGGCGTCGTCGTCCCTGGAGACGAGGACGCCCAGGAGGCCGAGGGCGTGTTCGGCCTCGGCCACCGCGCGTGCGGGCCGTGGCGCCACGGCGATCACGTGGCCGATCCGGTCACGGAAGCTGTGCGTGACCTCGACCCGTGCGCCCTCCCGCACCGTGACCGCGGCCCGGACCACCCCCGGCGAGCGTTCGGCGCCGTCGGTCGACACCAGGGCGACGGTGCCGGCCTGCCCGGCGAACAGGAAGCGGATGGCCGCCGCCTCGGAGCGGGTCGGCTCCAGGGGCACCGGCGCCCCGAGGACGCGGGCGACGGTGGCCGCGACCAGGTCCACGCCGGTGGCGGCCTCGACCAGGGCGGGGATCATACCGCCGGCCAGCCGGGGGTTGACCTCGACGATGCGCGGGCCCGCCGTGGTCAGCCTGATCTCGACGTGGGCCGGGCCCCAGCCCAGGCCCAGGGCGCGCAGGGCCGCCAGCGCGGTCTCCGCCAGCGCACGCTCGGCGCCCGGAGCCAGGTCGGCGGGGTGTTCGTGGCCGGTCTCCAGGAAGCGCGGGGGCGATCCCAGGCGTTTGGCGGTGACGCCCACGACGCGTTCGTCGAAGGTCTCGACCGAGAACTCGGGGCCGTCGAGGTACTCCTCGACCAGGGCCCGGCCGGGCTCGGCGTCGAGCAGGGGGCGCAGGGCCTCGGCCGTCTCGGCGGGACCGGAGCAGGCCCGGACGCCGTCGGACCCCGATCCCAGGACCGGCTTGACCACCACGGTCCCTCCCGCGACACGGGCGAGCGCCGCCCCCTCGGCCGTGCTGCGGACCTCTCGGGACAGCGGGCCCGGTACCCCGGCCGCGGCGAGGATCCGCCGCTGGAGGGCCTTGTCCCGGCAGCGGTCGACGGCCTCGGGGTCGGGGGCGGGCAGTCCCAGGGAACGGGCTGCCGCGGCGGCGGTGGCGACGAAGTACTCGGAACTGGAGGTGACGCCGGCGACGCTCCCGCCGAGCCCCCGGCAGAGCGCCGCCACGGACTCGCGGTCGGCGGTGTCGGTGACCAGGTGGGGGATCGCGTCCTGCTCGACGTACGCGTACCGACGCGGGTCGCGGGTGAGGAGCAGGGGTTCGACGCCCAGGGCGCGGGCCCGGGCGCAGAACTCGCGGCCGGAACCGGTGGTGTTGCTCTCGACGAGGACCAGGCGGGGGGAGGTGGTACCGGTCATGGGGGACTTCCCTTCTCGGGGTGGGGCGCGGATCAGACGGCGGAGGGGGTCCGCGCGGTCAGCTCGCGGACCGCGTCGTCGAGGCGGCGGTGCGCCCGGGCACACCGCTCACGGGCCGCGGCGAGGTCGAGCGCACGGGCGCGCAGGTCCCGCCGGGAACCGGCGAAGAGGCCGTCGAAGGCGCCCGGTCCGCCGCCGGCGCGGGTGGCGAGCGCGGCCTCCCGGGCCGAGGCCAGGTGGGCGGGGACCGGCCGCCGGACGCCGTCCGCCTCCACCGTGTCGATCCCGGTGCGGCCCTCGTCCAGGGCCGCGCGCACCTCGGCGCCGACCGCGTGGTGCGCGGTGCGGAAGGCGACGCCCTCCCGAACGAGGTGATTGGCGACGGCGGTCGCCGTGGTGAACCCCTCCTCCGCCCGGCGGAGCATGTCCCGCGGTCGGGGCCTGGCACCGCCGACCAGGACCTGGGCCAGGAGCAGCGCCTCGTGCACGGCCTCGAACCCGGGCCGGCAGGCGGCGACGGCCTCGGTGCCGACCTCGATGCAGTTGGTGAAGGGGGTGGACTTGGTCATGGACGCCGCTGCGGTCCAGGCCCCGATGGCGGCCCCGGCCTTGGCCTTCAGGTGCTCCAACAGGAAGGCGTTGCGCTTCTGGGGCATGGCCGAGCTGCCGCCGACGAGGTGGTCGGCCATGTCGATCAGCCCGAACTCCGCGGTGCTCCAGAGCTGGAGGTCGCAGGCCAGCCGGCTGAGGGTGACGGCCAGTCCGGCCGCGGCCGACAGGAGACGCAGGTGGGTGTCGCGGCTGGCCACCGCGTCGACGGAGTGCCGCGCGGGCTCGCGGAAGCCGAGCAGGTCGGCCGTCACCGCGGGGTCGATGGGCAGGTCGGTGCCGGCCACCGCGCCCGCGCCCAACGGGCAGCGGTCCAGGCCTCGGGCGGCCTCGGCGAGCGCGTCGGCGTCCCGCCCCAGGGCCTCGGCCACGCCCAGGAGGTAGTGCCCGTAGGTGACGGGCATCGCCGCCTGGAAGTGGGTGTACACGGGCATGACCGTGTCCCGGTGGACGCGGGCCCGACCGAGCAGGACCGCGTGCAGACGCAGGGTCTGTCCGAGCAGCCCGTGCGCGCGCTCCCGCAGGAGCATGGCCGCGGTGGTCGCGTTGAGGTCGTTGCGGGACCGGCCGGTGTGCAGGGCGCCACCGACCTCCGGTCCGAGCAGGCCGCTCAGGTACTCCTCGTAGGCGAGGTAGAGGCCGCGGGGCCGGGGGAGCCCGCGCACCGCGGCGAACCCGTCCGCGCGCAGGTCCGTGACGGCACCGGCCAGCGCGGCCGTGCGGGCGCGGTCCAGCAGCCCGGTGCGGTCGAGCATGACCAGGTGCGCCAGGTCCACCTCGGTGATGGGTCCCAGCTCGGCGGAGACGTCGGCCGAGCCGTTCTCGAAGAGCCTGCGCCGGGTCCCGGCGCGCAGCCCGGTGGTGAGGCGTCCGGTGGTGGTCACGGCGTGGCTCCGATGCGGTCGTCGAACGTGTGGGGGGCCGGGTCCAGCAGACCGACCAGGCGGGGGGTGCGGAAGAGGGAGAGGGCGGAGCCGCGATCGCGACGGACCAGGCCGCGGGTCATCAGCCCGGCGAGGGAGCGCCCGCAGTCGGTCATGGAGCTGCCCGAGGCCTCGGCCAGGGAGGCGGCGGTGACCCCTTCGGGGAAGGCGCGCAGGGCCGACAGCAGGCTTCGTTGCTCCCCCGGGCAGTCCTCGACCGCCGTGAGGAAGGCGTTCCTCCGGTCGGGGCCTCCCCCGTCGAGCCGCGCGAGCAGGGGGAACGGGTCCTCCACCAGCAGGGCGCGCAGGGTGTCCAGGTCGTACACCGAGGACCAGGAGGCGGCGGAGACGAGCGCCCCGGGCAACGCGTCGAGCAGGAGGCAGATCTCCTCCGTCCGGGGGTCGCCGAAGCGCAGCCGGGGGTCGGCCAGCCCCAAATGGTGGTCGAGGATCTCGCGGGCGTCCTCCTGCTCAGGGGGATCGAGCAGGAAGACCTGTTCACCCGGCAGGCCGTGGGGCCGTCGGGCGGTGGCCAGGATGCGCAGACCGGGGCAGGACGCCAGGAGCCGGGCCACGGGCGCGGCGGCCAGGCGGTCGGGGCGGGGGTCGTCGAGGACGAGCAGGACGGGCTCGTCCCCCAGGACGGCGGCGACCGTGTCCAAGGCGTCGGTGTCGCCCGTGTCGGAGTGGAGGGCGTCGACGGCCGCGGCGGGAAGGGGCGTCCGGGCGGGGTCATGGACGAGTTCGCAGGCGTCGCCGCAGGCCCAGGCGACACGCAGGCCGGGGTCGCGGTGCAGCCGCGCCGCGGCCTCGGCCGCCAGCCGGGACTTGCCCACACCCGGCAGCCCGACGACGGAGACGATCCGGTCGCCGACCGACGCCAGGCCGGCGGTGAGCGTCGCCAGGTTCCCCTTCCTTCCGAGGAGGGGGGTGCGGGCCACGGGCGGGTCTCCCGCGACGTCCTGGAGGCGCAGGCTCGGGCACCCGTGGCCGGACCGGCGGCCGGCCGCCGCGTGCAGGTCCTCACGGTCCCTGTCGTTGAGCCGCAGCCCGTCGGCGAGCAGGCGGACGGTGTCGCGGCGGGGGGTTCGGGCGCGCCCGTGTTCCAGGTCCCGGATGGCGCGGACGCTGATGGTGGAGAAATCGGCCAGCTCCTGCTGGGTCAATCCGCTACGGACTCTGAATCTGAGGAGGAGGGGTCCGAAGGCCTGCTGCACTTCCCGGGCTTCCATGTTCCACGTCGACCTTTCAGGTGGCGTCTGCTGGGGTGTGCACCAGCGTGGAAGACCGGGCTATCGCGTCCTCATCCCCGCCGCTATCGGTACCGGGGGGTGGGGGACCGCGGCGGCAATAGCACGGGGATAGGGAGAGGACAGGGCGGATTTCTACGGTGTGGACACGCCTCAAGGAGAGCCCGACCGAAGAAAGGCACCCCCCATGCGACTCCGCTTCCTCGTCCTCACCGCCGCCGCTCTGACCCTGGTCTCGCTCCTGGGCTCTCCCGCCCTCGCCGAGGACGGCTCCGGCACCCCGCCGACCTGCCAGACCTCCTCCTGCACCGACAGCGGCAACTGGCCCAAGTAGCCACCGGGCGCCCCGCCCGGGCTCAGCCCGGCGACACCGCCGCGCCCGCGCCCGCGGCCACCGCCGTCCGCTCCAGGAGGGCCCGTGCCTGTGCCTCCCCCTCGCGATCGCCCAGACTCCCCCACAGGACGATCGACCGTTCCAGAGCCGCACAGGCCGGGCCCGTCTCCCCCATCGCGGCGAGGGCCCGCCCGAGACCGGAGTGCAGCAATGCCTCACCGACCGGGTCCCCGGGCCGGGTGACGTGCCCGAGGGCCTCCTCGAACCGCGTGCGGGCATCGGCGTGTTCGCCGAGTTCCATGTCGCGGAGCGCCATCTGGTAAAGGACCTGGGCCTGGGCGCGCGGATCCCCGGTCTCCCGGGTGCAGGCCAGGGCGCGCTCCAGGAAGGTCGTGGCCTCACCGGGCCCGTCCTCCGCGAGGGAGATGCGGCCCAGCGAGATGAGGGGCCGCCAGGCCGCACCGGTCTCCCCCACCGCGGCGAAGTCCTCCAGGGCCGCCGCGCAGAACGCGCGGGCCCCGGCCCGGTCGCCGGCGGCGAAGGCGGAGTCGGCCATCCAGGCCCGGCACAGCCCCTGTCCGAAGCGGTCCCCGACCTCGGTGAACCCGTCGAAGGACGCAGACAGGGCCGCGTCGGCCTCACGGGGACGACGGTCGTTGGTCATCAGCAGGCACCGCACGAAGTCCATGGCGGCGGTGCCGCGCCGGTTCCCGGACGCGCGCACGGCCTCCGAGACGACTTCGAGGATCTCCCGGAACTCGTCGAAGTACCCACGTCTCTCGGCGTAGACGCAGAACTGCGAGGCCAGTTCCCAGCACTGCTCGTCGAATCCGAGTCGGGCGGCCTGGGTGATGGCGGCGAGCAGGCCGGGGCGTTCGAGGTCGATCCACCGGTGCGGGTCGGCGAGCAGCACGTCGGTGTAGGCGGCGGGCGGGCGCCACCGCTCGCCGGTACCGGTCACGCGCAGGAGGTTGCCGCCCAGGATCCTGCGGTTGGCCTCCTCCAGGAGGGCGAGCCAGCCGCCGATGAGGCGACGGTGGCCGTCGGGGGTGGGCAGGCCCTGCTCGTCGGCCTTCTCCCGCGCGTACTCACGGACCAGGTCGTGGAAACGGTAGACGGGTTCCCCGGCGGGATCGATGCCGGTGGCGTCGAGCATGCGCGCGTCCACGAGGGGCTCGGTCAGGTCCGCCGGGAAGGGGCGCGGGTCGTCGAGCAGGGCGCCCGCGGCCCAGGAAGGGACGGTCGGACCTTCGGCGGCGCTGAGGAGGCCGAAGACCCGGGCGGTGACCGCGTCCAACCCGTCGTAGGTGAGGGAGAGGCTGGACCGGACGGTCATGTCGCCGTGGGCCAGTTCGTCCAGTCGGCGCCGCTCGTCGGACAGACGGGTCACCATCGCCGCCACGGACCAGTGCGGTCGGGCCGCGAGCCGGGCCGCGGCGATGCGCAGTGCCAGGGGGAGGCGGCCCACGCTGCGCACCAGCGCGCGGGCGGACTCGCGCTCCCGTTCGACCCGGTCCTTGCCGATGACGCGGACGAGCAGGTCCAGGGCGGCCGACTCGTCGAGGATGTCGAGTTCGATGCGGTGGGCCCCGGGCAGGCCGGTGATCCGGGCGCGCGAGGTGATGAGGACCCCGCACCCGCCGCGGCCGGGCAGGAGCGGGAGGACCTGGGCCTCGGAGGCCGCGTCGTCGAGCACGACGAGCAGGCGCCGGGAGGCGATGATGCCGCGGTACATCCCGGAGCGCTCGTCGAGGTCGTCGGGGACGGCCTGTCCGGGGACGCCGAGTGCCCGCAGGAACCTGCCGAGCACGTTGAGGGCCGTCAGCGGTTCTCCGCCGCTGCCGCGCAGGTCGCAGTAGAGCTGCCCCTCGGGGAAGTGCTCATCGGCCAGGCGGTGGGCGATGTGGACGGCGGTGGCGCTCTTGCCCACTCCCGGGCGGCCGAGCAGTACGGCGATACCGGACGCGCCGGGGCCCCCGGCCAGGGCCTCCTGCACCGCGGCGACCGTCTCGGGTCGGCCCACGAAGTCGGCGGCGGCGGTCGGGAGCTGGAAGGGGCCGGGGACCGGGGTCGCCGCGGCGGTCGGCGCCTCCTCCCGGTCGCGCCGCGCCGGGCCGTCGTCGGCTGCTCCGGGGCCGTCGGCGGGCCGGTGCTCGGCGGGGACAGGGGGCGCCGGGGGCACCGGGGCGCGGGGGAGGTCCAGCGCCGGGTCCGACCGCAGGATCGACGCCTCCAGCGACCGCAGCTCGGTGCCGGGTTCCAGCCCGAGTTCCTCGATGAACAGGTCGCGTCCGAGGCGGTACGCGCGCAGGGCGTCGGCCTGGCGGCCCGAGCGGTACAGGGCGAGCATGAGCTGGGCGCGCAACCGCTCCCGTGTGGGGTGGCGGTCCACCAGGTCGGGCAGTTCGCCGAGCAGGCGTGCGTGGCGGCCCAGTCGCAGTTCGATGTCGACGTAGGCCTCGGTGGCGGCGACCCGCTCCTCGTCGAGCAGGACCGCCTTGTTGCGGAGGATCTCCCCCTCCAGGCCGGACAGCGCGGGGCCGCGCCAGCTCCCGACGGCCTCGCGCAGACAGTCGGCCGCGTCCTCGTCGCGCCCTTCCCTGGCGAGGATCTCGGCGTCGCGCACCGAGACCCGGAACAGGTGAACGTCCACCGCCTCGGGGCCGGCGCGCAGCAGGTAACCGGGAGTCCGGGTGTCGATCACCGCCCCGGTCGGGACGAGCAGGCGTCTGAGCCGGGACACGCAGATCTGCACCTGGGTCCGGGCCGTCTCCGGCGGATCGTGCGACCAGATGACGTCGACCAACTGGTCCGTCGAGACGATGCGGTTCAGGTCCAGCAGCAAGGAGGCCAGGACCACCTGCTGGCGACCCGGCGGCACCCGCAGGGGGCCACCGGGCCCTTCGACCTCCAGTGACCCGAGGAGACGGAAAAATCCGTGCCGAATATCGCTCTCGGCTTCTGTTGCGGTAC
Organism: Nocardiopsis lambiniae; assembly: GCF_031845465.1. NCBI lineage: Bacteria > Bacillati > Actinomycetota > Actinomycetes > Streptosporangiales > Nocardiopsidaceae > Nocardiopsis > Nocardiopsis lambiniae. The sequence goes on along the minus strand of NZ_JAVREP010000003.1, from coordinate 110,984 downwards.
TTATCGTGACACCCCAATTGCGCTGCAACATCGGACACGGTAACGCCCGCAAAGATTTCTATCACACGAAATACAACAAAAGGGAGACGTGGATTGAGTTCATTTGAAAAATGCGATAGCGGCGAGATAGCCCTCGGATTGCCCGCCGGTGCAGCATGAAAGCATTCCATCAGGAAGGACTTCCCATGTACCCCCGAGCCGGATCCATGGCCATCACCGCCAGTGATTCCGTGACCACCGTCGGCACGGAGCACGCGCGCCTCTCGTACCACTACCTCGATCTCGGGGACGCGGAAGGCTACATGTCCCTCCTGGATCCCGAAACGCGGTTCCACCACCCGGGCGAACGAGTCGCCCGCGGCCCCGCGGAGGCCTTCCGGAGCATGAAGCGACTGGGCTGCACAGGTGGTCGGCACTCGCTTTTCAAAACGGTTTCCGAAGGGGACACCGTCATCGTCGTCGGCAGGTTCACCAGCGACGACGTGCGGGGAAACCAGAAGACGGCGGAATTCGCCGACGTATTCACGTTGACCGACCTCGGGCTCCTGCTCACCCGCCGGCGGTACTCCTGGCAGGGCTGATTCCGGCCCGGCCGCGCCCCGAACCCGAGGACGGTGGCCGATTCCGGCCGACGCCGGTCACCCTGCGCCGTCCTGAACTGGGGCGTTCGGTAGAGTTCCGGACACGGTCCCCGTCCTGACGGCACGTTCCTCCCCCGAGTGCCGCCGGGGATCCCGGACGCGAAGGAGTGTGACCCGCGTGGGGTTGTTCCTCGGCACGGCCCTCGGCTTCCCGACCGTGCTCCTCACGCCCATGCTCCTCGTGATCGTCGTCTACTGGATCATCGCGGCGGTCGGCCTGGCCGACGCGGAGTCGCTCGACTCCGTGGACGCCGACGGCGACCCGGTCGGGGCGAGCGCGGTGATGGGCCGGCTGGGCCTGGGCAAGGCCCCGGTGACCGTGGAGATCACCGTGCTGGTGCTCTCCGCCTGGTTCGTGAGCATGATGGGCGGGATCGTGGCCAGTCTCTTCACCACCCCCGGAAGCGCGGCGGCCTGGGCGCTGGGCGCGGTCGTCCTCCTCATCGCCGTGATCGCGGCGTGGGCGTTCACCAGCGGCGCGGTGATGGCCCTCCAACGGTTCCTGCCCGAGCCGAAGGGGTCGTCCAAGCGCGAGCTGGTCGGCCGGACCTGTGTGATCAGGATCGGCACCGCCAGTGAGACCTTCGGGCACGCGGAGATCCTCACCGCGGGCGGGGCCTCCATCACCATCCCGGTGCGGACCATCGGCGGCGAGACGCTGCCCTCGGGGAGCACCGCCCTGATCTTCGACCACAGCGACGAACAGGACGTGTTCCTGGTGACCCGCTTCGATCCCGCCCTGGACCCCGGCAGGGACTGATCCGCCGTCCCGCGGGGCGGCGGACCGTCAGTACGGGGGGCGCCCGTAGTAGGCGGTGAAGATCTCCTCGTGGAGCCGGTCGGCCGCCTGCGCGCGCTCGTGTCCCGGGCCCCAGCGGCCGTGGGCCTCGCGGCGCAGCCCGTCCAGGAAGGTGAGCGCGCCGGCCGCGTCGTACACCGCGATCGTCCGGGCCGCCTCGACCCGGTGATGGTGCAGTTCCTCGGGGTCGGACCCGCGCAGCCCCTCGACCAGCTCCAGGTGGGCGCGCACCGCCCGGTCGGCCCGGTCGACCTGGCCGGCCATGGCCGTGATCAGGGCGTGGATCGCGCCTTCGCGCAACCGGATCTCACCATCGGGGTCGACCGTGGCCGGGGCCGGTCGGGCCATCAGGCCCTGCACCTCCTCCAGCGCGTCCCGGTGGCGTCCCCGGTCCGCGAGTCCGGCCGCCCGGAGCAGCCGGCGCCGCCGAGCGGTCTCCGGGTCCAGGGGGAGAAGGACACCGGCGGCGATGACGACCAAGGCGCCCAGGCAGGAGACGAATCCGCCGACGGACGGCCGTAGCCGCAGTTCCCCGCCGCCCGCGTCGGCGAATCGGCCCACATCGGCGATGTCGACGATCGACCAGGCCAGCATCAGCAGACCGACCAGGATGAGCAACGTCCGCTGGGCCGGTCCCGGCGCGCGGAACCGGCACAGCAGCGCCAGGAGCACGGCCACCAGGGCCGCGAACGTCAGCAGCAGGCCGTCGCCGCCCTGGAGACCGGCGCGGGAGCCGAGTTCCACCACTCCGTCGGGGGTGGTCCGGGAGCCGTGGACGACCAGGTCCGCGTCGGGTCCGCCCACCCACGGCAGGAGCAGGCCGGCCAGGGCCACCAGGACGGAGCCGCCCAGGGCGAGCGGGAACCACGGAGAGGTCCCGCCCGAGAGCCGGGCGAGCAGGAGTCTCCACACCGGGGTGTCCGGTGCGGGCGGTCCCTGCGGTGGGGGACCCTGCGGCGGACCCTGCGCGGGAGGACTCTGCGGCGGGGGTTCGGGAGGCGGGACGCCCTGGAACGGGCCGGGGGCCGCCCCCGGGTACGGCTGACCCTGCGGCGACTGACCCTGCGGCGGCCGACCTTGCGGCGGGCCCTGTGCGGGAGTGCTCCGCGGCACGGGTCCGGGGAACGGGCCGGGGGAGGCCCCGGAATACGGCTGATCCTGCGGCGGCGGCCCCTGCGGTCCCGGCGGGCGCGGACCTTCGGAGGGCGGGAACGGAGGATTCACGACGCGAGCCTCACGATCGGTGCGATCATCTGGGAGCCGCAGGCCCACGCGGTGACGGGGACCATGATCAGGCCCAGGGGCGTGAGCGCCCACCGCAGCACCGCCAGACGGGTGCCGCGCAGCAGGTGGGACAGGTACAGCGGGGCCCCGGACAGGAGCAGCAGCAACGTGGCGATGGAGAGGGCGGACCGCGCCGCACCGTCGCCGGGGGCCGGGAAGACCGGCGCGAGGAGGCTCTCCGACGCCAGCCAGGACACGAACCCGCCCAGCGAACCGATCCCCGCGGTGACCGTGGAGAACACGAACGAGACCGCGAGGTAGAGCGGCACGCCGATCGCGAGCATGGTGAGCAGGCAGCCGACGTCGGCGTCCCGGTTCCGCTGGGCCTCGGCCTCCTCCAGCTCGTTGATGCGGTGCATGTGTTTCGCCGTGTTCTCGGCGATCGGGTCGAAGTACGCCATCATGCCCCCTGGGCCGTGGTGGTGATCCGTTTGGCGGCACGCCGCCGTCCCAGAGCGGTGACGAGCGCGACGACCCCGGAGCACAGGGCCAGCGCGAACACGATCAGGGCGGGCGTCGCCGTGGTCTCGCGCACCGGTTCCCCGACCGCGAGGCGGGCGTCGTCCAACGAGAGTTCCGACTCCACGTAGAGGACGTGCTCACCGGGTTCGAGGTCGATCTCCGCCATCCCGAACCCCCACACGGCCGTCCCGTCCACCTCGGCGGTGTAGTCGGCGAGACCGTTGACGAAGCGGACCGCGTCGCCGTCCGGCTCGGGCTCCACCCAGATCGCGATCGAACGCTCCGACGACGGTGTCAGGTGCCAGGGATGACCCTCCTCCGTGCGCGGGAACTCCAGGTACAGGACGCGGGAGTCGGCCTCGTCGACGGTCAGCTCGACGGTGTGGGGTTCCTCCGCCGGAGCGCGGTCCATGTCCTGTGCCCGGAGGCCGTCACGGTCACCGGCGGACCAGGCCAGGGCCATGAAGAGGAAGCACCCGAACCAGAGGCCGAGCGCGATCGTGTACCACCACCGCGGCGGCCCGGTGGGGGTGAAGTACGGGGGGCGACGCGTCATGGAACCGTCCCGGATGTCGAGCGGGGGACACGGCGTGTCCGGTGCGACCAGTATCCCCGAGAATCCCCGGTTCAAGGCGTTCATCAGCGGAAAGCCACGGTAGTGAGACCTTTCACGGGCGGTGGCGACCCGCCCGCCGACCGTGACCCTTCGGGTACGGGGAACCGTTCCGGTACAGATGGCGTCCTATGCCACGAGCGCACCCCCCGGGACCATCGCGGGCCCCGCCTCCCTTGCCCGCGGCCCCCTCCCGACAGGCCCCTCCCGGCCACGCTCGACCCCGCACGGTCACTCGCAGAAAGGCCCCCACACGTGTTGCTGAGCGCTCCGTCCACAGGTCAGGAGGCCGCCGACGCGGCCTTCCTGACCTTCGGCATCGCCCTGGGCGTCGCCCTCCTCGTCCTCATCCTTCTCCTCGTCTTCATCCTGAAGATGTTCAAGAAGGTCAAGCAGGGCGAGGCGCTGATCATCTCCAAGACGCGCGACGTCCACGTCACCTTCACCGGAGCCGTGATCCTGCCGGTCCTGCACAAGGCCGAGTACATGGACATCTCGGTCAAGACCCTGGACCTGGACCGGCGTGGTCGCGACGGCCTCACCTGCAAGGACAACATCCGCGCCGACATCAGCGTGAAGTTCTTCATCCGGGTGAACGAGACGGAGGAGGACGTCAAGCGGGTCGCCAAGGCCATCGGCACCGAGCGCGCCAGCAACCCGGAGACGCTCCAGGAACTGTTCAACGCCAAGTTCGCCGAGGCGCTCAAGACCGTCGGCAAGCGCTTCGACTTCGAGGAGCTGTTCACCCACCGCGAGGAGTTCCGCCAGCAGATCGTCGAGGTCATCGGCTCGGACCTGAACGGTTACGTCCTGGAGGACGTGGCCATCGACTACCTGGAGCAGACCCCGCTGCACCAGCACGACGCCAACAACATCCTCGACGCGCAGGGCATCTCGAAGATCACCGAGCGCACCGCGACCGAGCACAAGCGCACCAACGCCTTCGAGAACGACCGCCGCAAGGAGATCGACCGCCAGAACACGGAGACCTCCGAGACCCTCGCCGAGCTGGAGAAGCGGCGCGAGGAGGCGGCGGCCAAGGCCAAGCGCGAGATCGAGATCATCAAGGCCCGTGAGGAGGCCGAGACCGCCCGCGTCCAGGCGGAGGAGCGGCTCAAGTCCGAGGCCGCGAACATCCGCACCTCCGAGGCGCTGGGCGTCCAGCACCAGAACCAGCAGCGTGAGATCGCGGTCGCCGAGAAGAACCGCGAGCGCGTCATCGCCATCGAGACCGAGCGCATCGAGAAGGACCGGATGCTGGAGGTCATCGGCCGCGAGCGCGAGACCGAGCTGAGCCGGATCTCCAAGGACAAGGAGGTCGAGGCCGAGAAGCGCGAGGTCGCCGACGTCGTCCGCGAGCGGATCGCCGTCGACCGCACCGTGGCCGAGCAGGAGGAGGCCATCAAGCGTCTGCGCGCGGTCGAGGAGGCCGAGCGCCAGCGCCAGGCCATCATCATCCACGCCGAGGCCGAGGCGCAGGAGCGCCTGGTCAAGGACATCAAGGCCGCCGAGGCCGCCGAGGCCGCGGCCAAGCACAGGGCCGCCGAGGAGCTGACCCTCGCCGAGGCCCGTCAGCAGGCCGCCGAGCTGGACACCCGCGCCAAGATCCGTCTCGCCGAGGGGGTCCAGGCCGAGGCCGCCGCGCAGGGCCTGGCCGACGTCCAGGTCCGCGAGCAGGACGCCGCCGCCATCGAGAAGGTCGGTACCGCCGAGGCCGAGGTCTCCCGCCTCAAGGCCGAGGCCGAGGCCAGGGCCGTCCAGGCCAAGATGCTCGCCGAGGCCGAGGGCATCGAGGCGAAGCTGCGCGCCGAGGCCGCGGGCCTCACCGACAAGGCCGGAGCCATGGCCGCCCTGGACCAGGTCAGCCGCGAGCACGAGGAGTACCGCCTGCGGTTGGAGGCCGAGAAGGAGGTCCGTCTGGCCGGCATCGACGTCCAGCGTCAGGTCGCCGAGGCGCAGGCCACCGTCCTGGCCACCGGTCTGGAGAACGCCGACATCAACATCGTCGGCGGCGACGGCGTGTTCTTCGACCGTATGGTCAACTCCATCGGCTTGGGCAAGGCCGTGGACGGTTTCGTCGGCAACTCCGAGACGATGCGGGCGCTGGGCGGCGACTGGCTGAACGGCGAGGGCGACTTCGTCGGCGACCTCAAGAAGGTCGTGGCGTCGCTGGACACCGAGGACGTCAAGAACCTCACCGTCTCCGCGCTGCTGCTCAAGCTCATCAACGCCGACCGGGGCGACAGCGGCAGGCTCAACGGCCTGCTCACCACGGCCCGCTCCATGGGCCTGGACCAGCTGCCGGTGACCGCGCTCGCCCCCACCGTGAACTCCGTCAACGCCGTGAAGCAGTGAGGTAGTCCTCCGTGACCGAGGCCCTGTCCCAGGAGACCGCAGGCCCCGGGCCGGACACCGTCGACGAGCGGGCGCTGGACGCGGGCACCTACGAGGTGCTCCGCGCCCGGCTCCGCGAGCAGACCGGTGAACTGGCCCGCCGGACCGAGGAGCTGAACACCCGGCGGTTGAAGGTGTTCGGCGGCACCGAACTGACCCTGCTCGGCACCGAGCGCATCCGCACCGAGCACAACTGCACGCCGCGGGACGTCGTCAGCGTGGGCCGTTCCGTCGGCGCGGGCGCCGACGGCGGCACCGGTGACACGATCCTGTTCGGCTACAACGTCTTCATCGGCATGCAGCGGGAGACGCACGTCCCCGACGTGTTCTCGCTGCACCGCTACCGGCACGACGAGGACGGGTTCTCCTTCACCGGGACACCCGAGGGCGCCCTCCCCGGGCTGCTGGAGGACGACCGGTTCCGGCAGGACTTCGGTCAGCTCTACCGCTACTACCGCGACGCCCGCCTCCTCCAACTGCGCAGGATCGAGGACCGGCTGCTGGCCGTCTTCCAGATCGGGCCGCGGACGGAGGACGTGCGGGTGCTCCGGTGGTCGGTGGCGCCCACCGGTGAGATCGCCTATCTCGACGATCGCGGCGAACGCGACCACGTGTTCCCGCCGTCGCACGAGTTCACGTGGGTGGAGACCAGCCGCGAGGACCACGTGCTCGGCCGCCACCCGCACATCTCCGTCCTCGACGAGCTGTTCGTGGAGACGGTCGGCGGCGACCTCACCATCAAGATCGAGAACAACACCGAGGTCGGCGAGGGCATCTACAGCGAGCCCGTCGACGAGGCGTTGCAGAGCCTGGCCGACGCCGCGGTGTTCCACGCCGAGGCGGGTCCGCTCATCCTGCTGCGGATCCTGCCCTACAACGAGACCGAGTGGCGGCACCTGGTCTTCAACCGGCACACCAAGGACGTGCTGCGCCTCGACGGGATCGGCCAGTCCTGCCGCCGGCTGCCCGACGACCAGGGGCTGATCTTCCCCGGCGGCTACTACCTGGCCACCGGGGCGGCCCGGACGTTCGACACCGACGTCACCGACCTGGAGTTCGAGCGGGTGGTGCGCTCGCCCAACGGAGAGGACGTGCTGTACGTCTTCCACTCCCGGACGGACGGGCGCAGCCTGCTGCTGTCGTACAACACCATCCGCAAGGAGGTGGCGAACCCGGTCGTCTGCCACGGGTACTCGCTGTTCGACGACGGCACCATGACGGTGTTCCGGGAGACGTCGGGCGAGCCCACCCGGGTGCATCCCATGCAGGTGTGGCAGACCCCGTACGTGTCCGACGAGTACGCCGCCTCCCAGCCCGTGGGCACCGGCCCGCTGGAGCGGATCGGCAACGCCGAGCTGGTCCGGGGCGTGTCGGACTGCCTGTCGGTGTCGCGGATGGCCCAGGACATGCGGCCCTCCACCGAGGTGTTCGAGGCGCTCATCGCCGCCTGCCGCCGGGTGTCCGACCGGTTCCACTGGCTGGGCGAGGAGGAACTGGGCGACCTGGCGGGGCCGTTGGCGCGGGTGCGCGCCACCGCCGAACGCGTGCTGGAGGAGTTCGAGAACGTCCAGGCCCTGACCGCCCAGGCCGCCGAGTCCCTGGCCGATGCCGAGGCGAGGGCGACCGCGCTCATCCGCACGTCCCGGGGGGAGACCCCCCGGTCCGCGGAGGGGTGGGTGAACCGGCTGACGGAACTGCGCCGCGCCCAGGGGCGGGCGGCCACGCTGAGCGAGACGCGCTACGTGGACGCCGACCGGCTGGCGGAGCTGGACCGGTCCCTGGAGGAGGAGATCACCTCCGTCGGTCGGCGCACCGTCGCGTTCCTGGAACAGGACGACGCGTTCGACGGCTATCACTCCGAGGTGGAGCGGCTGGTCGAGGAGGCCGGGTCGATCGAGGCGGTCAGCGCCGCCACCGCCGTCGGCGAGCGCATCGCCGCGCAGACCGAGGGCCTGGGAACGGTCACCGAGGTCATCGGTTCGCTGGAGATCGGCGACGCCCAGGTGCGGACCCGCATCCTGGAGCGGGTCAGCGAGGTCCTGGCCGGGATCAACCGGGCCCGGGCGACGCTGGAGAACCGGCGCGGGGAACTGTCGGCGCTGGAGGGCCGGGCCGAGTTCGCCGCGGAGTTCGCGCTGCTCGGGCAGGCCGTCACCGGCGCGCTGGCTGCCGCCGACACCCCCGAGCGGTGCGACGAACAGCTGGGGCGGATCATGCTCCAGCTGGAGAACCTGGAGTCGAGGTTCGCCGAGTTCGACGACTTCCTCGGAGAGTTGTCGGACAAGCGCGAGGACGTGTACGAGGCGTTCTCCGGCCGCAAGCAGACCCTGGTGGACGAGCGGGCCCGCCGGGCCGACCGGTTGGCGGCCTCCGCCGAACGCGTGCTGGAGGGCGTGCACCGTCGGGTGTCGACCCTGGGCACGTTGGAGGACGTCAACACCTACTTCGCCTCCGACGCGATGGTCACGCGGCTGCGCCGCACCGTCGAGGAGATGCGCGTCCTCGGCGACACCGTGCGCGCCGAGGAACTGGAGGGGCGGATCCTCGCCGCCCGGCAGGAGGCGGGGCGCGCCCTCCAGGACCGCACCGACCTGTACGACGGCGAGACGCTCCGCCTGGGGCGGCACCGGTTCGCGATCAACTCCCAGCCGATCGACCTCACCCTCACCCCGCATCACGGGGAGATGGCGTTGTCGATCACCGGAACCGACTTCCGGGAGCCGGTCACCGATCCCGGGTTCGCGAGGACCCGGCACCTGTGGGACCGCCCGCTGGTGTCGGAGAGCCCGCTGGTGTACCGGGCCGAGCACCTGGCGACGTCGATCCTGGCCGCCGCCGAGGAGGGCGCCGGCGGGCTCTCCCTGGAGCGGTTGAACGAGGCGGAACTGCACCCCGAGAACGGGTCGTCGCTGCTGTCGTTGGTGCGCGAGGCCGCCGAGACCCGTTACGACGAGGGCTACGAACGCGGCGTGCACGACCACGACGCGGCGAGGATCCTGTCGTCCCTGCTGCGCCTGCGCACCGGGGCGGGGCTGCTGCGGTACCCGGGCCGGGTGCGCGCGGTCGCCCAGCTGTTCTGGGCGTTCGGCCCCGAACGGCAGCGGCAGGAGGCCTGGGCCACCCGGGCGGCGTCGCTGGCGCGCGCCCGCGCGGTGTTCGGGGCCCGGCGCTCCGCCGCCATCGACGCGCTGCGCACCGAGTTCGCCGGGGCCGTGGACGCGTTCCTCACCGACACGGGACTGTACCGGGACACCGACCTGGACCTGGTCGGCGAGTACCTGTTCGAGGAGTTGGCGGCGGACACCCCGACCGAGCGCGGATTCGTGTCCGGCGCGGGCGCGCGCACCCTCCTGGACCGGTTCTCCCGGGCGCTGGGCAGCACCCGGGAGACCACCCGCAAGTCCTTCGAGGAGGACCTGCGCCGCCTCGGCGACGACCTGGCCGCCCGCCACCAGCTGGTCTCCGCGTGGCTGGAGGCGTACACGGCCACCCGAGACGACGTCGACGCCGAGGACCTGCCCGAGGCGACCGCGATCTCCCTGGCGAAGGTCGACCGGTACGAGTCGTCGGCGGCGGTGCACGAGACCGTCACCGGGCTCCTCGGTTCGCACCCGCGGGTGCGGGACCGGTCCCTGGAGGTGCGGTTGGACGAGATCCTGCCGCGCACCCGCCGGTTCCGGCTGGAGGAGGTGCCCGCCTACCGGGACTTCCAGAAGCGGCGCCACACCCTGGTGGCGGCCGAACGCGACCGCCTGCGGGTGGAGGAGTACAAGCCGAAGGTGATGAGCGGGTTCGTCCGCAACAGGCTGCTGGACGAGTCGTACCTGCCGCTCATCGGCGACAACCTCGCCAAGCAGCTCGGCGCGGCGGGGGACGACAAGCGCACCGACCAGAGCGGCCTGCTGCTGCTCATCTCCCCTCCGGGTTACGGAAAGACCACGCTCATGGAGTACGTGGCCAGCCGGCTCGGGTTGGTCTTCGTGAAGGTCAACGGGCCCGCCCTGGGGCACGCGGTCACGTCGCTGGACCCGGCGGAGGCGCCCGACGCCACCTCCCGGCAGGAGATCGAGAAGATCTCCTTCGCCCTGGAGATGGGCAACAACACGATGCTGTACCTGGACGACATCCAGCACACGAACCCGGAGCTGCTCCAGAAGTTCATCTCGCTCTGTGACGGGCAGCGCAAGATGGAGGGCGTGTGGAACGGCCGCACCCGCACCTACGACCTGCGGGGCAAGAGGTTCGCGGTGTGCATGTCCGGCAACCCGTACACGGAGCAGGGCAAGCGCTTCCGGATCCCGGACATGCTGGCCAACCGCGCCGACGTGTACAACCTGGGCGACGTGCTCTCGGGGAAGGAGGAGCTGTTCGCGCTGAGCTACATCGAGAACGCGCTCACCTCCAACCCGATGCTGGCCCCGCTGTCCACGCGGGACCGGGAGGACGTGTACCGGTTCGTGCGGATGGCCCGGGGCGATGACTCGGTGACCCTGGACCGGATGAGCCACCCGTACTCGGCGGTCGAGGTCGAGCGGATCGTGTCGGTGCTGCGCAAGATGCTGCGGGTGCAGGAGGTGGTGATGGCCAACAACCAGGCCTACATCGCCTCGGCGGCCCAGTCGGAGGACGCCCGTACCGAGCCGCCGTTCCGACTCCAGGGGTCGTACCGGAACATGAACCGGCTGGCGGAGAAGATCGTGCCGGTCATGAACGACGCCGAGGTGGAGGCCGTCATCGACGACCACTACATGGGCGAGGCGCAGACCCTGACCTCGGGCGCGGAGTCCAACCTGCTCAAGCTGGCGGAGTTGCGGGGGACCATGACCCCGGAGCAGGAGGCCCGCTGGGCGGAGGTCAAGGCGGCTTTCCGACGCGGCCGGGCTCTGGGCGGCGCCGAGGACGACCCGATGACCCGCGCCATCGGCGCGATGGGCCTGCTCGCCGACCGCGTCGGCGAGATCGGCGCGGCCCTCGACCGCGACCGCACCTGACCGAAGCGAACGACCACATGGGCCGTGGGGCCGGGCACCGCCCGGCCCCACGGCCTGTCGGAACCCCCGACACGACCGTGCCCACGAGTGCCGAGGCGGCGCGGCACTCGCGGAACCGCGCACGGATCCCCTCCCCGGTCACCGGGCCCGCGCTCGGACAGATTGAATGCATAGTGCTTCCATTGAAGGCACAATGCTTTCATGACTGCTCTCACCATCCGTGACATGCCGGAAGAAGTCGTCAGGGAGATGAAGATCCGAGCCGCCAAGGCCGGACAGTCCCTCCAGGCCTACGCCCGCACCGTGCTCACCCGCGAGGTCTCCAAACCGACCTTGGCCGAGGCCGTGGAGGCGGCCCGCCGTACCGCCCGATCCGACGTCACCGTCTCCGACGTCCTGTCCGCCATCGACGAGGGGCGAGCCGGGCGTTGATCGTCATGGACGACTCAGCGCTCGTGGAGATGCTGACGGCGGCCGGCCCGGTCGGTTCGGCCGTGGCCGCGCGGGTGGCCGAAGCCGACGTCCTGTGCGCCCCGCACCTCCTCGACACCGAGGTCATGTCCGCGCTTCTGGGCATGGCCCGCGGCGGGAAGATCACGTCGGACCAAGTGGACACGGCGATGGCCGCCTATGAACGGCTACCGATCGACCGCTACGATTCGCTTCCCCTGTGGCCCCGTGTCAAGGTCCTTCGCGCGAACCTGTCCGCCTACGACGCCACCTACGTGGCACTGGCCGAGACCCTGGGAGCCGTACTGGTCACCAGCGATGCCCGCATAGCCCGCAGCGGTGCGGCCCGCTGTCCGGTGGAGGTCTTCGACTAGGCACCGGGCCCCGGAGCAGGAGGCCCGCCGGGCGGAGGTCAAGGCGGCCTTCCGACGCGGCCGGGCTCTGGGCGGCGCCGAGGACGACCCGATGACCCGCGCCATCGGCGCGAACGACCACATGGGCCGTGGGGCCGGGCACCACCCGACCCCACGCGAAGACACATCGGAGGGGCACGGCCACGACTTCACCGGTGTCGGCCTCGGCAGCAGGGTCCGAGGAACCCGAGCGGCGACACGGCCCGGACACGGGTGTGGGGCGGGTCGTACGACCCGCCCCACACCCGTGTCCGGCAGGAGAGTGCCCGCCCTCGCGGACGTGCGCCTCCCGTCGGCACGGCTCAGAGCGACAGGCAGTCGGTGGTATGGGCCATCCGACGGCTCCTCGAAAACGAGGAACGCCCCGATTTTCTCAATAACTAGAAGCGCGATTAGCAACCATGCCCTAGGGGCTTTACAGGGTTCCCACCGAACCCCGCACAAGAACACCGAGGTCGAGGACGTGCCTCCTCGGCGAACTCGTCGCGGGCATCATACCTCGCCCACACGAGATACCCCGGATCTCCACGCTCGGAGCAGAGCCCCCAGGCCGATGGCGCGCACGACGCCCCTGGGGTACCCCAGGGAACATACAAAGCATGAAGCCCATGAAAATCAAATTGCACTATAGGAAACAAAGGACCCATGGCGAACAATCAAGCCTCATCCCGGCGAAGGTTCGCCAAGGGCCACCCACCATGAAATAATCGGCCACAGGAGGTGACACATGACGAACGCCGGAAAGCCCCCGAGCAAGCCGCCCTAGAACTTGTTTTCGATTTTCTCGACCACTAGTAACACGATTTTCTCTAAGCACTAGTAACCAGGATTAACTACTTTCGAAACCGAGGTTTGACATGCCCAAGAACAAGCGCGAGACCACCGATCAGACTCCGCACCCCCGGCCGGGGTCCCACTCTCCCTGGCCCAGGATCACGCTCTTCGCGATCGTCGTCACGACGATCATCGTGCTCCTGCTCGCGGGATACGACCCGTTCTACGCGGTCGGCGTACCCACTGTGGCCGGCTTCATCGTCGACTCCCTGATCAGGAAGTGGGACCGATAGCGCTCTGAAGGCACGAGAGCTCTTGCAGGAATCCTCTCGCGCATCTTGGGCCTCACGCACCTCCGTGGCGTGAGGCCTCAATCATGCCCGACCATTTTGCTCATCATCCGATGAAGTTATCATCCCTCAATCCCTGGTCCGCCTCGGGTTGCGAACTCATTCGACCGAACGACCACCCAAAGATATACATAACGACAGAATCAACCACGAATACGGGCAACGCTCTTGAGCGGACCCGCGGTCGCGCCGACGGGGTTACGGCTACCCGCCCTTGCCACTTCCCGGACCGGCATGGCTCTGAATGGATTCAGCCGGGCCTCCTGATTCCTCCGCCGTGTTCGCGAGCATCGCGCCCCTGATGATCGGGATGGCGGCGCCGCCCTCTCCCCTGTCGCGCCTCCCGGTGACGGCGGCGGCAGAGCGGACGTGGTCGGAACCGGCAGCGATGCGGTCCGTCGGCCGGGTGACGCGCTGTGCGTTCATCGTGACCCAGGACGGGACGGCCGGACCGGTCATCGAAACCCGTGGAGCGACCGGGACCAAGGCGCGAAAGGCGTCACGCCGAACCCGGCCGAGGCGAACGCAGCGCGCCCGGAACCGCGGGTGCCCGGAGTCTCGGGGGAGTACCGTCTCCGGTGACGGATTTCGAGGACGAGGAGCGGAATGTACGCGATCTCCCTGGGGGACGACGCCGAGCTGCGACCGCTGGAACCGTGGCGGGCGCGCGAGTTCCTGGAGCACATCGACCGGGGGCGCGAGTACATCGGCCGTTACGTCGGGATGCCGGACCTGGTCACGGACCTGGCGTCGAGCCGGGCGTACCTCCAGCGGCACGCGGACAAGACGGCCGCCGACACCGGCCGGATCTGCGGGATCTGGCTGGACGACAAACTGGTCGGCGGGGTCATGCTGCCGAACCTGGACACCGACCAGGGAACCGCCGAGGCGGGGTGCTGGCTGGAACCGTCGGCGGCGGGCCGGGGCCTGGTGACCCGAGCGGTGCGGCTGCTCATCGACTGGGCGATCGAGGAGCGCGGGGTGCACCGCGTCGAGTGGCACGTGGCGTCGAAGAACGCCGCCAGCATCGCGGTGGCCCGACGGCTCGGGATGAGCCGGGACGGTGTGCTGCGCGAGAACCACCCGTACCGGGGGCGCCGTCAGGACACGGAGGTCTGGTCGGTGCTCGCCCCGGAGTGGCGTGCCGCCCGCGCGGAGTCCTGAGGTCCCGCCTTCTCCGGGCTTCCCCGTGAGCCCTTCGCTCCGGGATGACCCGGGCCCTCTTCCCGCCGGGTGAACGAAGACGCCCCGACCGGCTCCGACACGCGCCGGCCCATGGGGCCGCCGGGGCCGCGCCCCGGGGCGTCGCCGCGGTCGCCGACCCGCGGCCGGTGGCCCGGGTGGCCGGACCACGCGGCCCTCCTCCGAATCCCGCGACTGGAATTGCGGACCGAAAGGAACGTGAGTCCATCCGTGACACTTCGACGTTCTCTCCGTAACGGTCCCGCGAACCCGGAGACACACTACGGATAACGGTTTATACAACCTCTATCGAGTTTCTTCACGACATGTTACTTTCGAGCCGCCCGGGGGACTGTGCAAGAAACGAACTACCCGAAGAGGCTCACCATGCCCGAATCGACGGCTTTGGACATCGACCTGCCCGAGCTGAACTTCGACGACATGGAGGTGATGAGCGTTCGCGAGGCCGTCGCGGTGCCCGAGACCGGGGCCACCAGCGGTTCGAGCAGCTGCACCTCCACCTCCTGCTGCGGCTCCAGCAGCTGCTGCTCCGGCGGATCCTGCGGCTGATCCGCGCCCCGCGACAGACCTGGGACGGGCTCCGGCGCGTCCCTCTCGGGCCGTGTCCACGTGCGGCGCGACCTGCTGTCATCCCCCCTTGTCCGCCCCCCCAAACACCCATGTGCATTTTCGCGCTGAAAAAGCTGGCAGCAGCCTCGATAACCCGATGATCGGCACGGATGACACCCTTCCCAGAGGATGCCCCGGGCCTCTTGAGAACCCGGAATATCCCACTGCTCAGATAGGGAAATGTCCCAGCCGTTTCATCCGGTCAAAGCGTGAACGAACGACATACCGTTTCTCCGATGTGTCCATCCCCTGTTCCCCTCCGCGAAAGGTTCCCCATGCAGGACTCCCCCGCCATCGAGCTGCCCGACCTCGACTTCTCCGACATGGAGGTCATGAGCGTCCGCGAGGCCGTCGCCGTCCCCGAGACCGGCGCGACCAGCGGCTCCAGCAGCTGCACCTCCACCTCGTGCTGCGGCTCCAGCAGCTGCTGCTCCTCGGGGTCGTGCGGCTGATCCGGCCCGCGTAGGGCGGTTCCCCACCGGTCGGGGGGCCGCCCCTCCCCCCGCATCACCCCCACGAGAACACCGAGGGCAGCACGTGCACGCCATCAACGCCACCGACATCACCAAGGACTACGGCAAGGGCCGGGTCCTCCACGGCATCGACTACCGGGTGGCCACCGGTACGATCGCCGCCCTGCTGGGCCCCAACGGCGCCGGGAAGACCACGCTCATCGAGATTCTGGAGGGACACCGCGGCCGCACCTCCGGCCGGCTGTCCGTCCTGGGGCTCGACCCCGGGAACCGCCGCGACTTCGCCCGGCTGCGCACCCGGATGAGCGTCGTCCTCCAGCAGACCATGCTGGAACCGGGCCTGTCGGTCCGCGACATCCTGCGCCGACACGCCTCCTACCACCCGGACCCGGTGGGCCTGGACGAGATCCTCGACCAGGTCGACCTCGCCGAGAAGCGCGGCGCCCTGGTCAAGTCCCTCTCCGGCGGCCAGCTGCGCCGCCTGGACCTGGCTCTGGCCCTGACCGGCCGCCCCGAGCTGCTCTTCCTCGACGAGCCCACCACCGGTCTGGACCCGGTGTCGCGCCGCCGCATCCGCGCCCTGGTCTCGGGCCTGCGCGACAGCGGCACCACCGTCATCCTCACCTCGCACGACCTCGCCGAGGTGCAGGAGCTGGCCGACCGGGTGGACGTCATCCGCGAGGGATCGTTCATCGCTTCGGGCACTCCCGAGGACCTGGTCCGCTCCTCCTCCGCGTTCACCGTCGTGGAGTTCGCCGACCCGGGCGTGCCCGCCGACCGCCTGCCCCAAGGCGCGAGCCTGGTCAACGGCCGGGTGCGCATCCACACCGACGACCAGGACGCCGTGGTCCGCGAGGTCCAGGCCTGGGCCGACCGCGAGAACACGAGCGTCAGCGGGCTGACGATCGTGCCGCCCACCCTCGACGACGCCTACCTGGCGATGCTCGACACGGGCGCGGAGAAGACCGGGACCACCACGGGGAAGGCCGAATGAGCACCACCGACACCGCACCCGCCACCCGGCCCCGCCGGGCCAACGGCCTGCGCACCTTCCTCCTGCACGTCGACGGGGAACTCAAGGAGTTCTGGCGTTCCCCCATCACGTTGGCGTTCATCGTCCTGATGCCGGTGATGTTCTACGTCGGCTTCGGATTCGCGTTCCGCTCCCAGGCCGACGAGATCCGGATCCTCGGCGAACACGAGATCACCCAGGCCAACCTGAGCTTCGGGGGCGTCCTCGGGTTCGCGCTGATGTCGGTGGCGTTCGCCAACGTCGCCATCGGGTTGGCGATCCGCCGCCACCACGGGCTGTTCAAACGGTTCCGGACGACGCCGGTCCGGCCCGTCACCGTCATGGGCGCCTACCTCGCCAACACGCTCCTCACCACGGTCATCGTGGTCGCGGTGGTCACCGCGATCGGGCTGCTGGGCATGGGCGTGAGCGTCGCCCCCGAGCGGATCCCCCTGGTGCTGGCCGCGATCGCGCTGGGGTTCGTGTGCATGGCGCCGCTGGGGGCCGCCGCCTCCCTGCTGCCGCCCAACGCCGACGCCGCCGTGCCGATGATCAACGGCGTCTTCTTCCCCGCGGCGTTCCTGGCGGGCGGGTTCGTCGTCCTGCCGTTGGGCGACACCCTGAGCGCGATCGTGGACGTGCTGCCGGGTCGGCCGCTGACGATCCTGCTGCACGGGGCGCTGTCGGAGAGCGGTCCGGTGTGGGACTGGCCGTCGGTGTGGCTGCTGCTGGGCTGGTCCCTGCTGGGTACCGTGGTGGCGCTGCGCTGGTTCCGGTGGGCGTCGGAACGCGAGCCGCGCGGCTTCGGAGCGGGTAGGCGCAAGAACGCGGAGGGCGAGTGAGCGCGACGTCCTTCGATCTCGTGGAGGGCCCCTACCTGGTCTCCCGCGTGAACCTGTACCCCTACCGGCCGCTGCGGTCCGACCGCGTCGACCTGGACCGGGACCTGCTGCACACCCTCACCGACGAGGAGGCGCACCGGGAGTTCCTCCGTGACCGACTCCTGGAAACCCTGCACCTGCTCACCCCCTCCCTGGAGGACGAGGACGACCGGCGGACCGCGCTCGCCGTCAAGCGCGACGTGTTCAACCGGCGCCCGCCCCGCACCCCGCTGGTGGGGCACCCGCTGGCGTGGCGGATCGGCGCGCTCGGGGAGTGGGCGGACAGCTGGGAGCGGACCCGGCTCGCCACGGCCACCCTGGACGAGGCGCACGCCGCCGCCCTGGTGGAGGAGCGCGCCGAACTGGTGGCGTGGGCGCGCGATCCGGCCACCGACCGGAGTACCGCCCTGTCCAGCCCGGACCTGCACCGGGCGGTGGCGGCGCGGGCGGCCGTGCCCGCCGACCGCGCGCCGGACAAGCGCATGCGCAAGGCCGAACCGTCGTTGGTGCGCTACCACTCGCGGTCCACGGTGAAGGTGAGCCCGTACTCGCTGTACACCGGCGTGTTCTTCGACGACCTGGGGCTTCCGTCGTCGGCCACCCGTGACGGGGAGCCGTTGCGGTTCTCCACGGTGTCGGGCCTGCGCCGGCTGCTGGTGCGGCAGGCGGCACGGGCGTTGGCCGCCGACCCCAGGGCGCGCCTGGAGATGGAGTGGGTGTTCACCGGCGGGGCACGCCGCGACGGCGACCGCTTGACGGTGCGGCGTCGGCGGTGGGCGCCGCCGAGCGCGGGTGCGCGGGCGGAGGCGTTCGGCGAGGAGGAGGTGCGCCTGCCCCTGAGCGGGGCGTGGGGCACGCTGGTCTCGGCGCTGGAACGCCGGGCCGCCCGCCCGGTGGTGCTGGCCGACCTGCGCGACGGGCTGGCCGCGGAGCTGGGGCAGCCGCCGGAGGCGCTGCTCGGGGTCCTGGTCAAGCTCATCGACGCCGGCGTGCTGGTGCCGTGGGCGCCGGTCGCCGAACAGGACCCGGAGCACGACCGGCGCTGGCACGAGGCGGTCCGTCGGTTGCCGGGGCCGGTGGCCGCCCGGATGGCGGCGGCGTTCGACGCCACCGAAGAGGTCCTCAAGGGGTTCGCCGAGGCCGACGGGGCCGCGCGCGCCCGTTCGACGGCGCACCTGCAACGCCTGTGGGCGGAGGCCGTCACGCCGCCCGGGGCGCCGCCCGCCGACCCGGAGGTGGCCTCGTCACCGCTGGTGGAGGACTGCCACGTGTCGCGCGGGGCGCCGGTGCCGCGCGCGTGGACCCGGGGCTGGGCGGCGGACCTGCGGCGGATCATGCCGTTGCTGTTCGCCCTCGACGACCAGCGGGTGCTCTCCGGTGCCCTGGAGAGCGTGTTCGTCTCCCGTTACGGCGTGGGCGGACGCTGCGACGACCTGGACGGGTTCGCCGGGAACGCGCGCGCCGCCTTCCCCATGACGCAGCGCCTCATGGCGGGCGACACCGACGGGGCCGGCGAGGAGCTGCGCCGGCTGGTGGCCGCCCGGCGGCTGGCCGTCGATCACCTCGCCGGGCTGGCGCGGAGCGACGCCGACGAGGTCGAGGTCGATCCGGCGGTGGTCGCCGAGATCGCCGGTCTCCTTCCCGAGCGCGAGTTCAGGGCGCGGCGGTCACTGGCCGTGTTCGGTCAGCCCGACGGGGGCCGACTCGTGCTCAACCACCTGTACGGCGGGCGGGCCCGGTACTTCAGCCGGTTCCTGTCCGCTCTGCCGGCGCGGGCCCGCGACCGGGTCGCCGAGCACGTGCGGCGATCGGGCCCGCCCGGCACCCCCACCGTGCACATGCGGTCGACGCTCGGGTTCAACGCGAACCTGACGCCGCCGCTGGCCGACGAGGAGCTGGCGCTGCGCGACGAACCCGTCACGGGTTCGGGTCCCGCCACCGCCGACCTGGCGCTGGTGCACACCCCGGACGGGTTGCGGCTGGTACGGCGCCGTGACGGGCGGGAGATCGACCCGATCTACACCGGTTTCCTGGTCCCCCACGCGCTGCCCTACGACGAGATGCTCGTGGCGATGATCGCGGACTCGCCGTTCTTCTCCTTCGGCGACACGGTGATGGACCTGCACGCGCGCTGGGAGACCGAGGGGTTCACCGGCCCGGTGCCGCGCATCCGGTCCGGCGACGTCACGCTGTTCCGCCGGCGGTGGGCGTTGGAGACCGGGGACCTCGCGGCCCGGCCCGGGGAGTCCGCCCAGGAACTGCACCGGCGGATCAACGTCGCCCGGCTGACCCGGGGCATCCCCGACCAGGTGTTCGTCCGCCCCCTCCAGGGTGCCCGGTTGGGGCCGCTGGAGCGGGCGATGGCGCCCAAGCCCCAGCACGTGGATTTCCTGAGCAGGTCGCACACGGCGACGGCGGCCAAACGACTCGACCACCTCGGGCCGAGCCTGCTCGTCGAGGAGCTGGACCCGTGCCCGGAGCGGGCGGGTCTGAGCGGCCCGCACGGCCGGCACGCCACCGAGGTGTTCCTCGAACTGGCCGTCGTGCCCGCCGCCGTCGAGGCGGCCCGTCCCCCAGGCGAAGTGAGGCTGGTCCCGTGACCGTCGGACTCAGAGTGACCTACTACGACAGCGACAAGACCGCCCTGCTGGGCGAATGCCTGGTCCCGGCCGCCCTGGACGCGGCGGCCCGGCCGGGCGTCACGGCGGCGTGGCCGCACCTGCACTGGCGGTTGGGTCCGCACTGTTCGCTGTACCTGGACGGCGAGGACGCGGCGGTGGCGACCGCGGCGGCCGACGTCGAGGCGCGGGCCCGGTCGTTCCTGGAGCGGCGGCCGTCCACGGCGACGATCGACCCGGAGCGGTACGCGGAGTTCTCGGCCCGGATGGGCCGGTTGGAGCTGGTGGAACCGCCGTACGCGCCGTTGGAGCCGGACAACTCGATCCGCCTACTGGACGGCGACCCCGTGGACACGTTCCTGCGCGGTCCCGAGGCGATCGCGCTCAAGGGCCGGGTGCTCACCGACGGGTTGGCGCTGGTGGCCGACCGGGTGGACGGGAACGGGGCGACCGCGCACGTGTTCGCCGGGATGGGGGCCATCGCCTCGCGGTACCCGGAGTGGGGACTGAGGTCGGGGTACCAGGCGTTCCTGTCGCACTGGAAGGAGTACTTCCACTGGTCGGACCCCGAGGGGCGGGCCCAGGCGCGGTTGGCCGGGTCCTACCGTGACCAGCGCGCCGACCTGGTGGCGCTGCTCGGGCCGATCCACGAGGGGACCACCCGGGACCCGTCGGCGCTGGCGTGGCTGGGGTGGACGCGACGGTGGCTGCCGGAGGCGGTGGAGCTGGCGCGGCGGGACCACATCCTGCCCTACCCGCACCAGGACCGGCTGGACACGGCGACGCGGTTCGGCGATGACGTGCGGGTGCGGTGGAGCGGGTCGGACGAGCGGTCCTACAGCGACTTCCACCGGGAGTTCCGCAAGTTGGACTTCACCCGCTTGGGGGACGGGTACGGGTTCGCGGCGTTCCGGTTCGTCATCAACTGCTTCTTCGACCTGCTGCCGTTGATGGGGGTGTCGCCGATCCGGCGGTACTCGATCGCGTACCTGTTCACCGAGGCCGCCCAGGAGGTCGTGGGCGAGACCTGGGAGGAGACGGTGCGACGGGTGGTGGCGCACCAGCAGAGCGACCCGGAGCTGAGGCCGACGCTGCCGTGGGTGGGCGATGTCTGAGCCGACGCTGCGTTTGAAACGGGCCGTGCGGGCCCGGTCCCTGGCCGCCGAGGGGGTCGCCGTGAGCATGGGAGCGACCGCGGTGGTGCTGCGCGGCGCACCCGCGGACGCGGTGTGGCGGGCGTTGGAACCGGTGCTGCGCTCGGGGTTCACCCCGGAGGCGCTGGTGGAGCGCTTCCCCGAACGGGGCCGAGCCGTGCTCGTGGGGATCCTGGATCGGTTGGAGGAGCACGGGTTCCTCCGGGAGGTCGAGGAGGAACACGACCTCGACGAGTCCGAGCGGGCCGCCTACCCGCACCTGGAACCGCTGACGGCACGGCCGTTCGCGGCGCTGCGGGCGCTGGCGGGGTCCTCGGTGCGGGTGCGGTCGGAGTCGGCGCGTGTGGAGGCGCGAGTGCGGCGGGCGCTGGGGCGCGCGGGCTTTCGCGACGTGGCCGCCGACACGGGGGCGCCGTTGCCGGGGGTCCTGGTGGGCACCCGGCTGACGGTGCCGGGGCATCCGGAGGCGGTGCACGTGATCGTCGCCGAACGCGGGGTGTGGGTCTCGGGCCCGCGCGACGCGACCGCGACCCCGGAGGTCCTCGACGGGCTGCGCGCGTGGGCCGCCGCGCTCGACGAGCCGCCGGGGATCGGGCCGGACGCGCCGGAGTCGGAGGTGGCCCGCACCCTGGTGGCGTCGCAGCTCGCGCTGGCACTGGTGGCGCACGTGGCCCGGGTGACGGAGGGGACCCCTCAGGCCCGGGATCCGGAGTTCATGGTGACCACGGACGAACTCGTCTCCGAGCCCCATCGCCTGCCGCTGCTGCCCGCCCTGGATCCGGAGGTCACCGGGGCGTTCCCGGAGGTCTCCGCGCCCGCAGCGCTGGTCACCGACCGGCTGGACGCGCTCGCTCCCCTGTGGGACCGCGTGTTCGGCCCGGTGGGCGAGCCGCTGCCGGGCGACCTGCCGCAGTTGCCGGTGGGCCTGGCCCGCACCGCCCGCCGGGGCGGGAGCGGCTGCGGTGTCACCACCGCCGAGGCGCGGCTGGACGCGCTGACGGGGTCGTTGCACGCCGTGGCCTGGGGCCGCAGGAGCGCGCTCGCCGGACACGGGATGGGCTCGACCCGCGCCGAGGCGATCGGTGACGCCGTCGGCGACCTGGTGTTGCGCGAGACGGTGCCGTGGAAGGAGGCGGACCCGCCGGAACCGATGTCGGCGCGGGCCCGCCGCCTGTGGGCCGCGTTGACGCTGCGCTCCGGTGTGGCGGCGACGGCGCGCTTCCACGAGCTGGAGGACCTGGGCCTGTGGCGGGTGGACGTGGTCGGACCGGACGGGTCGGCGCTGGCCGTCGGCGCGGCGGCCGAGCCGGACCCCGCGTTGCGCGAGGCCCTGGTGCGCGCCGTCGCCGTCGTGCGGGAGGACCCGCCGGGGTTGGCGGTGCGCGCCGCGCGCACACCGGACGCCGCCCTGTCCCTGGCCGCCTGGGCGGACGTCTCCGGCCGCGTCCGGGTGGCCGCCCCCGAGGGCGCCGCCGCCTGGGCCGCCCACGGGGTCCACACGGCGGTGGCGACGTGGACGTGACCGTGCTCTCGATGACCGGTCCGCACCGCGACGCCGGTGGGATCCGACGACGGGAACCGTGGGGCGGGAGGAGGGCGTATGGACACGGTGGCGTGTGAGGAGGTCCGGGCTCCGTCGCCGGTGGGGGCCACGTTGGCGGAGCCCCGCACCGTCCGGGTCGGCGACGGCGTCCTGTACCTGGGCATGAGCGGCGGGCTGGCGGTGATCGGGCCGTGGACCGCCGATGACGGGACCGGGTGCGCCCGGTGCGCCGGACGGTGGCGACGCGACCTGGAGGGCGACACCTCCCCCGTCGGCGACGAGCCCCCGCTCTTCCCCCTGTGGGCCGATGTCTGGACCGTCCTGACCCGCGCCGCGGCCGATGCCCCCGAGTCGCTGCGGCTGGCGTTGTGGGCGCTGGACTGCCGCACCGGCGAGATCACCCGCCACACGTTCGTCCCCCACCCCCGGTGCGGCCACTGCTTCCCCGACGGGGAGGGCCTGACCGTGCCCGGCGGTCTGGACACGGAGGTCGCGCGCCCGATCCCCGGCGACGCGCTGCGGGTACGGCGGATGGACCGCGCGGAACTGCGCGAACGGTTGCTGGACTTCCGGTTCGGCCCCGCCGCCCATGTGTACCGGGACGAGGAGTCCCCGCTGGCGTTGGTGACCTGCGAGACCGTCTCCCCCGGTCACGCCCGGCGCGAAGGCGGGTACGGCCGCTCCATCCGGTTCGCCGACAGCGAGGTCCCCGCCCTGCTGGAGGGCGTCGAGCGGGTCACCGGCGGCCACCGGCACTCCGGCGCGCCCCGCGTGTGGGGTTCCTACTCCGCCCTGGCCGAGGACGCCGTCGACCCCGCCCGTCTGGGCCTGCACGAACCCGAATGGCACGGCCATCCGGCGTTCGAACCGATCCCCTACACCCCGCACACCCCCACCCACTGGGTGTGGGCCTGGTCCACCCTGGAGGGCCGCCGGGTGCTGGTGCCCGAGCACGTGGCGTTCTGGCACGCCGGCACCGGCGACACCCGCTTCCTGTACGAGTCCTCCAACGGCTGCGCGGTCGGCGGCGACCTGGCCGAGGCCGTCCTGTACGGCCTGTTCGAGGTGATCGAGCGCGACGCCTTCCTGCTCGCCTGGTACTCCCGGACCCGGTTGCGGGAGATCGCCACGCCCGACGACCCCGACCTGGTCCATCTCGTGGACCTGTTGACCGAGCGCGGCCTGCGACTGCGGATCCTGGACCTCACCTCCGACCTGGGCGTGCCCACCGCGCTGGCGACGGTGACCGCACCGGAGGAGGTGGTGCGCGCCGGGACCGCCCCCGCGATGAGCCTGGCCACCGGCACCCACCCGGATCCCCGCCGGGCCCTGATGGCGGCGGTCGAGGAGACCGCCACCAACGCCCTCATGTACCCCAAGTGGGTGCGCATGCGGGAGTCGGTGAACGTCGAGCGCTGTCGCCCCATGCTCGACGACTTCACGCTGGTGAGGACGTTGGAGGACCACACCGGCATGCACGGGCTGTGGGAGGCCCGCCGGCACTGGGAGTTCCTGGAGCACCCGTCCGGGGCCGTGTCGGCGGAGGCGTTCGCCGCCCGGGGCCCGGCGTCGTTCGCGGGGGCCGACCTGGGCGCGATCCTGCGCGAACGCCTGGCGGCGATGCACGCGCTGGGCCTGGACGTCATCGTGGTCGACCAGAGCAGCGCCCCCTACACGGCGGCGGCCGGGGTGCGGTCGGTGAAGGTGATCGTGCCCGGGGCGCTGCCGATGACGTTCGGCCACACCCACCGCCGGACCCGCGGCCTGGAGCGACTGGCCCGGGCGTCCACGTTGTTCGAGGGAGGAGTCCCATGGGAGCGACCCGGCGAGGTCCGTCCGGTTCCGCATCCGTTCCCGTGACGGAGGCGACCCGGGCGCTCGCGGCGTTCCACGCGCAGTCGCACGACAAGGACGTCACACCGGTGGAGACGTTGTTCTTCGGCCCGGGGCTGGGGGACGCGACGCTGCGCGCGGAGTCCGGTCCGCGCGCGCCGTCGGCGGCGCTGGCGGCCCTGCGCGAGGTGGACGCCGCCGGTCCGGCGCTCGCCGGGCCGTGGTCGCCGGGCGCCCGGCTGGCGGCGGCGTGCGTGGAGGCGGTGCGGGTGCGCCGGCTCTCCCCCGCCGACCGGTACCCCGTGCACCGGGCCTACCCGTCGCCGCGCGGGCTGTTCGGCGCCGACCTGTTCCTGGTCTCCGAGGCGGGTGCGGAGGACCCGTGGTGCCTGCGGGTGGACCCGCGCACGCACGCCCTGCGGCCGTGGGGCGCGTCGTCGGTACCGGACGACCTGGAGAGAGCCCTGGCCGGGGCCCGGATGGTGGTGGCGGTGGACCACCGGCGCTACCCGCCCGAGTACGGCCGGTTGCGGCCGTCGTTGGCGTTGCTGGAGGGCGGTCACCTGGCCGCGACCCTCGGGCTGACGCTGGCCCGGGCCGGACTGACGCCCCGCACCGTGTTCGCCCCCGAGGGGACCCCGGTGCCGGAGGGGTTCGCCCCCTGCGCCGTTCTCACCGTGGGGCCGGCGGCCGACGGGGCGGTCGTGATCGACCCGCCGTCCCTGGTCGGGGTCGCCGACGTCGCCGCGCACGGGGCGAGCGGGAGGGGCCTGCGCCGGTGGTTGGACGAGCGCACCAGCGGGGTCTCCTCCGCCAATCTGGTGACCAGCGCGTACGTCTCCCCCGATGACGGCGCGGAGGTCACCGGGGCCCTGGTGGCCGCGCTGGCGGCCTCGGTCACCGCGATACCCGCGGACACGCTGCGGCTGGACCGGATCGTGCTGGTCGAGGACCGGGTGGACGACCGGGTCGCCGTCGAGCTGCGCCCCGACGGCGCCCCGGGGCCGCCCCGCCCGGTGCCGCGCACCGGGGAGACCAACGTGTCGTCCTCGCTCGGCTACACGCTGTCGGTCGACTTCGCCCCGTGGGCGCGCGCCTTCGGCGACCGCGCCCAGACCGCCCTGCACCCCCTGCTGGGGTGGATCGCCCAGTGGGGCTGTCTGGCGGCGGCAGCGACCGGCCTGTGCGCACGGCCCATGCGCAATCACACGGAGTCGGAGTGGGCGGCCGTGCTCGGCCTGGACCCCGGTTCGACCCCCGCCTACCAGCTGTGGGTGCGCGCCGAACGCGGAACCTACCTGGACCTGCCCGTGGACGCCGCACCCTGACCCACCGTCTCCCCCTCCCCCGAACGTCCCGAGGAGATCGATGACCCGCACCTGGTCGGCCGTGTACGTCCACCTGCACCGAGGCCGCGAGAACATCGACGCGTTCCTGCTCGACCACGTGGCGCCCGCCGCCGAGGCGGTGGTCGCCGCGGGGGACGCGCAGGCGTGGTTCTTCATCCGGTACTGGGCGGGCGGCCCCCACCTGCGGGTGCGGTTCCTGAACGCCGCGGCCGAGGCGGTGCGCGGGTTCGCCGAGCACGTGCGCGCGGCGGCGGCGAAGACCTCCGACGACGTCCTGGACGTGGATCCGGCGACCTACTACGCGCGGTTGCCGCAGGCCGACCCCGACGACTGGCACGCCGACGGCGAGGTCGTCGACGCGGTCTACGAACCGGAGACCGCCCGTTACGGGGGGCCCGAGGCGTTGGAGGTGTGCGAGGACTTCTTCTGCGCGAGCACCGCCATCGCCGTGGCCGTCCTGCGGTCCGCGCCCCGGGCCGGGCAACGGCAGGCGATCGCCGCCGACCTGGTGTCGTTGGCGTTCGGGATCCTGGGGTGGGACGACGTGACGGCGGTGCGCCAGGCCCGCGGGTACCACGCCGCCTGGGATTTCTCGGCGGAGGTGGCCCGGGGCGACGACCGGCCCCGGGTGGAGGCCGAGCGGTTGTTCCACTCCTCGCCGTCGCGGTGGCTGCAACGGCGTTCGCTGCTGGAGCGGCTGGTCGCCACCGAGGGGAACAGCACCCACCATCTGTGGACCCGGGCGCTCGGCGACACCGTGGACCGGTTGCGGGCGCTGCACGCCGAACGACCGCTGACCAACGGGATCGATCGGATCGTGTGGTCGCTGGTGCACATGAACCACAACCGGCTGGGGCTGGACATCGACAACGAGCGGCGGATCGCCTGGTTGGCCTCGTTGGCCTACCCGCGCTGGGAGGCGCGGGAGGACTACTTCTCCGACGGGGCGAGCGCGCCCGACCGCGCCTACGCCGAGGCCGCCAAGTACCGGACCGAGGCGATCGCGACCACCCAACTGCCGCGCCCGGTGCCGGTGGAGACGGAGCGTCCCGAGGCGTTCGGAGCGCCGGTCGCGGAGCTGCCGCCGCCGATGCCGCTCACCGCGCCGTTGGGAGAGGTGCTCGCGCGACGGGCCAGCGCCCACGGCGACTACGGGTCCGGGTTGTCGCTCGCGGAACTCTCGTCGTTGCTGGGTCACGCCGCAGGGGTCAGCGCGGAACGGGCCGACGAGCCCGGCAGGCACCGGCCGCCGCGCCGGTACCCCAGCCCGGGTGCGGCCTACGCGACCGAGGTGTGGGCGGTGGTGCGCGACGTCACCGGCGTGGACCCGGGGGTGTACCGGTACCGGCCGGAGGGGCACGCCCTGGTGCGGGCGGACGGGCCGGTGCCGGTGGAGCGGCTGACGGCGCTGTCCCCGTTCCTGCGCCCGTCCGCGGACGGGATGCCCGGCATGGTGACGGCGAGCGCGGGGGCGATCGTGTTCCTGGTGGGCGACGTGGGCCGGTTGCGGGCGGGTTACGGGCAGCGGGCGCTGCGGCTGCTCCTCCAGGAGGCGGGGCACATCGCGCAGAACCTGACGCTGTGCGCGACGGCCCTGGGACTGCGGAGCCTGGTCGTCTCCGGTTTCGTCGACGACGCCGCGCACGCGCTGCTGCACCTGGACGGCATCGACCGGACGGTCATGACCCTGATCCCGGTGGGCGGCGGAGCGGAGGGACCGCGGCCGTCCGCCCCGTGAGAGCGGTGACGGACGGTGACGAACGACGGGCGTCCGATGGCCGGGCGACACACCGACGTTCCGGCCGGGAGCGTTCCCATCCCCACTCGGGAATACTCTGACCCCGTTCCCACCAGGCATTTCGCCACTCTTCCCTGTCCTGCGGGACACAGGTCCCCTACCCCCACTGGCATTGAGCGCTACTCGGTAGTAACATTGACTTGTTACTAGTCGGTAGATCCGCGTGTACAGACACCGCGGCCAGGGACACAGCGGAGCTGTCCATGACGCATTACAAGAGCAACCTGCGCGACATCCAGTTCAACCTCTTCGAGCTGTTCCAGCGCCAGGACATCCTGGGGCAGGGCCCGTTCGAGGAGCTGGACGAGGAGACCGCGCGGACGATCCTGGACGAGATCGACCGCCTCGCGACCGGCGTCATCGCCGAGTCGTTCGAGGACGCCGATCGCAACCCCCCGGTCTTCGACCCCAAGACCAACACCGTCCAGCTCCCCGAGAGCCTGAAGAAGTCCTACCAGGCCTACATGGACGCCGGCTGGTACAACATCGACCTCCCGCAGGAGCTCGGCGGTCTCGGCGCCCCCCGTTCCCTCGTATGGGCCGCGGCCGAGCTGGTCCTGGGCTCCAACCCCTCCATCCACATGTACTCCGCGGGCCCGGGCTTCGCGAGCATCCTCCACTCCGAGGGCAACGAGGCGCAGAAGAGGTTCGCCCGGCAGGCCATCGAGCGCGGCTGGGGCGCCACCATGGTGCTGACCGAGCCCGACGCGGGCTCCGACGTCGGCGCCGGCCGCACCAAGGCCGTGGACCAGGGCGACGGCACCTGGCACATCGAGGGCGTGAAGCGCTTCATCACCTCGGCCGAGCAGGACATGACCGAGAACATCTTCCACCTGGTGCTGGCCCGCCCCGAGGGCGCCGGCCCCGGCACCAAGGGCCTCTCGCTCTTCCTGGTCCCCAAGTACCTGGTCGACGAGGACGGCTCCCTCGGTGAGCGCAACGGCGCCTACGTGACCAACGTCGAGCACAAGATGGGCCTCAAGGCCTCCACCACCTGTGAGCTGACCTTCGGCGACAAGCACCCCGCCATCGGTTACCTCGTCGGCGACAAGCACGACGGCATCCGCCAGATGTTCCTCATCATCGAGTACGCGCGGATGATGGTCGGGACGAAGGCGATCGCCACCCTGTCCACCGGTTACCTCAACGCCCTGGAGTACGCCAAGGAGCGCGTGCAGGGCAACGACCTCGCCGGCGACAAGAACTCCCCGAAGGTCACCATCACCCACCACCCGGACGTGCGTCGCAGCCTGATGACGCAGAAGTCCTACGTGGAGGCCATGCGGTCCCTCATCATGCTGACCGCCACCCAGCAGGACGCGATCCAGATCGCCCAGGCCAACGGTGAGGACCACACCGAACTGGAGGCCATGAACGACCTCCTGCTCCCGATCGTCAAGGGTGTCGGCTCCGAGCGCTCCTACGCGCTGCTGGCCGAGTCGCTCCAGACGCTGGGCGGCTCCGGCTTCCTGCAGGAGTACCCGATCGAGCAGTACATCCGTGACGCCAAGATCGACACGCTGTACGAGGGCACCACGGCCATCCAGGCCCAGGACTTCTTCTTCCGCAAGATCCTGAAGAACGGTGGCCAGGCCCTCGGCACGCTCGTCGGCGAGATCAAGGCCTTCGCCAACAGCGAGGCCGGCAACGGCCAGTTGAAGGAGGAGCGCAAGCTGCTCCTGGAGGCCACCGAGAACGTCGAGAAGATCGTCGAGATCATGGTCGGCCACGCGATGGGCGCCGCCGAGAACCCGCGCGAGCTGTACAA
Source organism: Nocardiopsis lambiniae (assembly GCF_031845465.1). Taxonomy (NCBI): domain Bacteria; kingdom Bacillati; phylum Actinomycetota; class Actinomycetes; order Streptosporangiales; family Nocardiopsidaceae; genus Nocardiopsis; species Nocardiopsis lambiniae. The sequence goes on along the minus strand of NZ_JAVREP010000003.1, from coordinate 81,572 downwards.
GGTGGGCCTCAACTCGGTCCGTCTGCTCATGGCCTTCGGTGACGTGGTCCTGGGCTGGCTGCTGCTGCGCCAGGCCGAGATCGCCCTGGCCAGGGTCGACGGCGCCGAGGGCGACGACAAGGACTTCTACACCGGCAAGATCGCCGCCGCGCGCTTCTTCGCCGACCAGTTCCTGCCGCGCGTCGCCGCCGAGCGCCGCATCGCCGAGAACGTCACCAACGACCTCATGGACGTTCCCGAGTCCGCCTTCTAGGGCCACACGGGGACCGAACCGCCACACGGAGGGGGCGGGGCCGCGTCGCGGCCCCGCCCCCTCCGTGTCGATCGAACGGTCCTCGAACGCTCCACGGGCCGCCCCGTGACCTCGGCCATCGGCTCGAAGTCCTCGTCCACGTGCGGAAGGACCAACGCCGCCTTCTCGGCCACGGCGGCCACGAGGAGATCAGGCGCTCCGGGAGCGCGATGTCGACCTCTGTCGGCGAGCAGAACCCGAACCCCGACGGCCCGTTCCTCCGTCTCGGGGGTCAGGTACTCGACCGGCATCACCGACAACGGCGGACGCCCCGCGGCGTTCCTCGGATCACCACCGGATCTCGCGGAGAAGCCACTGGTTCCTCTCAGGACTCGGCCCAGACGCCCAACTCGTTGCCCGCCGGGTCGGCGAAGTGGAACCGGCGACCGCCGGGGAAGGCGTAGGGACCCTGGAGGACGCGCCCCCCGGCCTTCTCCACCGCCGCCACCGACGCGTCCAGGTCGGCGGAGAACAGCAGGACCAGGGGGCCGCCGCCGCGGTGCTGCGGCCCGTGCGGGGTGAGACCGCCGGCCTCCCGGTCCCCGGGACCCCGGATGCCCGCGTAGTCGGGTCCGTAGTCGTTGAACTCCCAGCCGAACGCCTCGGCGTAGAAGCGCTTGGACGCCTCCAGGTCGGCGGCCGGGATCTCGACGTAGTCGATGCGGTGGTGCTGAGATGACGTCATACGCCCATCGTGCGCCATCCCACCGACGTTCCCGTTGCTCCGGGCCGTCACCCCGGCGTCGGCGGTGTCCGGACGCAGGGGGGCGTGGTGGTGGCGGCCGTGAAGCCCGGGCGGCGCAGGATGGGTGCGCTGCCCGGGGAGGCGTCCACCCGGAGGTGGCGAACGCCCGGGTCCACGACGACGGAGGAAGGCGCACCGGGACTCCCCGGGCCGCCCCGGAGGCCGGAGAAGGCCGTGTGGGGCCGTCAGGGGCGGCGGAGGATGAAGAGGTACAGGACCGCGGTGGCGAGGATCGTCGTGACGCACATGGGCACGAACGCCACACGGAACGCGTCGGGGCCCTCCGGGAGGGCCTGGAGGACCGCGCCCGCCGCGACGGTGCACACCACGGCCGTCGTGAACCCGCTCATGTTGACCAGACCCGACGCGACCCCCGTGCGGCCCGCCGGGATCCCGTCGCGGGCGAAGTCGAAGGAGATCGTGGGGGCCAGCGTCTGTCCCACGGCGCTCGCCGCCAGGACCGCCAGCCCGACCCCCGTGGGCACCCCGCCGGGCCACACCACCAGGAGCAGCCAACCGAGGGAGAGGACGGTGCCCAGGAAGAGGGCGAGGACCCCGCGCAGCGCCGGGTGGCGGCCGACGAGAGCGCCCACGACCGGGGCCAGCCACAGCGCCCCGGCGGCCAGCGCGGTGAGGGTGAGGGCGGCGGTGCCCTCCACCAGCCCCAGACCGGTGACGAGGAAGGGGTAGCCCCAGAGCACCATCATCATCGTGAAGGGCGCCATCACCGCCGCGTGGTGGGCCATGCCGATGCGCGGCCCGCGCGCGGCCAGGGCCTCCTTGAGCGCGGCCCACACGGGGATGGGGTCGATGACCGTGGAGTGACCGGCGGCGCCGGCCGGGCGGTCGCGCACGACCAGCAGGACGAGCAGTGCCATGAGGACGGTGAACCCGGTCGTGACGAGGAACGCCGCGACCCAGCCGATCCCGCCCAGCGCCCAGGCCAGGGGGGCGGCGCTGGCGACCTGGCCGGTGCCGCCGACGACACCGGTGAGCCCGCTGACGAGGGCGTAGCGGGCGCGGGGGAACCACAGGGCGGCCAGCCGGATGACGTTGAGGAAGACGAGGGCGTCGCCGAGGCCGATGAGGAAACGGCCGGCGATGGCGACCTCGACACCGGGCGCGAGGGCGAACAGGCAGGAGCCCACCGCCATCGCGATCATGCCCATGACGAGGGTGTAACGGGGGCCGAGGCGGTCGGCGAGCAGCCCCGCGGGCACCTGGAGCAGGACGTAGACCAGAAGCTGGAGCATCGGCAGCAGCGAGAGCAGGGCGGGGCCGACGTCGAAGCGTTCCTGGGCCTCCAGGGCGGCGACGCCGAGTCCGTTGCGGTGGAGCATCGCCAGGAAGTAGCCGCCCACGGCGACGCCCCAGACCAGCCAGGCGCGGGCACCGCCCATGGGTTCCTGGGGAGCCTGGCTCCCGGTTGTCCTGTCACCGGATGTCTGAGTCTGGGTCACGGGTGCTTCTCTCGTAGAGGTACGACCTCTCCAGTCTCCTTCAGACGCGCGCGCGCCTATTACACCGGGGTTACCACGAACGCAAAACACCACGCCGGCGGGTGCGGCACAGCCGGACCCGACAAGGGCAAGGAAGGGCGTGAGAAGGGTCAAGGGCCTCCAAGCTGGGCAAAGTCACTTTGAGTGACATCTAGTGCGCTATGCGCTGCTGGAACCGGTGACACTTCCTACAGCAGACCCGGGATTACTCGCGAGTAATCGCTCCCGAAAAAATCGTACACACCATCGATAGACATGCTCTGAACTGCGCATATACAACAACATGCGACCGAGACCCTTTCGTTAAATGTGACATTGGTCACTCTCAGAAGTCTCGACTACCGGGGGTCAGGTGCTGCTAGCATCCGGAGCGCAAAGAATAACTACGAGGTAACGACAACCTCTGAACCTCACCAACTTTGTGGAGGGAAGCCGTCAACGCCCCCAGGGCGGAACGGTGGACCTTGAACCGCCGCAACGTGGCCGCAATCGCCACACACGGTCCGAACCGCGGCAAACGAGACACACTGGAGACGACCTTGAGTCACTGGCGACTGAACAACCCCCGGGTCTCCCGGGTGAAGTCGGCACTTGCCAGACGGGTCAAGCACAAGCCCCGCCACGCGTTCTGCGCCGAGCGCGCGATCACGGCCCTGCTGGGTGAACTCACCGCCTCCACCTCCCGCCAGTTCTACTGGTCGGGGACTTCCGAACTGGCGGTCATGTCGGTGAAGCACGACGTCAACGTGTGGTGCCGCGACGGCCGTTTCTTCTGGAACGACCTCTTCCAGGGCGGGACCATCTCGCACCCCGCCAGCGACCCGGCCGGCGCCGCCGCGATGCTCAACCCCTTCGCCTACTCGCCGGAGCCGTCCTACCGCTCCCAGCCGGTCGCCGCCTGACCCCCTTCCACGATCGGGCGCCCACCCGGTCGTGACGGCGCCGTGGCCCGGCCACGGAACGCCCATCCACACTTCCACGGCCGATCCAGCCGCATCACGCGGCGGGTCGGCCGTCGTGGTGTTCGCCGGCCGACCCGCCTGACCCGGAGCCCCCCCGGGCCGCTCGCACGGCGATCCGCCCCCTGCCGTCCTCACGGGGCCGATCCACCGGCACGACATCTAACGCGGTCCCGTTCGGTTCGCGGTTCCCTCTTTTTCGAACTTTTCTCACTCAGGTGACGTAGGGCCCACAGGCCCCATGGTCGGCACGGAAAGTGACGTGATCGACGCGCAAAGGGACCTTGTGCGAGAAAAGGCATCAGGGGCGACCTTGGTCCCGAATCGTGCCCTAACGGCGATGCCGACGGACTAAGGTGTCCCCTACCCCTCTTCGTCCCGACCGCGTCCTCATCCGCCCCTGGACCCCCCAGAGGACCCATGCGCCCCCTCACCCCCGATGAGCCCGATCGCCTCGGCGGCTTCCGCCTGATCGCCCACCTCGGCTCCGGCGATCTGGGTGACGTGTACCTGGGTGTCGACCCCGAAGGCCGACCCGCCGCGGTGCGTGCCGTGCGCCTCGAATACGCCTCCGATCACGCGTTCCGCACCGGCTTCACCCGTGAGGCCGACGACACCACCCGGGCGCGCGGCCGTTTCATCCCTCCCCTCCTCGGTCACGACCTCGCCGCCGAGCGGCCCTGGTTGGCCACCGGTTTCGTCGCCGGCCCCCGCCTGCGCGACATGGTCGGCCACGGCGGTCCCCTGCCCGGCCCCGCGCTGCGCCTGCTGGCCCGCGGGCTGGCCGAGGCCCTGGAGCACATGCACGCGCAGGGGTGCGTCCACCGCGACCTGTCCCCCACCACCGTCCTCGTGGACGCCACCGGACCGAAGCTCATCGGCCTGGGCATCGGCCGCGCCCTCGAAGGCTCCCCCGTGGGGAGGGGGAGGTCCACCCGGCCACCCGCCTACACCGCGCCCGAATACCTGGCCGGACGGGCCGTCCTGCCGGAGGGGGACCTGTTCTCGCTCGGCGCGGTCCTGCTCTTCGCCGGCACCGGCCGCGTCCCCTTCGGCGAGGGGAGGTCCGCCGAGGTGACCGCCCGGGTCCTGCGGGAACCACCGGACCTGTCCGGGGTTCCCGAGGAGTTACGCGACACGATCGCCGCCTGCCTGGACAAGCTCCCGGAGAACCGGCCCTCGGCGGCACGGCTCCTGGAGGAGCTCGGCGGTCCCCTTCCCGACGAACCCCCCGTGCCCTCCTGGCTGCCGCCGCGGTCACGCGAACCCGTCATCCGGGCCGAGGAGGCCTACCGTTCCGTCGCGGCCCCCACCCTGGGCCCGCTGCCCCCGCCCGGCTTCGATCCCTTCCCCGTCGCGATCCGCGCCACCGGGCCCCGACCGCACGGCCGCGCCCTGCTGCGGGTGTGCGCCCTGGTGTCCGTGCTCCTCCTGTTCGCGGTGCTCGGCGTGTACTCGCTGTCCGGGGCCGAGAAGGAGGCCTCCGGAACCGCGGCCTCGACCTGCTCCCCGCACAACGGACCCTCCGAGACGCTGCCCCCGCCCGAGGCCCCCGAGGCGTCCTTCTCCCCCGACACCCTGGTGGAGCTGGCCTTCTCCCTCGACGGGGCGACCCTGGCGGTCACCACCGGCGACGGGACCACCCTGTGGAACTGGCGCTCCTCGTCCGCCGTGGCCCACGTGCCCAACGAGGCCGCGCCGTTGCCGCCGGCCCCGGCGGCGTTCAGTCCCAACGGGTGCCTGATCGCGCAGGCCTCCCTGCACGGGGCGCTGGTCACCGACCTGTCCACGGGCCGCTCCTGGACGATCGCGGCGGGCCGCACCATCCGCTCGGTGGCGTTCAGCCCCGACGGCGCGGAGTTGGCCCTGGCCATCGACAACGATCCCGACCGACGGTTCCTGCACCTGTACGACACCGAGACCTGGAAGCCGACCACCGCGCTGGCCGGGTCGGGCTCGCTGGGAGCCGTGCGGTACACGCTCGACGGTCGGACGGTGGCGGGTGGCGAGTCCGGCGGCGGCGTCGCCACCTGGCGCGCCCCGGGCGGTGCCCGGATCGGCCTGGTCCGGGACCGCAACGGTGCGGGCGCGGGCGCCTTCGACGTGGTCACGGGCAACGGCGGGGTGCTGGTCATACGCGGTGACCGGGTCCTGTTGATGAACCCCACCATGGATCGGGAGGTACGGGCGTTCGTCCCCGCCGACGACCACGGTGTCCCGGTCGACGTGGTGCACAGCCCCTCCAGCGGGCGGGTCCTGGCCGCCAGGCTGGCACCGCAGACCGACGCGGCGTTCCTGTCGATATGGGACTTCGAGACCGGCGAGCCGGTGCGCACCCCGTGGTCGCCGCCCGCGCTGTTCCCCATCGCGATCTCCCCGGACGGTTCGCGGTTGGCGGGGGTGCGCCCGGAGACCGGGGACATCGCCGTGTACGACATGGGGATGACGCTCATGGGCATCCTGTCCGAATGATCTTCCCGGGTCCGCGTTCGACCGCCTCACGCACGCTTCGTCACCCGACCGCTACATTGACGGGAACACCCTCCCTCTCCCCCTCCACGGCGGCCGTGACCGGGTGGCCGGAACACGCCACGGGAACGGATTCCGTTCCCCGCCGGGGGAGGGCGCTATAGCGTGAAAGTCCGCTTTCGCATTCAGGGAGATCAACATGTCGGAATCCGCCGCGGCACGTCGCGCCGCACGCCATCCGGCCGTGGCCGCGCTGTCCGGACTCATCGAGCGCATCGGCGCGGGGGCGCGGGCCGAGACGGTGTTCGGCGCGCCGGTCACCGAGGGGGCGACGACGGTCGTCCCGGTGGCCCGGGTGGCGTCGCTGACGCTGATGGGGGGCGGTTCCGGACGGCTCCTGGTCTCCGATGGTGACGGGGCCGGCGGCTTCGGCCTGCTGCGGGCCCGCCCCGCCGGGTTCGTGGTGCTGGACGGGTCCGGCGCGCGCTTCCAGCCGATCCGGCAGCCGGTGACGACGCTCGTCCTGCCGCTGGCGGTGATCGGCGCGGTGGTGGCGACCCGCATCGTCGGGGTGTCCCTGCGCGAGGCGCGACGCCGGCGCGGCATCACGGCCAAGGCCGCCATCGCCACGGGCACCGTCGCCACGGCCGAGGAGACGTCGGAGCAGGAGACCGGCGCGCGGGAGTGACCCGGACGGCGGCCCCGGGTCAGCCCGTCATGCGGGCGACGAGGTCGAACAGGCCCATGCCCCAGGCGAAGACACCGGACATGGCGATGACGACCAGGATCTCCGTCCAGTTGAGGAGGCGGCGCAGCGACGCGCGCGGCACGTCGGTGAGGCGCACCCAGCTCAGCGACGCCAGGACGACACCGGCCGACAGGGCCACCACCGGCAGCCACGGGGCGAGGAACCCGTACTCGGACACCGCCGCGAACCCGGTCGCCCCGAACCCCAGCACCCCCGCCAGGCGCAGCGGCAGCACGTGCCGGATCCGGTCGAACAGACGCGAGCGCAGCACCAGCAGCGTCGACAGCAGCCCGCACAGCAGCAGGTCGGGCAGCCCTCCGGCCGTCATCGCCAGCAGGACCACGGCGCCTCCCCCGGCGACGGACGCGCCCGTCACGAGGCCCAGGAGCAGCCGGTCGCTGTTGGTGAAGGTGTCCTCGAACCGCTCCGTGGCGACCTGCCCCGAACGCCCCACCTCGTAGTCGAGCCCCGACAGCCCGCCCATCACCATCGCCACCCGGGGCAGCGCGCCCACGCACAGGGCCAGGGCGATGGCCATCGACCGCGCCCCGTACACGGGGGACACGAAGATGCCCACCACGACCAGCACGGCGGCGACCAGCGCGACCACGCCCGCACCGGCGATGTAGGGCAGGCCGGTCTCGTGCAGCGCCCAGCCGACCGCCGCCACGAGCAACGCGCCCACCAGGGCGAACGCCAACGTCACCAGGGGTTCGGAACGGGTGACCAGACCGGCGGCGGTCGCCGCCGTCACCCCGCCCCACACACAGGAGGTGGCGAACAGGACGTGCGCGACGGCGGGCAGCGGCCGGCGGGCTGCCGCCACCATCGCCCCGATGCAGAACAGGGTGCCCAGCACCGCCACCGCCAGGTGCCACGACGACGGGTGCAGGCGCATCGCCGCCCCGAGCACGGCCAACGGCCCGATCGCGGCGACCAGCAGCCCGAAGGCGAACGTGGTGGTGGGGTTCCAGATCAGCGCCGTCTCGTCGACGCGGTCCTCCACCGCGCCGCGCACGTCGTCCACGTGCGCCGGCCGGCCCGGGGCGGTGCGCCGTTCCAGCAACAGCACGTCGCCGTCGTGGATCCCGGCGCCCTCCAGGGGCTCGTCCGGGTGGACGGGGGCGCCGTCGACGGTCGTGAGCGTCCAGGCCGCCGGCTCCAACGCCTCGGTATCGGGGGCGCACACCTCGACGATGCGGGGCATCAGCGCGGCCACGGGCACCGTTCCCGGCAGCGCCAGATCGGCCCAGCGCTCGGGACCGGTCACGGTGACCCGGCAGTATCCACTCACACCTATCGTTCCTTCGTCGTCGCGGCCCTGACGCCGCTTCTGCGACGTCATGGCCGTTCGGGGGTGGGACTGACGTGAAATTAGGCGATTCGCCGCGTTCGCGAGATCATGCCCAAGGCACGCCCTAGCGTAGTCACCCAGACACCAGCCCCCTGTAGGTGGACGGAAGAGAGGTGCCCGTGGCGACGAGGACCGTCTCCCGGCCGGCGCGCAGCACTCCCCCCGCTCCCGGGACGTCTCCGCTGGTCATCGCGGCTCCGCCGCAGATGCCGGAGAACGCTCCGGCGTCGAGTTCCGGCGCGATGATCATCATGCCGATCATCACCGGATCGGGTTCGCTGCTGATGTCCATCACGATGGGGCACCGGCCGCTCATGGCGGTCGCCGGTGTGATGATCATGCTCGCCAGCGTGGTCGTGGGCATCATCATGTTCGTCGCGCAGCACAACGGTCCCCGCAAGCGCATCCGGGAGCAGCGCGAACGCTACCTCGACTACCTCGACCAGTTGCGCGAGATCGTCCGGGACGTCGCCTCGACCCAGCGGGCCGACAACGCCTTCCGGCACCCCTCCCCCGACCTGCTCACCGAACCGGCCAGGTCGCGCGCCCGCCGGTGGGAGCGGCGCGCCACCGACCCCGACTTCCTGGACGTGCGCGTCGGCTCCGGCACCCGGCCCCTGGCCCGACGGCTCAAGCTCAAGGTCGACACCTCCTCGCCGCTGATCGTCTACGACCCCGTCTGCCAGGGCGCCGCCGACCAGCTCATCGAGCTGTACGCGGACGTACCGGAGATGCCCCTGGTGCTGCCGCTGAGCGAGTACGGGGTGATCTCCGTGGTCGGCGACCGCACCGCCGGACGGTCCCTGGCCCGCTCGCTGCTGGCCCAGCTGACCGTGTTCCACTCCCCGCACGACCTGCGCGTGGGCGTGATCCGCGACGGTCGGCTGCGCGACCGGTGGGAGTGGCTCAAGTGGCTGCCGCACAACACCTTCGACGACGCCGTGGACGGCCCCATGCCCGCCCGGTTCGTCGCCGGGAACACCGTGCAGGCCGCCCAGCTCCTCTCCGAGGAGATCGAGCGCCGCACCGTGGACCTCCAGCGCCGACGTGGCCGCCCGCCGGGCCCGGGCACGCAGCGGCTCGTGATCGTCCTGGACGGGGAGCACCAGTCCACGCTGTCCGGCCTGGCCGCCGAACCCCCCGTGCCGTCCCTGGCCGACCTGGGCATCCACATCATCGCCCTGGTCTCCGACAAGCGCGAGGAGCCCGAGTCGGTCGACCTGCGCCTGCGTGTGGAGGCCGACGGCACCCTCACCCAGGACACCGCCGCCCGCGCCGACGACGAGGTGCCCGCCCACCCTCCCATCGAGGGGAAGGCGGACCGGGCGGACGTCGCCCACCTCACCACCCTGGCCCGGGTCATGGCCCCCTACGGCATCACGGCCGCCGACGGCGACGACGCCATGCACTCCACCGTGGGCCTGCCCGAGATCCTGGGCGTGCCCGACGTCGCCCATCTGGACACCCGGCGCACCTGGGGCAAGCGCAGCACCGGCGACTACCTGCGGGTCCCCATCGGCATCGGCCCCAGCGGCAACACCGTGCTGCTGGACCTGAAGGAATCGGCGTTCGGCGGCATGGGACCGCACGGCCTGGTGGTCGGCGCGACCGGTTCGGGCAAGTCCGAGATGCTGCGCACCATGGTGGCGTCCCTGGTCATCAACCACTCGCCGGAGCACCTGGCACTGCTGCTGGTCGACTTCAAGGGCGGCGCGACCTTCGCCGACACCGACCGGCTGCCGCACAGCGCCGGGCTCATCACCAACCTCGCCGACGACGACTCCCTGGTGGCCCGGTTCCGCGAGGCCACCTTCGGCGAGCTGGTGCGGCGCCAGCAGATCCTCAAGGACGCCGGGAACCTGCCCAACCTGCACGCCTACGAGGCGGCGCGGGAGAACGACCCGACGCTGGAACCGCTGCCGCACCTGCTCATCATCATCGACGAGTTCTCCGAGCTGCTGACCGCGCATCCCGACTTCGCGGAGCTGTTCGTGGCGATCGGCCGCATCGGCCGCTCCATCGGCGTGCATCTGCTGCTGGCCACCCAACGCCTGGAGTCCGGCAAGATCAAGGGCCTGGAGTCGCACCTGTCCTACCGCGTGGGCCTGCGGACCTTCTCCGAGGCGGAGAGCCGTGAGGCGATCGGCGTGGGCGACGCCTACCACCTGCCGCCCGAGCCCGGATCCGGGTACCTGAAGGTGGACACCTCCGTGTTCGAGCGGTTCAAGGCCGCGATGGTGTCGGGCCCCTACGAGCCGCCCGCGCGGGAGGAGAAGGACGAGCACGAACCCGTCCTGCCGCTGCTGTCCTACAACGGCCTGGACAAGGTGACCGGGGCCGGGTCGCTGGTGGACTCCCTCATCGGTTCGCTCAAGGGCCGCCGGGAGGGGCCCCGGGAGGAGAAGCGCACCATCCTCCAGATCATCGTGGACCGGCTGGTCGCCTCCGGCGCCGCGTCGGTGCGGCCGGTGTGGCTGCCGCCGCTGCCCGAGTGCCTCACCCTCGACGCCGTCCTCGCCGAACTCGGCGAGGACGGACTGGAGGGGCCGGGCGTGGAACCGCCGGCGGCGGAGATGCGCGTCGTGTTCGGGTTCACCGACATCCCCCGCGAGCAGCGGACCGTGCCCGCCACCCTGGACTTCACCGGCGGTGAGGGCAACGTCGTGATCCTGGGCGGACCCCAGTCCGGCAAGTCGACGATGCTGCGGACCCTGGTGGCCTCCCTGGCCTGGCGGTACCCGCCGGGCCGGGTCGGCGTGTACGCCATCGACTTCGGCGGCGGCGGGCTCCAGTCCCTGGACGGGCTGCCGCACGTGGCCGGTGTGGCCGGCCGCTCCGACCCCGAGAAGGTGCAGCGGGTCCTGGTGGACGTGCGCGCCCAGCTGGACCGGCGCCAGCGGGCGTTCCGCACGCACAAGCTGGACTCGCCCGCCGCCCTCCGCCAGGCCCGCGCCGACGGGCGGGTCCCGGAGAGCGTCGCGGGCGACCTGTTCCTGCTCATCGACGGGTGGTCGTCGGTGCGGGACACCTTCGACGAGGCCGACGAGTTCCTCATGGACATCGCCACCCGGGGGCCGTCCCTGGGCGTGCACACCATCCTCACCGGAGCCGCCTCCTCCCAGGTGCGCTCCCGGCTCCAGGCCCTGTTCGGCGGCCGGTTCGAGCTGCGGCTGAGCGACCCGATGGACTCGGGGATCGGCCGCAAGATCGCCGACGAGGTGCCCAAGGACACCCCGGGGCGTGGGCTGAACTCCGACGAGAACCACACCCACGTGGCGCTGCCCCGGGTGGACGGCTCCGCCACCGACGCCGACCTGTCCGACGGGCTGGCCGACCTCATCGCCCGTGTCGCCGAGCGCTGGCCCCAGAAGGCGGTGCAGGGCGTCAAGACCCTGCCCGCCCGGGTGGAGCTGGACGAGCTGCTCCAAGGACGCCGGGCGCCCCGGGGCCGACGGCTCGAACTGGTGCTGGGCATGGCCGAGAGCACCCTGGCCCCGGCCACCACCGACCTCACCCGCGACCCGCACCTGGTGGTGTTCGGCGACCCGCAGAGCGGCAAGAGCACCCTGCTGCGCGGGCTGGTCAAGCAGATCATGCGACGGCCGGCGAAGGAGGTCGGCATCGTCATGGTGGACTTCCGGCGCAGCCACCTGGAGCTGGTGCCGGAGGAGTACCTGCTGGCGTACTGCACCAGCGCGGAGCAGACCAACGCGGTCGCCAAGAATCTCGCCGGGTCGCTCAAGGAGCGCCTGCCGGGACCGGACGTCACGCCCAAGCAGCTGCGCGAACGCAGCTGGTGGAAGGGCCTGGACCTGTACGTCGTCGTGGACGACATGGACATGACGGGGTCCCGCGCCAACCCGCTGGGGCCGCTGGCGCCGTTCATCCCGCAGGGCGCCGACCTGGGGCTGCACGTGATCGCGGCCCGCCGCACGGGCGGCGCGGCCCGCGCCATGTTCGAGCCGGTGCTCCAGGCGCTCAACGACATGGCCTCGCCGGGCGTGCTCTTCTCCGGCGACCGCATGGAGGGCCGTCTGTCCAACGGCACGGCCTCCCGCCAGCTGCCCCAGGGCCGTGCCCTCCTCGCCCGCCGGGGCCAGCGCCCCGACCTCCTCCAGGTCGGCTGGAGCGAACCCCCCGCCTGACGGGACTCGCCGGGTCGACGAGGCTCGGTGCCGTGGCCGTCGTCGGGTGGGCGCGTGCGCCACCGCAAGCGGCCGAGCCCCGGTGTCGGAGCGTGCCCCTGCCGGCCGGAAGGCCGGACCGCCGATGGGGTGGCGTGCCCTCCCCGCGCACGAGCCGCGGTCTCCGCGCCGTTCAGGAACCGTCGAGGCGTCCGCTCCCGCGGGCGGCACGGTCGGCGACGCCCTCCCCGGTACCCCCTGGGGATCGACCGCGTCCTCGACGGACGCGGCGATCCTCTCGGCGCCGCCTTCTGGGATGAGCCGACGTGGCGGGCCGACCGCCGCCACGGCCCCCGCGGCGGGGCGGTCCCCGTGGGGACGGGTGGCCGATTCCGGCCACTTCGTCCCACCGGAGCCGGTACGTCACCTCGTACGCTCGGGAACCCGGTTCCACGACGCCGCCCCCGACGACGTTCTGTGACCTTTCGAACCGTAATCTTCCCTTGGGCATCCCACCTCTCGCACGCCCCGACCCCGGCACCGCTCCCCCGAAAGGCAGTCCTCCATGCGGCGCACCCTCGCACTGGCCTCGACCGTGTGCCTGTTCGCGCTCACCGCGTGCACCGGCACCGCGGACGACACCGTCGAGAGCGTGCCCGACACCGTCGAGGACCTCGCCGAGGAGGGGCCCTCCGGGCTGGCCCTGGTGCACCGCGGCTACGAGGGCGGCGACCCCGAGACCGACCAGGTCCTGGTGTTCCACGACGCCGTCACCGGACAGCCGCTGCACCGCTTCGACCTTCCCGACGGGTCCGTCGACCCCATGGCCACCGAGCCGCCGGTACACGCCCGCTTCTCCGAGGACTGGGCGTTCTTCGTGTACGCCACCCGCGAGCCCAACGCCGTCCACATCGCCGTCCTCACCGACTCCGAGGAGACGCCGCCGACCGCCGAACCCACCGAGGGAGAGGAGCCGTCGGCGTTCTTCTACCTACCGGTGGAGAGCATCGCCCCGTCCGCCGGCGAGGTGCTGTCCGACCCGGTCGTGCACGGCGACCGGCTGTGGTTCGTCTCCGACGACCCACAGGACGCCAACCCGCCCCGGGTGCTGTCGGTACCCCTGTCGGCCCCCTCCGGCACCCCCAACCAGGAGGGGTCCCTGCCGCTCGGCGAGAACCGGCGCCCCAGTGACTGGTCGCTCACCCCGGAGGGCGCCCTGCACATCCGCGACAGCGTGCAGACCCGCCAGGTCGGCGGTGGCGGGAACCTGGTGGTACGGCAGACGGGGGACAGCGTCGTCAACGCCACGTTGAGCGTCGACGGGGGCCAGTGGCAGAGCTTCGACGACGCGCCCGTGTGGGGCGCGGGGACCGCCCTGCTGCGGTCGGACGGCTCGGGCGGCGAGCCCCCGAAGGGCGCCTACCTGGTGACCGTCGACGCCCAGGGGCACACCGCCACCAGGATCCTGGAGAACGCCGACGGACCGGTGGCGCAGTACGCGCTGCCCGCCGAACGCGACGCCGTCCTGGCGCAGACCCCCACCGCCTGGTTCCGGGTCGACCTCGACGAGAACGGCACGGTGACCGGCACCGAGGAGCTCTTCCCCCGCTTCCACGACTCCTCCATGGACGGGTGGCCGCTGGCCGTGCGCTGGGTGCGCACACCGGTCGCCATCGAATCCCCGAGTCCCACCGGGTAAAGGAGATTCCAGCGCGCGATCCCACGTTGACCCTGAGGCACCATCGTTACTATCGTCCGTAATATCCCCTCCTTTCTCACGGTGGCGCGAAATCCACCCGAGAGGAACCCCCGAGAACCCCTGGAAAGGCCCTGATGTCGCACGTCGGTATTGAGAACCACGATGCCCTCTCCACCGGTGGAGAACAGCTCGGACAGGAATCGGACAACCTCCGAACCCAGATGTCGCAGCTCATCGACGACATGAGCCAGGACGCCAACGTCCTGCAAGGCCAGGCGCTCGCCGACTTCAACACCGCGAAGCAGTCGCTGTCCGACCGCTTCGAGGAGCTCATGACCTGGTGCGGCCAGAACGGCATCAAGTTGAACGAGGGCCAGACCCAGTTCAACCTCACCGACCAGGAATCGAGTGACGTCCTCGGTCAGTCCGCCAGTGACCTCGGCGGCATCTCCCGACCGATCAACGCCTGACCCCCACTTCTCCTTTTCCAGAAAGGGCGGCCCCCATGGGAGCTTCCAACTACGACGTCTACGGTGACGTCGCCGGTATCCAGGGTCTCGCCGAGGACCAGCAGGCGCACCTCGGCCGGTTCACCGCGATCATGAGCCAGATCAACGAGCAGTCGGAGTCCACCGTCAGCAAGTGGGAGGGGTCCGGCAGCCCGCAGTTCCAGAGCAAGGCGCAGGAGTTCGACACCCACTTCTCCGAGGTGAACTCGGCGTTCGCGACGCTGATCGCCGCGACCAGCGACACCGCGGACAACTACGGCAAGCTCACCCGCTACCTGGACGGTCTGTTCTAGTAGGCTCTGCGACGATGTCCACCCCATCCCCGGCTCCCCCGGCCGACCCGGAACCGCAGCTGCCCGAGGCGTTCCATTACACGCCCAACGAGGAGAAGTACGTCCTCCAGGCGGACGCTCTGCGGCACCGCCAGCTGCGGTCGGCCCTGCTGTACGGATCCAGCCGCTACTGGCGGCGACGCCAGCAGGTGTGGCCCGCGGTGATCGGCGGACTGATCCTCGTCGCGTTGATCTGCGGCGTCATCGCCCTCGTCGGGGCCTTCGGCAAACAGCAGGAGGTCAACTCCGAACGCGGATGGGGCATGAACGGCCAGGAGACGTCCGCGCGGCCCTGACCCGCCGCCACCACCACGAAACACCTTCAGGGGGTCCCTCATGTCCGCATGGGCGCCCGGGTACGAAACGCCGGTCCTGTTGACGCAGGGGCGACGGGCCCGCATCGTGCGCGCGACCCGGTCCACCAGTGGGGCCGACGTCGTGCTGAAGGTGATGTCCCCCCGGTGGGCACGTGCCGAGCTCGAACGGCTGCGGGACCTGAGCGGGGTGCCGGGGGTGGTGCCGCTGCTGGACGCGGGGAGCACCTCCGACGGGAACATGTTCGTGGCCCTGCCGTTCTATTCGGACGGTTCGTTCGCGGAGCTGTTGGCGGGCAAGGGACCGGCGCCGATCCACGAGGCGGCGGCGGTGGCGCGCAGCGTCGCGAGCGCGCTGGAGGCGATGCACCGGCGCGGGTGGGTGCACGGTGACGTGTGCCCGGGGAACGTGCTGCGAGCCGGTCGGACACCGGTGTTGACGGGGTTCGGCGCGGTCCACCGCACGGGCGAGGTCCCAACGCCACCCGATCCGGCCTCGGAGTCGTTCCTGCACGCGCCCCCGGAGGCGCTGCGCGGCGAACCCCCCACCCCGGCGTCGGACGTGTACCGGCTGGCGTCCACCGTGTGGACGCTGCTGGTGGGGCGGCCTCCGTTCGCCGACGGCCCGTTCGACCCCCGCGCCCACGCCGAACGGGTGCTCACCCAGGAGGTCGGCCCGGTCCCGCGTCAGGACGTGTCGCGCAAGCTCCGGGGCGTGCTCACCCGGGCGCTGGCCAAGG
Organism: Nocardiopsis lambiniae; assembly: GCF_031845465.1. Classification (NCBI taxonomy): domain Bacteria; kingdom Bacillati; phylum Actinomycetota; class Actinomycetes; order Streptosporangiales; family Nocardiopsidaceae; genus Nocardiopsis; species Nocardiopsis lambiniae. The sequence goes on along the minus strand of NZ_JAVREP010000003.1, from coordinate 65,788 downwards.
ACCCGCAGGAGCGCTACCCGAGCGCGGCGGCCTTCGCCAACGCCTTCGAGCAGGCCCGCACCGCGCAGAGCGCCTCCACGAGCGCGGGCGCCTCGGGCGCACACGCGCCGACCCCCTCCGGGGGGCGGCCCTCGGCCGCGAGGGCCCCCGAAGGCCGCAACGGCCCCACCGCGCCGGAAGGCGCCTCCGCGCAGCCGGGGACCGCGTCCTCCGGCCCGTACCCGGCGTACGCCCCCTCCGGGGGACAGCCCCCGGCCACCGCGTGGGGACCCGGCGCGCCCACGCCGAAGGATCCGGGCACGCCCTCCCCGTCCGGAGCCCACGCACCACGGACCACGGACGCACCGGGGAACACGCCGGCTCAGCCCCTGGGCACGGCCCCCTCCGGCCCGTACCCGGCGTACGGTCCTTCCGGCGCCCGGCCCTCGGCGGGCTCCGGGGAAGCGGCCGACCACCGGGCGGCCACCGGTCCGCGCACACCACCGGCCACGGGAACGCCCGGGATCACACCGGTCCCCTCGGGAGCGCGACCGTCCGCAGCCGCGTGGGTCCCCGAAGGCCACCCCGCCCCGCACACGCCCACCGCCCCGGGCGCACCCGTGCCCCCCGCAGCCGCACCCTCCGGTCCACACCCGGCCCACACGCCCTCCGGAGCCCGGCCCCCGACCACCGCTCGGGGGCCCGCCCCGCACACGCCCACGGGCCCGAGCGCACCCACGGGTCCCGGCACCCCGGTTCGGCCCGCAGCCGCGCCCTCCGGTCCACACCCGGCGTACACGCCCTCCGGAGCGCGGCCCCCGGCCACCGACTGGGGGCCCGGCGGCGCCCCGGCCGGACCCCGGCCGCCGCAGGACCTCCGGAAGGCCGGCGACACGGGCACGCCTGGGCCCGGGTCGACCGCCGGGGCGTACCCGGTACCGCTCGGCGCGCGGGGAACCGGCCTGGAGGGCAGCCGGTCGCCCGCCCTCGACGCGGGCGGCACCGCCGAGATCATGATGGCCAAGTTGCGCGGCGAGGAGATCTCCCCGCTGCGCGCCTGGTCACGGCTGGAAGGGTGGACCGGCGACACCGAATCCGCCTTCCTCCCCATCGACGAGGTCACGCGGGAGGAGGCCGACGACCGGGACTTCACCCACGTCCCCGCGCCCCCCGCCCGGTGGCGGCGGCACCTGCACATCGTCGTCTCCGTCTGCGGCATCCTCCTGCTCACCACCGTCTCCGGGGTGTTCGCCGCCGCCTCACCGCAGGCACCGGTGGAGGCGGCGGCCGAGGAGCCCTCCCCCGAGCCGCAGGCCCCCGAGCCCGCCGCCGACGAGGTCGTCTCCCCCAGCGCCCCGCCCGAGGTGGCCGCCCCCTCCGGCGTCGCGCTCCAGGACAACCTCGGCAACGTGCTGTTGACCTGGACCGACAACAGCGGCGGCACCGCCTCGTTCTTCGTACTGGGCGGCCTCAGCGGCCACGACCCCGTGACGGTCGCCCGCACCGGCCCCGGTGTGGTGTCCGCCCAGGTCATCACCGAGGACACGGTGCTGGAGTACTGCTTCACCGTCATCGCCGTCGAGGGCTCCTCCGCCCCCGCCGCCGAGGTGTGCACCACCCGGGGGCAGGCGCGGGCCGAGGCCGAGCGAGAGGCCGAGGAGGAGGCGGAGCGCGAACGCGAGGAGGAGGAAGCCGAGGAGGAGGAAGCCGAACCCTCTCCCGCGCCCTCCCCCGGCGACTGAGTTCAGCGCAGCGCGACGACCCGCCAGGCCCCCTTGCGCCGCCCGGTGTCCTCCGTGACCAGGATCGCCCCCGGCACCCGGACGATCACCGGACCGTCCCGGAAGGCACGGGATTCGTCCCCCGGCCACGGCTCCCCCGCGGACAGGTCCACCGGGATGCGCCGTACCCCTCCGTCCCAGGCGAGGACCTCGACGGTCACCGGCCCGCGCGCGTGTTCGGCCCCTTCCGGGAAATGGACGCGCAGCACCCCGTCGGACAGCGCCCACCCCCGGTGGGTCTCCGGTTCCCCCGGGCGGGCCGGGGCGGTCACCTCCTCGCGGACGGTGCCGTCGAAGGCCACGTACCGGTATTCGACCACTTCGCCGTCGAGCCGGTGGTCCACGTACCCGTCCTCCCCGAACCAGACCCGTCGCCGTTCCCGGTCGTGGAGGAAGGTCCCCGCCGGTTCCGCCCCCGAGGCCGGTTCCAGCAGGTGGTGGATCAACCGCCCGTCCGTGTCGGTGTAGGGCATCTCCAGCAGCAGTACCGAGCCGTCGGGTGAGACGGTGAGTCCGACGTCGGCCGCCGTGGCGTCGGTGTACGCGTACTCCCGCTCCCACAGGACCCGCCCGGTGTCCGGTTCGAGCGCGACCGCGAGCACGGTGTACTCCTCGTGTGCTCCCTCGTAGGATCCGGCGACGATCACCGCCTCGGGCGTGATCACCCCGTCCGCGAGGTGGAACCTCGTCGGGTCGGGGATCGGCGCCTCCAGTGCCCGTGACCAGACCGGCGCGCCGTCGTACACGGATTCCGCGGTCACCGTGACCGGGTCCCCGTCGCCCACCGAGACGCGCAGACCGTCACCGAGGTACCCCCGCCGGGCGTCCCCGCCGCGCGTCCGGTGCTCACCGACGATCTCCCCGGTACCGGTGGCGAACACCAGCACGTCCTCACCATCGCCCTCGCCCCCGTCCCCGGCGGCGTACGAGAGCAGCAGGGTCTCCCGGTCCGGGGTGACGGCCGCGTCGGCGACCTGTCGATCCCGCGCCCGGTACCGCCAGAGTTCGTCGCCGGTCTCCCCGTCGAGCGCGATCACCCCGTCGTCCACCACCATCAGGGCACCGGAGACCCCGGCCAGTACGTGGTGGAGGCGATGTCCCTCGGGGGTCTCCCATGCCCAGGCGACCTCCGACACGGTGCCGATCGTCTCGGGCCGGGGCGCGTGTCCTTCGACCACGGCATGGTCCACCCGGGCGTTCGCCCAGACCAACGCGGCGATGACCCCCAGGGCGACGACGACGGCGGACACGGCGATGGTCCATGGGGTCCGAACGGCCACGGGGTCCGCCCTTCGGGGTGTGGGGAGGGGTGGGCACGAGCGTAGCCCGTGTGATCCCGGTCCTGGCGGGCCGCCATCGCCGAGAGTAGGTTGCGAACGGTTTCCCTACCCTTGGAGGCGCCGTGTCGGGCGTGGTCACCGGTTTCGGCGTCATCACCAGCGTCGTCGTCATCGGCTACATGCTCGGGCGGCTCTCCCTCCTGGGCCCCGGCGCCCGGGACGTGCTCAGCGCCCTGGCCTTCTACGTGGCGGGCCCGGCCCTGATGTTCACGATCCTCCTCGACACCGACCTGTCGGTGCTGTGGTCGGGCAAGGTCGTGGTGAGCGCCCTGAGCGTGGCCGTGGTCGTCGCCGTCGTGGTGATCATCGGCCTGGTGCGCCGATGGGGCGTCTCGCGCACCACGATGTCGGCACTGACCTCCTCGTACGTGAACGCCGGCAACCTGGGCCTGCCGATCGCCTCCTACGTCCTCGGGGACGCCTCCCTGGTCGCGCCGATCCTGTTGACGCAGATGCTGGTGATGGCGCCGATCGCCGTGACGGTGCTGGACCTGGCCGGTGGCGAGGTGCGGGGGGCGGGCCCGGTGCTGCGCCGCGCCCTGGGCACCCCGATCCGCAACCCGTTGCTGCTGGCCTCCCTGGCGGGGGTGACGGTGTCGGCGGCGGGGTGGGCTCCGCCGACGCCCTTCCTCGAACCGTTCGAGCTGATCGGCGGGATGGCGGTCCCGGCGATGCTGTTGGCGTTCGGGATCTCCCTGCACGGCTCCGGAATGCCGGGCCGGGGGCCGCACCGGGGGTCGGTGCTGCTGGCGGTGGCGCTGAAGTCGGTGGCGCAACCGCTGGTGGCCTGGGCGCTGGGCGCGCTGCTGTTCGACCTGGCCGGCCCGGACCTGTTCGCGGTGGTGGTGCTGGCGGCGCTGCCGACGGCGCAGAACGTGTTCACCTACGCGCTGCGCTTCCGGGTGGAGGTGGACACGGTGCGCGACGCGGTGTTGATCTCGACGTTCGCCACGGTGCCGGTGCTGTTCGCCGCCACCTTCCTGCTCGGTTGACGAGGGCCCCGCCTCCGCGCGGCGGAGACGGGGCCGGTCCGGGCCGTTCCCGGGAGGTCACTCGGTGAAGGGCACGTCCTCGATCTCACCGAAGGGACCGGCGCGCAGGGTCAGCGTCTCCACGTCGCGGGGCGGCGCGGGGAACACCGCGACCAGCTGGTAGGTGTTGTCGGGCTGCATCTCGTGGACCTCGTCGGCGAAGCCCGTGTAGCTCTGACCGCCGAAGTTGAGCACCGTCACGTACCTGACCAGGTCGGTGTCGGGCTCCAAGAGCTGGAACCCGCCCAGCGCGCCCTGGCTGAACTCGGTGGGCGCGCCCGGGATGACGGCGTCGCCGCCGCCCATGTCGGGCAGGACCGGTTCGTCCCCCGTGTTGGTGAGCGACACCGTGCTGATCACGTAGGCGCCGTCGCGGCGCAGCGGATGCACGTCCAGGCGCACGTCGTCGTCGGTGGCGGAGGCGACCACCTCGGCGGTGTCGTCCTCCACGAATCCGGCCGGCGGGAAGACGTGCCGTTCGCTGGAGCCCAGCAGACCCTCGTCCCGCCCGGAGGTGGCGCCCTCGTCGGAGCGGTCGACGACGTAGGAGAACTCGACGCGACGGTTGCGGGCGCGCGCCTCCTCGTCGTCGGAGCCGCCCTCCTCGGCGATGAGTTCCTCGGAGCCGCGGCCCTCCACCACGAAGTCGTAGCCGGAGCCCAGTTCCTCCTCCAGGACGTCGCGGACGGTCTCGGCCCGCTCCTCGGAGAGCTCCTCGTTGTAGGAGTCGGAGCCGCGCCCGTCGGTGTGCCCGATGACGGTGATCTCGGAGTCGGCGGGGTCGATGTTGCGCTCCACCGAGCGGGCCGCGCTGCGCACGACCTCCTCCGCCTCGTCGGTGAGTTCGGCCGAGTCGAAGTCGAACATGACGTCGGCCTTCAGCGCCACGGTCTCGGTGTCGCCCTCACGGGTGGTGGAGGCGACGTCGGAGTCGACGAAGCTCTCCTGTTCGCCGATCCACTCCTCGGCCCCGGGGTCGGGACGCCGGTTCTCGAACTCGACGATGTCGCCGTACGCGGGTCCCGTGACGACCAGGTCGGGGCCGTTGGGGTTCTCGGGGTCGGGCTGCTCCTCCTCGACGTCCACCACGGGGATGCCGGTCATCGCGCCCAGTCCGCTGCCCACGAACGTGATCTGCCTGATCTGGTCGGGCAGGCGCGGGAAGTAGCGGCGGTACCGGTTGGTGGCGCCCACCTCGACGGGGTAGCCGTCGGGGGTCGGGGCGACCGAACCGTAGTAGTAGCCCTCCTCGTCGGTGATCTCCCAGAACGCCCGGCCGCTGACCGGGTCGATGAGCGTGTTGGGCATGGACAGGTTGGTGACGATGCCCTGGAAGTGGTCGACGTAGGTGTTCTCGTAGTAGAGGACGGTGTACTCGTCGGTGCGCTCCAGGCCGGTGATGGCGAAGCGCAGGGTGGAGTCCTGCCCGTTGTCCTGGAAGATCTGGCCTTCACGGGTGTAGGGGAAGGCCAGGTCGGCCGGTTCGGGGCGGGGGTCCACCTCCTCTTCGGTGGGTTCCTCGACGACGGGTGTCTCGCGTCCGCCCGTGAGGTCGAGGACGATGCCGCAACCGGTCAGCAGGAGTGCCGACGCGGTCACCGACGCGCAGACGGCCACGGCCCGCGCCGGAGCGATGGCGGGTGGTGAGGTCATGGGGGGTGACTCCTCGGCTCGATCGTTCCCGATACCTCGTGAGACACCGGCGGCACGGTGTCGGTTCCGTGAAGGGGAGGTCGCTTCGGACGGTCGCCGGGCGGACCGCCCGGACGGGGGTGCCGGCCCCCATCGGAGGTGGGGTGAGTACCACCATGCTTCGGCCTGTTGGCATCAGTGTTCCCGTCGGTACGGGGACATAGGTTCGGAAAGGACATCCACCCCCCACGAAGAGAGAACCGATGCCCGGTCTCATGACGCGCCTCGTCTCACCGGCGGCGGCCGCGTTCGTGCTCGCCGTCCCGATCGCGGCCACTCCGGCCTCCGCCGATCCGACCGGAGTCCCCACACCCGCGGTCTCGGCCGCCGCCACGCCGTTGACCGTGGAGAGCGCCGGCGAGTTCACCGACACCCGGGTCGCCGAACTCCTGGAGGAGTACGGGGCGCCGGGGGTGGCGGTGACGATCGTCACCGCCGACGGGCCGATCGCCACGGTCGCCCACGGTCACGCCGACCTGGCGGAGGGGTCGCCGCTGGACCCGGCGGTGCACGTGTTCCCGACGGCGTCGGTGGCCAAGTCGTTCACCGCCGCCGCCGTGCTCACGCTGGTGGAGGAGGGTCGGCTGGACCTGACCGAGGACGTGAACACCTACCTTCCGGAGGACGTGCGGCTGCCGGGGGAGACCATCACCCTGCACGACCTGCTCACCCACACCCCGGGGTTCGCGGAGATGCTGGAACGCCTGGGCGGGGACGAGGGCAGCGAACTCGGTGAGGCCGTCCGCACGGCGGTCCCGGAGCCGCTGTTCGCGCCGGGCGAGTACACGGCCTACTCCAACTACGGGCTGGCGCTGGCGGGGTACATCGTGCAGGAGGTGTCGGGGGTCCCCTTCGAGGAGTACGCGCGCCTGCACGTGTTCGAGCCGCTGGGGATGGAGGACACGGCGTTCACGCAGATCCCGGACGCCCGCGCCGAGCGCCCGTTGGTGACCCCGCACCTGGTGGACGGCACCCCGGCGGAGGACCTGTACATCATGGACGCACCCGCGGGCGCGGCGGTGACCACCGTCGACGACATGGGCCGGTTCATGACGGCCCTGCTGGACGAGGGGCGCGTCGACGGGGAGGAGGCGCTGCCCGCCGGGGTGGTCGAGGCGATGCTCGGCCGGCAGCAGGAGATGCACCCCGCCATCACGGGGATGGGTTACGGGACCTACCAGTGGCGGGCCGGGGACTCACCGGCCTTCGGGCACGGGGGCGACCTGCCCGGGATGCACACGGGGTACGCGGTCGTGCCGGAGCTCGGCGCGGGCGTGTTCGTGGCGGTGAACGGGGACGACGCGGCGGAGGGGAACCCGTTCCTGGACCTGCGGATGGCCGTGGTCACCGAGTTCCTGGAGACGTTCGCGCCGCAGGAGCCGCCCGCGGGGGCGGCGGATCCCGCTGCCGACCTGAGCGGGTTCGAGGGGACGTACGTGACCTCCCGGCGGCCGGTGTCGGGGCCGGCGAAGCTGGTGACGCTGTTCGACAACGTGACGGTGAGCGACGCGGGTGACGGCACCCTGTCGGTGATCGGGGAGTTCGCGGCGGACGAGCGGTGGCTGCCGGTGTCGGTGGACGAGGGGGTGTTCGTCGCCGAGAACGGCACCGACGTCCTCGGCTTCGTGGAACGCGACGGGCAGGTGGTCGCCGTGGCCTTCGACGCGAACCCGACCAACGTGTACACCCGCACGGGTGCCCTGGGGACGCCGGCGACCCACCTGCTCATCGCGGGTGCGGGGCTGCTGGTGCTGTTGACGGTGCTGATCCCGGTGCAGCGGTCGGGGAACGGGTTCACCCTGGCGACGCGGGTGACGTTGACGGCGACGGCGCTGGCTGCGTTCACAGGGGTGGGGCTGTTGGTCTACGGGATCATGGACCTGCACCGGGCCCAGATCTGGTTGATCGAGAGGTCGCCGGCGTTGACGGTGCCGCTGACGGTGGCGGGGGTGTTGGCGCTGGTGTCGACGGTGCTCGTCGGGGTGTGTTTGGCACGGGGGTGGCTGCGGCCGTTCTCGCGGGTCCACCTGTCGTTGGCGGCCCTGGCTGGGCTGGCGGTGACGGCGATCGGGCTGGTGTACGGGTTGGTCATCTCGCCGATCTGACCGGGCCGACCGGTGGGTCGGTAGGGCGGTGGGGTGTCGGGGGTGTTGGTTCGGGAGCGGGAAACCTCAGGTGTCCGCACCGACACGCCGGGGAACAATCAGGGTTGCGGGTCCGTCCCCCTCCCCCTTGGGGGGCGGGCCCCACCTCGCGGTCGGGGCCGGTGCGCACAGCGCACCGGCCCTCTGTGTTCCGTCCGCATGTGGGGGTCGGGTGAGTTGACCGTGCACGTACCCGAGGGCATGTGACCATCCCCGCGTGCGCGGGGAGCACTCTTGGTGGTGGCGAGATCAGCATGTGCCGGAGCGGAGTTCGTACGGAGTCGAGTGTGAGAGTCCGGCTGGTCGGCCACGGCAAGGCGGCAGAGAGACGGACGGAGTTCACCGGTCGTACACGTCTCCGCGAGGACCGATCTTGACGACCACGACGGTGACTTGGCCGTCATCGATCGTGTAGATCACTCGGTGGTTTCCGATGCGAATGCGATAACCGTATCTGGCTTTGAGTTTCTTGCAGCCGACAGGGCGGGGTTCCTCGGCGAGATCGGCAATCGATTGGACGACACGCTTACGCACCAAGGGGTCAAGTTTACGCAGTTATTTCTGCGCCGAAGTGGTGATCTCGACCGTGCAACAGCTCACTCGTAGTCCTCGACCCGAAAAGGGACCGTCTCCTCGTCGGCGCGAGCTTTGATCACCGCGCTATCAGCGATGCCCTCAAGCTCTTCCAAGTAGGCGGCAGATACCAGGATCAGACCACGGTCGGCCAGAGCTTCGGCCAACTCGGCCGCCATGCCGTGCGGTTCGACCGGTTCAGCTGTCATGAATTTTTCTCCCCGAACTATACCCACCCATGACGTTCATCCGCGACCACCGTTAGATGACAGAGATTCCAGGTGTCCATTTTGAGAACAATTGACCCTTGTCTACTATTTTCGCCCTTGCCTCAAATATAAGAAACACATTGGCGAAATCTCTGACCGAAGGAACAACCCGGGACCCTCCCCGTGTGCGCGGGGAGCACTAGCCATCACCGTTCACCTCCTTCCAGTCGCTGGAAACATCCCCGCGTGCGCGGGGAGCACACAGAGTCGAGCAGCCTGTCGGGACGCGCCTCGGGACCATCCCCGCGTGCGCGGGGAGCACCCCGTTCCGAAACCCACCCCGGTGCTGTACCCGGGACCATCCCCGCGTGCGCGGGGAGCACCGACGGGTCCCTGATCGAGTCCATAACCGGGGCGGGACCATCCCCGCGTGCGCGGGGAGCACGACGGTCGGGACCCGCGGCCCGGCCGCCCCACGGGACCATCCCCGCGTGCGCGGGGAGCACGAGCAGATGCTCCATGGCGTGCCCGAGGCCGCGGGACCATCCCCGCGTGCGCGGGGAGCACATCGGGGCACCCCCGGCCCCGCTGGTGGCCGCGGGACCATCCCCGCGTGCGCGGGGAGCACGACCACCGGTCCGCCGACCACGCGGAGAAGGCGGGACCATCCCCGCGTGCGCGGGGAGCACCCTACCCGCTGGTGCTGGCCCGGGTGGATGAGGGGACCATCCCCGCGTGCGCGGGGAGCACCCCGTCGACGCGCACCGGGTGCGCCTGGTCGCGGGACCATCCCCGCGTGCGCGGGGAGCACTCGCCGTCACCGCCATCCCGAGGGCGACCAGGGGGACCATCCCCGCGTGCGCGGGGAGCACTGCTCGGACAGCCAGGGCGGGGGCAGCGGCGCGGGACCATCCCCGCGTGCGCGGGGAGCACAGCAGCCGGCACCCGTCGAGGACGCCGAGCCGGGGACCATCCCCGCGTGCGCGGGGAGCACCCCGTCGTGCCCGTCCGTCAGGTCGCACCACAGGGACCATCCCCGCGTGCGCGGGGAGCACTGCGCGAGCGCCCATCCTTCGATCGCCCACCAGGGACCATCCCCGCGTGCGCGGGGAGCACTGATCCGGCGGTAGGTTTCCGGGTGGGGGCGTGGGACCATCCCCGCGTGCGCGGGGAGCACTTGACCGCGTCCACGGTCCCGGAGTAGCCGTAGGGACCATCCCCGCGTGCGCGGGGAGCACAGTAAATGACCTGCGAAGATTCCAATGGAAACCAGCCGATTTTGCAACTTTCCAAGAAACGGACATATCCCCCAAGGGTTCATGTGGTCCTCGCAGTCGTTTCTACCTCGTGAAGGCGGGCGTGCGCTATGCCTCTGGTGGGTGGGGCAGAGACCAGAGCAGCCGCTCCGGGGTCTCATGCCACAGGCGATGAAGACCGCTCCGAGCGTCCACCGTCAAACCGAAGCGTTCCACCCCGGGCTCACCCCACGACCGCCACCGCCCCAAGGCCGCGTCGAACTCGTCCACCAGCAGACGAGATCCGCTCTGCTCCACACGCCCGTCCCCGTACAGTCGCGCCCACGATCCACAGCCTGTGGACGCCACCCAGAGATACGGCTCCACCGCCCCCGGCTCCACGTGCATGCCCATCCGCCACTGCGGAACCAGCAGTGACAGCAGCACCGTCGTTTCCCCTTCCAGCAAAGGCTCACGCGGATCCCCGTCGCGCGACTCCGCCCGGTCCGGTGTCGCCTCCGGGTCCGGGGCCGGCCCCGACACATAGCGCTGACCGCGCGCCCACATGAACGACAGCGTCCCCTCGAAACGCCCTTCTAGCACTCCCGGAGCGACCGCGTCCAGAACCGCGAGCGCCCCGCCCGGCAGCCCCGGATCCGGAGCCCACGGGGCGACGACCCGCCCGCCGTCGACGAGCCGACGCCGCCAGGCCCCTGGAATCCTGGAGAACGTGCAGGTGGCGATGAGCCGATCGAACGCGCCGTCCGGCAGGTCCGCCTCACCGTCCCCCGTGATCACCCCGGGCGCGTACCCCGCCTCACGCAGTGCGGCGCGGGCGACACCGGCCAGGCCCGGGTCGATCTCAACACTGGTCACGTGGTCGTCGCCCACGACTTCCGACAGCAGCGCGGCGTTGAACCCCGTTCCCGTGCCGATTTCGAGCACGTGTCGCCTCGGTTCGCACACCGCCGCCATGAGCATGCGCGCCATCACCGTCGGCGCGGAGGACGAGGAGGTCGGGACGCCCGGTCCGTTCGGGCGGCCGTCGTCCCGCTGGGTGACCAGGGCCTGATCGCTGTAGACGGCGTCCCACCACTCGTCGGGTTCGGTGGCGCGGTCCAGCCGACGACGGTCCTCGGTCCAGAGGAGGTCCGGGAGGAAGAGGTGCCGGGGCACCTTGCCGAACAGCCCGGCGATCCGGTCCGGAACGCCGTTCGTCAGGAGGTCGTCGGCGAGGGACAGGGCCGAGGAGAGGTGGTCCATGTTCTCGGTGTTCCCCATCAGACCTCCCCCGTTCCCTTGCAGCCCGAGCAGGCGATCCAACGGCGGATGGCCTTGCCCGGCGACTGGCCGTCGGTGGTCTCCCACCATCCGCGCTGCCCGTTGCACATGCCGCAGACAGCGGCCGTGGGGGTGGGAAGAAGGACGAGGGCCCGGGTCGGTGCCGGTTCCGGTGCGTCGATGCGAGCGATCCTCATAGCGGAAGCCGCCATGTCGTCTCCTATTCGGAATATCGCGGGGGAGAAAGGCCGTCCGGACGCGCGCACACCTTCGCCCGCGCCCGGACGTGTTGCGGTGGGTAAGGCGGGCGGTCCCCCCGGGAGGGCCGGGTTCCGTCGTGTACGGGACACCGAGCACGCCCCCTGCGGACGGACCGCACGCCCCGGTCATCGCGGCTCGGTGGCGTCCAGGCCGGAAGCGCGCGGTCGCGGAATCGGGGAGGGCGCGGCCTTGGCGCGGGTACGCAGGCGTTCCTCCAACTGATCAGGGGTGGGCTCGATCTCGGTGCGCCAGTGCGAGGTGCGGTCGTAGGCGGTGGCCATCCACAACGAACCGGTCCAGGCGATCCGATGGGTACGGCCCCAGGTCTTGCGCAGGCGTTCCAGCACGACGCCCGGGGGTTCCCAGGTCTCGCCCCTGGCGTCCTCGTGCGGGCCGGGATGCCCGGTCTCCAGGTGGCAGGTGCTCAACCGGCCCTGATGGTCCAGACGGGATTCGTTACAGAGCGGCGGGATCAACATCCCCCCTCCAAAAACGCGTCCAACCCTGCCAGCGCGAGGACGGGGTCGTCGGTCTCGCGCAACCGGGACAGCGCGTCACGGACCGCCGCCACCACGGCCGGGGCCGGGTCGCCGTTCAGGGCCTCGATGGCCTCGGCCAAAAGGTCGTTCATGTGGATGCCCATCAGGCCACCTCCTGCAACCAGCGGCGCACGACCCTGGCGAGCGGGGTCAGGTCACGCCCCCAGTGGACGACGTACATGCGGGCTCGTGCAGCGCGACGGGGCCTGCGCCACCGCAGCGCTTCCAGGGCCAGGTAGCGGGCGGCCACCAGCTCGGAACAGTTCAGGTATCGCGCCATGGGCGCACACCTCCGGTAAGGGGTGCCGGGGAGGCCCGGCAACTGCATCAGGTAGCTCCATGGTCAGCCCGGGGCCCAAAAAATGCAAGACCAACTTTCAAATTGGTGAGAACATTCTCCGTAGATCCCTAACTTTAAGGTTGGCGATGGTCAAAATGTCCGGAAACCAAGGTGCGAGCGTAGGATCAAGGAGCACATCGCAGTCCGCCTCCGATCAAGGAGTCCTGATGACCAGTTCTCCTCCCCTGAGCAAGCGACGGCTCTCACGTCTGTTGCGCGAGAGCAGGGAAACTGCGGGGCTGACGGCCGACCAGGTCACCGAAAGAGCACGGGAACTGGGTGCCACTCGGTGGTCCGCATCAAAAATCACCCGTCTGGAACGGGATGAGTGGGTAAGGCCCAAGCTTGAGGACGTCGAGGTCCTGCTCGACATCTACGGGATTTCCGATCTCTCTGAGCGCGACGAGTTCATGCGGCTCGCCAAGGAAGCCCGTCAGAAGCGATGGTGGGCCAGCTACGCCGATGTGATCGGCCAAGGTGAGCTGACCGGGCTGGAACCCGGAGCCTCACGCATCCGTGATGTCGGTCTGACCGTGGTTCCCGGGCTCTTGCAGACACAGGTGTACGCCCGTGCGGTCGTGGTCGGCGGTGGGATCGTGGATCAGGAAGAGATCGATCGACGAGTCGAAGCCCGCATGCTCCGGCAACGGATTCTCGATCCTCAAGCCGATGGTCCCACCTACTGGTGCATCCTTGATGAGGCCGCCTTGCGCAAGATCCCAGTCGAGCTCCGCGAGCAACAGATCCAGCACCTCATCACGATTCAGCGCCCTGACCTGAGAGTTCAGGTACTCCCGGACATCGCAGGTCTGCACGCCGCTATCGCTGGAGGATTCACCATCCTGGACTTCGCCGAAGACTCCGGGTTGGTGTACACCGAGAGCGCGGCCCGTCAACAGGTGCTTGACGACGCAAATGACGTTGAGGCGTTCGACCTGGTGTATCAGTATGTGAGCGCAAGCGCCCTGGGGGTCCAGGAGTCCATCCAGTTCATGGAGGACCTGCTACCCGACCCACCCAGCCAAGGAAGCATGAGATGCAATCCCACGACCTGATCTTTCGCAAGTCCTCCTATTCGGGTGCCCGAACCGAGAACTGCGTTGAGGTAGCGGACCTACCCGGCGGCGCAGCGGTCCGTGACACCCAGAACCGCGAGGCCGGACATCTCGCCTTCTGCCTACGGGAATGGACGGCCCTGATCGACACGCTTCGGTCCTGAACAGCCGCACAAGGACAAGGTCCCGACTGTTGGTGGGTGGATTCTAGGGGTCATCGCGTTACCTGGCGCGATCCCGCATCGGCTCCGCCCCGATGGCTTCCGCCCGCACAGAAGTGAGCCGGACCGGACATGGCCGCCATGAACGTGGCGGACTACGGGTAGACCGGTGGTGCCGAACCGACCCCACCACACCGGCGAGGGGTGGACCATGGCTCTCACCCACGACTCCCGCAAGTCCTCGTACGGCAACCCGAGCGACTGCGTGGAGGTGGCCGGCCTGGCGGGGAACACCCTGGTCCGGGACTCCCCCACGCCACCGGCCACCTCCCCTCACCATCCCCCGAACGGGCCTAACGCCGCACCCCCCACGACACCGGCACGTCCAACTCCCGACAGGGTCCCCCAGCCGAGCGTCAGGAGCCCTCATGCCCCCGTTCTCCCACCACCGAGGCCCACCGTCCTGGACCTGCGCCGCGTACGCCGCCCCGACCGCAGCTACTCGGTGGAATGGGCCGACCTGGAAGAAGTCCGGGTATCGCCCACCCGGGAGGGCTCCGCCCACGCCGTGCTCCTCACCTTCGTGGAAGACCGGGAACCCGACCACGAGTGGAGCGAACGCACCGGGGTGACGAACCCGCGCGGTGACGCCCCCATCGCCTTCCTCGTGTCCCCCGACCAACACGACGAACACGGTCACCCCGTACTCCCCCGCCTCCGTAGCGCCCTGGAACGGTTCGGACCGGCCTCCCGCGCCGCCCCCTGAGCCGCCCCCGGGCCCCGAGCCCTCTGCGCCCCGAGGCCACGCCCCCTGACACGCGCGCGGCCCCCGGGGACGAGTCCCCGAGGGCCGGCATCGCACCGTCAGCCCCGACGGCGCGGTTCGCAGCAGACTACCCCCATGCGAGCGATGTGAGCTCCGGATCCTCCAGCGCCGCGCCGATGTCGCGCAACACCTTCGACCCCAGCTCCCCGTCGACCAGCCGGTGGTCGAACGACAACGACAGCGTCGTGACCTTGCGGATCTTCAACTTCCCCTTGTGCACCCACGGCATGTCGCGGATCTGACCGAACGCCAGGATCGCCGCCTCACCCGTGTTGAGAATCGGGGTTCCCGCGTCCACGCCGAACACACCGACGTTGGTGATGGTGATGGTCCCGTTCGACATGTCCGCCGGGCTCACCTTGCCCGACCGCGCCGTGTCCGTCAGCTCCTTGAGCGCCGCCGCCAGCTGCGGCAGCGTCTTGGCGTTGGCGTCCTTGACGTTGGGCACCACCAGACCGCGTTCGGTCGCGGCGGCGATCCCCAGGTTCACGTAGTCCTTGACCACGATCTCCTGGTTCGCCTCGTCCCACGAGGCGTTGACCTCCGGGTTGCGCTTGATCGCCAGCAACAGCGCCTTGGCGACCATGAGCAGCGGCGACACCCGCACACCCGCGAAGTCCGGGTGCTCGCGCAGCCGCGCGACGGCCTTCATCGTGCGGGTGACGTCCACCTGGAGGAACTCGGTGACGTGCGGCGCGGTGAACGCGCTGCCCACCATCGCCGCCGCCGTCGCCTTGCGCACGCCCTTGATGGGCACGCGCCGCTCGCGCGCGGAGCGGTCCACCGCACCGGCGGTCTCCGGTGCCGCGACCGGCGCGGCCTCCGGCGTCGGGGCGTCGACCGGTTCCGGGGCGGTCGTGCCCTGGACGGCCGAGTGAACGTCGTCGCGGGTGATGACCCCGCCCGCACCCGACGGCGTGACCGTCGCCAGGTTCACCCCGAGGTCCTTGGCGAGCTTGCGCACCGGCGGCTTGGCCAGCGGCCGTCCCTGGGTCGCCACGGCGGCCGGGGCCACCGCGACCGGTGGGGCCGGCGTCGCGGCGGGCTTGGCGGCCGGGGTCGGCGACACCGGGCCCGGGGCCCCCGGGCGGCGACGCGCCCGACGCTGGGTGGCGGCGGCCTTCTCGCCGTAGCCCACCAGCGGCTTCTCCCGCACCTCCTCGGCCTCGGCCGGGGCGCCGGACCCGGCGTCCGGGGCGTCGCTGCCGCCGGTGCCGTCGTCCACGGTGATGATCACCGTGCCGACGTCCACCGTCTGCCCCTCCTCGACCAGCAACTCCTTGACCGTGCCCGCGAACGGGCTCGGCAGCTCGACGACCGCCTTGGCGGTCTCGATCTCGCAGATCATCTGGTTGACCTCGATCACGTCACCCGGCTTCACGAACCAGGTGAGGATCTCGGCGTCGACCAGTCCTTCGCCCACGTCGGGCAGTTTGAACGAGTGCACGCCGCCCACGGCGGGGGCGTTCTTCTGAATCGCCATGTCCTTCGGTCTCCCCGATCCCTAGTACGCGAACGCCCGGTCGACCCCGTCCAGAACCCGGTCCAGGTCCGGGAGGTAGTACTCCTCCAGCCGGGACTGCGGGTACGGGGTGTCGAACGCGGCGACCCGGATGACCGGGGACTCCAGGTGGTAGAAGCACGCCTCGGTGACCCGGGCGGCGATCTCCGCGCCCGGCCCGCCGGTGAGGGTGGCCTCGTGCGCGACCACCAGGCGCCCGGTCCGCTTCACGGACTCGAAGACGGTCGGGTAGTCCACGGGGGACAGCGACCGCAGGTCGATGACCTCGATGGAGTGCTCGGTGTCGGCCTCGGCCGCCTGGAGGGCGGTCTTGATCATGGGCCCGTAGGCGAGGAGGGTGACGTCGGTGCCGGGGCGCGCGATCCGGGCCGCGCCCATCGGGGCGGCCTCGGTGATGGACGCCTCGGTGTCCACCTCGGACTTCTCGTAGTAGCGCCGCTTGGGCTCCAGGAAGATCACCGGGTCATCGCTGCGGACGGCCTGCTGGATCATCCAGTAGGCGTCCACGGCGTTGGCGACGCTGATCACCCGCAGACCGGCGGTGTGCAGGAAGTAGGACTCCGGGGACTCGCTGTGGTGCTCGACCGCGCCGATGCCGCCGCCGTAGGGGATGCGCATGACGATGGGAACGCTGAGCTTGCCCGCGGAGCGCCGGCGCATCTTGGCGAGCTGGGTGAAGGTCTGGTTCGCGGCCGGGAAGAAGAACCCGTCGAACTGGATCTCCACCACCGGCCGGTAGCCGCGCAGCGCCATGCCGATGGCGGTGCCGACGATGCCGGACTCGGCGAGGGGCGTGTCGATGACCCGGTCGGCCCCGAAGTCCTTGTACAGGCCGTCGGTGACCCGGAAGACGCCGCCGAGCTTGCCGACGTCCTCGCCCATGACGAGGACCTTGGGGTCGTGCTCCATGGCGGCGCGCAGGCCGGCGTTGATGGCCTTGCCGATCGTGAGGTTGGTCATGGCTATCGGGCCCCTTCCGCCTCGAAGGAGGCCAGATACTCGGCGAACTCGGCGCGCTGCTGGTCGATGTGGACGTTGGGCTCGGCGTACACCTCGTGGAAGATGTCCAGCGGCTCCGGGTCGGGCAGGGCGCGGCACTCGGTGCGCACCCGCTCGCCGAGGGCGTCGGCCTCGGCGTCGACCGAGGCGAAGAACTCCTCGTCGGCCAGGCCGTTGTTCTCCAGGTACCGGCGCACCCGCAGGATCGGGTCCTTGGCCTTCCACTCGTCGAGTTCGGCCGCGTCGCGGTACCGGGTGGGGTCGTCGTTGGTGGTGTGGGCGCCCATGCGGTAGGTGAACGCCTCCACCAGGGTGGGCCCGTTGCCCTCGCGGGCGTTGTCCAGGGCGGCGCGGGTGACGGCGAGCACGGCCAGCACGTCGTTGCCGTCCACGCGGACACCGGGGAAGCCGAAGCCGGCGGCGCGCTTGTAGATGGGCACGCGGGCCTGGCGCTCCAGGGGCTCGGAGATGGCCCACTGGTTGTTCTGGCAGAAGAACACCACGGGGGCGTTGTTCACCGAGGCGAAGTTGAACGCCTCGTTGGTGTCGCCCTGGCTCGTGGCGCCGTCGCCGAAGTAGGTGATGACAGCGGTGCCGTCCTCGCCCACGGCGCCGTCGCGCTGCACGCCCATCGCGTATCCGGTGGCGTGCAGGGCCTGGCTGCCGATGACGATCGTGTACAGGTGGAAACCCTGCTCGTGGGGGTCCCAGCCACCGTTGGTGACGCCACGGAACATGCCGAGCAGTTCCTTGGGCTCGATGCCGCGGCACCAGGCGACGGCGTGCTCGCGGTAGGAGGGGAAGGCCATGTCGTGCTCGCGCAGGGCGCGGCCGGAGCCGATCTGCGCGGCCTCCTGGCCCAGCAGCGAGGCCCACAGGCCCAGTTCGCCCTGGCGTTGCAGGGAGACGGCCTCACTGTCGACCCGGCGGACCAGTACCAGGTCGCGGTACAGGTCGCGGATCTCGTCCGCGGTGATCTCCAGGGGGTAGCCGGGGTGTCCCGTCAGCTCCCCTTCCGGTGTCAGGAGCTGGATGAGCTCCGGTTCCTCGTGCGCGGTGGTGTCCGACACGTCGCTCCTCGGGTGTTCGGGGCCGAATTCGCGTGGGTGAACGCTGATCGGCCGGATCGCCGCGCGCACCCGGGGTGGTGGGTATCGCGCAGACCTCACCATATGGTGACAGAACTCACCATGGCGAGCGCAAGACCTCAGCATCACCTTTTAAGCTGCGCGCCCCATGATCCCCGATGCCGGACAGGGGCGTTTAGCAGGGCTTCCTAGCATGTACAAGGCCTTCCAACGACTTGGGCGGCCCATGGGGACGCCGGTTCGGGAAGAACCCCGGCACGGGGTCGGGAGCGTCCGGCCGCGGAGCGACGTGCGGCCGGGTCCGGCCACGGAGCGTGGCGAAGGGGTCTGTCCGAAAACCCTCTCGGGGCGGCTCTCGGGGTTTCCGGGCCTCGGGGTCCCCGGATTCCGGGGACGCCGGGAGCCCGCAGGCGCCGGGAGTCCGGGCTTCGGGACGTCCGGGGGACGGGGCACCCGGGACAGGGATGCCGGTGGGCGTCGATCGACGACGCGGGGCGGGTCCGCGGCACGGGTTCGGGGTTCCAGCCCTCCCGTCGGGCGCCGGGGGCCCATGGCCGTGTCCCACCGATGGGCGTTCGGCGCGCGACCCGGGGGCGTGTCAGCGCTCGGCCGGCACGCGCATGCCGCGTTCGCGGGCGTAGTCGGTGAGCATCTCGCGGAGCTGGCGACGGGCGCGGTGCAACCGGGACATCACGGTCCCCAACGGGGTGCCCATGCGCTCGGCCACCTCCTTGTAGGCGTAGCCCTCGATGTCGACGAGGTAGATGACCTCCTGGAACTCCTCGGGCAGTCGCGCGAGCGCCTGCTTGATGTCGGAGTCGGGCAGGCGGTCCAGGACCTCGTTCTCGGCCGACCGCATACCCGAGGAGGTGTGCGCCTCGGCGGCGGCGAGCTGCCAGTCCTTGATCTCGTCGGTGGTCTCCTGACGAGGCTCCCGCTGCTTCTTGCGGTAGCTGTTGATGAAGGTGTTGGTCAAGATCCGGTAGAGCCAGGCACGCAGATTGGTGCCGGCGCGGAACTGGTGGAAATTGGCGAAGGCCTTGGCGAACGTCTCTTGAACGAGGTCTTCTGCGTCGGCCGGGTTGCGGGTCATCCGCAGGGCCGTGGGATAGAGCTGGTCGGCGAACGGCGTGACCGCGGTGGCGAAGTCGAGTGACTGCTCCCCGTCGTGGTCCCGCGTGGCGGTGCGTTCCATTTCGATAGTCGTCAAGATTCCCCCTCAGGACGACCGGACGATCACTTCCACCCTGTTAGACGCCACCTCGTGTCCTCAATGATGACATCAATCGGAGTGATCCGAGTCACGAACGTACCGAAACACTCGCTTGCAGGGGTCAGCATGCGGTAAAAAACCTCGCTTTCTTCGACACCACGGGGACTTGGGTGTATTCCCGGCATCGGCGGTTCCGAACGCGCTCCCCCGGAGTGACGAAGGACTCATCGACCGCACCGCACCCGCGTGTGCCGTACTCTGGCGTCGCCCGCTCCGAGCAGTACGGAGAGGGGTCCGCCCGGCCGGGGAGCCGCGGCCGGACCGAGGGCGGCACACCCATTTCTCTTGTGGAGGACCCTGTGGCCCGCGTCGTTGTTGACGTCATGCTCAAGCCCGAGATCCTGGACCCGCAGGGTCAGGCGATCGCCGGTGCCTGCTCGCGTCTGGGTTTCGAGGGGATCGAACAGGTCCGCCAGGGCAAGCGCTTCGAGGTCGAGGTCGAGGGCGAGGTGGACGAGGCCAAGATCGCCGACGTCCGCCGTCTGGCCGAGACCCTCCTCGCCAACACCGTCATCGAGGAGTTCCGGGTCCACGTGGCCTCCTGATCCGACCGGACACCCACGCGAATAAAGGTCTTTGACCGAAAGCGTGCCGAGTGTCCGCCGTGCCTGATGTGCCATGAAACGACCGGCGATGTCCCATGAGGGAGTCACCGGTCGTTTTACGTACGGCTCCCTCGGGAAGGCTCCTTGACGCACAGAGCCCACGAGCGACAACGGAGCACGAGAGGTGTTATTCATGGACGCCGTCTTCTCGATCTCCCTCCCACGGCGGGCGTACACGGTCGCCGTCGTACGTGACATCCTCGGAACCCTCCTGTCGCGGGCCGGGTTATGCCGAGGCTGCGTCGACGACTTCCTCCTGGCCGCCTCCGAGGCATCCGCCAACGCGATCGAACACGGTGGATCCACCGCGGTCTACCGCATCGACGCCGAGATCGACCCCGATTGGTGCGAGGTACGGATATCCCATACCGGCAGAGCGCCCGATTCCGAGGCGCTCGCGGAGCGCTTCTCCTCGGAACGACCCCCGCCCCTCCCCGAACTGGACTCAGAATCGGGCAGGGGCATTCTGTTGATGCGACGCCTCATGGACGAGGTGTACTTCGAGGGGGAACCGCGGGTCACCGTACTCCTGCGCAAGCGCCGCACCGGCTGTGACGAGGGGACCGACGATCTCCGGTCCGGGGCCTTCCCGGGCGGGGCCGACGCCCGGCTGTCGGTCCGGGTCTGATCGACCGGGGAGGTTCCGAGAGGCCTTCGAGGGGCGCCCCGAGAACTGTGTCCCACACCACGGGACCTGTCGGGTCGCACACCCCGAGGCCTCTCGAAGCCTCCCCGATCGGGAGAATCGCACGAAAGCACCCCCCTCAACGGGGGTGAGCGTCGTACCCGCGCACAGGTGAGCGGGTACGCTGCCAAGTGCGGACGCGGTGCCCCCCGGTCACGGGGGCGAGGGCGCCGCCATCCTCCTCGCCGACACTCCCCGCAGCCGCGGGGAGGGACCCGAACAATGACTCGGAGTGTGCTCATGACAGCCCGTGTGGGCGTCGTCACCTTCCCCGGTTCCCTCGACGACAAGGACGCCGCGCGCGCCGTCGCGCTGGCGGGCGCCGAACCCGTCTCCCTGTGGCACGGGGACGCCGACCTCAAGGGCGTGGACGCGGTCGTCCTCCCCGGCGGCTTCTCCTACGGCGACTACCTGCGCTGCGGCGCCATCGCCCGGTTCGCCCCGCTGATGTCGGAACTCGTCCCGGCCGCCCGCTCCGGCGCCCTGCCGGTCCTGGGCATCTGCAACGGCTTCCAGATCCTGTGCGAGAGCCACCTGCTGCCGGGCGCGCTCACCCGCAACTCCAGCCTGCGCTTCGTCAACCGCGAGCAGCGACTGCGGGTGGAGAACACCTCCACCGCCTGGACCGGGGACTACACCGAGGGTCAGGAGATCCTCGTGGTCCTCAAGAGCGGCGAGGGCAGCTACGTCGCCGACGAGGCCACCCTCGACGAGCTGGAGGCGGCCGACCGGGTCGTGGTCCGGTACGTCGACGCCAACCCCAACGGGTCGCGCCGCGACATCGCCGGCATCACCAACGAGCACGGCAACGTCGTCGGCCTCATGCCGCACCCGGAGCACGCCGTGGAGGCGCTGACCGGGCCGTCCACCGAGGGCCTCGGCTTCTTCACCTCGATCCTCGCCCATCTCGCCGCCCGGACCCCGGCCGGAGTCTGACCGGGCCGGAGACCACCGCACACCGATCAAGGGGACGATCTTCGCCATGATGGCGCTCCTGCGCTCCCGGACGACGATGTTCGTCCTCGTCGGCATCGTCGTCGCGGGCCTGGTGGTGTCGGCCGCCATCGGGCTGTTCAACTCGATCGGCACGGCGCCCGTCGGCGGCACCGCGCCCCAGGGCGGGCAGGGGGGAGCCCCGCCCGGCGCCTCCTCCGAGCCCGACGTCCCCGACGTCTCCGCGCTCGGGGATCCACCGTCCGGCCTGTCCTACTCCTCCGACCCGGAGGCCGACATCTACTGCGAGCAGCAGGGGTGCGGCCGACTCGTCACCGTGGGCGCCGAGGAGGGGGAGACCCCCGAGGACTCGACGGCCGCCGTGCGGGAGATCTACGAGGACCTGCTCGACCGGGACTGGAAGATCATGCTCCCCTCGGACGTGGAGGACCCCGAGGACCTTCCCCTGGAGGAGCACGTGCTGACCGACGGCACCGTCATGGTCGCCGACAGCTCCCCGGCCGGCGCGGACGGACCGACGGTCCTTCTGCTCATCGGCTCGGGCCCGCAACGGTGACCCGCTCCACGACCCTCCGCGCCGGTCGGCGGACGCCACGGCCCGGCTCACACCCGCACATCCCGAACGGAACCACGCATGTCTGAAGTCCCTCGTCTCGACACCGTCGCCGTGGCGCAGAGCAGCCCGGACACGCCCCAGCCGTACGCCGAACTGGGCATGGCCAAGGACGAGTACGAGCGGGTCCGCGAGATCCTGGGCCGCCGCCCCACCTCCGCCGAGCTGGCCATCTACTCGGTCATGTGGAGCGAGCACTGCTCGTACAAGTCGTCCAAGGTGCATCTGCGCCAGTTCGGCGAGAAGGCCCCCGAGAGCGACGCCCTGCTGGTCGGCATGGGCGAGAACGCCGGTGTGGTCGACGTCGGCGACGGCCGCGCGGTGACCTTCAAGATCGAGTCGCACAACCACCCGTCCTACGTGGAGCCGCACCAGGGCGCGGCGACCGGCGTGGGCGGCATCGTCCGCGACATCCTCACCATGGGCGCGCGCCCGGTGGCGGTCATGGACGCGCTGCGGTTCGGCCCGGCCGACGCCGATGACACCAAGCGGGTGCTGCCGGGCGTGGTCTCCGGCATCTCCTTCTACGGCAACTGCCTGGGCCTGCCCAACATCGGCGGCGAGATCGGCTTCGGCGCCGGCTACATCGGCAACCCGCTGGTCAACGCCCTGTGCGTGGGCGTGATGAAGCACGAGGACATCAAGCTGGCCCAGGCGCCCGGCCCGGGCAACAAGGTGGTGCTGTTCGGCTCCACCACCGGCCCCGACGGCATCGGCGGCGCCTCGGTGCTGGCCAGCGCGACCTTCGACGACGAGTCGCACGCCAAGCGGCCCAGCGTCCAGGTCGGCGACCCGTTCATGGAGAAGCTGCTCATCGAGTGCAGCCTGGAGCTGTTCGCCAAGGACATGGTCGTGGGCATCCAGGACCTGGGCGCGGCGGGCGTCTCCTGCGCCACCACCGAGCTGGCGGCCGGCGGTACCGGCGGCATGCGCATCGAGCTGGACCTGGTGCCGCTGCGCGACCCGCGACTCACTCCCGAGGAGATCCTCATGAGCGAGTCGCAGGAGCGCATGATGGCCATCGTCGAGCCGTCGAAGATGGACGACTTCCTGGCCATCTGCGACAAGTGGCAGATCCTGGCCACCGAGATCGGCGAGGTCACCGACGTCACCCCCGAGGAGGCCGAGCGCGGGGGCCGACTGGTGATGACCTGGCGCGGGGAGACCGTGGTGGACATGCCGCCGCGCACCGCCTCCGACGAGGGCCCGGTGTACGAGCGTCCCTACGCCCGCCCCACCTCCCAGGACGCCCTTCAGGCCGACGACGCCGGGGCGCTGCCCCGGCCCACGACCGACGCGGAACTGCGCGAGCAGCTGCTGCGGGTGCTCGGCGCGCCCGGTGTGGGCGACCCCACCTGGGTGACGCGGCAGTACGACTCCTACGTGCGCGGTGACACGGTGGTGTCCACCCCGCACGACTCGGGGATGATCCGCATCGCCGACGACTCGCACCGGGGCGTGGCCCTGTCCACCGACGGCAACGGCCGGTTCACCCGTCTGGACCCGTACGTGGGCACGCAGCTGGCGTACGCCGAGGCGTACCGCAACGTCGCCACGACCGGCGCCCGGCCGCTCGCGGTGACCAACTGCCTCAACTTCGGCTCGCCGGAGGACCCGGGCGTCATGTGGCAGTTCGCCGAGTCCACCCGCGGCCTGGCCGACGCCTGCCGGACGCTGGGCACCCCGGTGACCGGCGGCAACGTGAGCTTCTACAACCAGACCGGTGACGTGGCGATCAACCCGACCCCGGTGATCGGTGTGCTGGGCGTCATCGACGACGTGCGCACCCGCCTGAAGTCGGCGTTCGGCACCGAGGGCGCCCGGGTCTTCCTGCTGGGCGAGACCCGGCCGGAGTTCGGCGGTTCGGCCTGGGCCGACACGATCCACGGCCACCTGGGCGGGCTGCCGCCGCGGGTGGACCTGGCCGCCGAGGCGGCGCTGGGCGAGGTGCTGGCCACCTCCGCCGAGCGGGGTCTGGCGGAGGCCGCCCACGACCTGTCCGACGGCGGCCTGGGCGTGGCCCTGGCCGAGTCGGCGCTGCGCGGCGGCCTGGGTGTGCGGGTGACGGTGTCCACCGACGCGTTCACGGCCCTGTTCAGCGAGTCCGGTGCCCGCGCGATCGTCTCGGTGGCCCCGGGCGGCGAGGAGGCGTTCGTGGCGCTGGCCGCCGAGCACGGCGTCCCGGTGGAGCAGATCGGCACCGTGGGCGGCGGATCGCTGAGCGTCACGCACCCGGGCGGTGCCGTGGAGATCCCGCTGACGGAGCTGCGCGCCTCCTACGAGGCCGCGCTGCCCGCCCTGATGGGCGACGTGTAGACACGGGGTTCCACCCCCGCCCGGAGCGGGGACGCCGTCACGGCGTCCCCGCTCCGGCGCGTTCCGGCCGTCACGGGTGGGGAAACGGAGGGCCCTCGGCCTCCGCCGTCTTCGCGGGCCCGGTGTCGTCGGGCACCCCTCCGGTGGGGCGGATTCGGAAGGTGGGGTAGGAGTGGAGGGGAGGTGTTCGCGATGGGACGCGAGAAGTTGCGGCGGGGCCGGCTGAAGGGGCCGCTGGGCAGCCACGAACGGCCGGCGAGCGCGCTCGGCTTCCGGCTGGTGATGGCGGTCTTCGGGTGTCTGGTGCTGTTGGCGGGCACGGTGGCGGCGTTCCTGATGGACGCCCCCGTGTGGCTGACGGTGGTGCTGGCGGCCGGGTTCGCGGCCGGCTGCGTCAACGTGTACTGGGTGGCCCGGCGGTTGCGCTACGAGCGCCCCGGTCACTGATCGGCCCGGTCAGTCCAGTTCCAAGGCCACCGAGATCATCCGGTGGTCGGAGTACGGCACGTCCCGGTTCTCCGGGTTCTCGGCGGAGAACTCCGAGGTGACGAGGATGTGGTCGATCTCCTGCGGCGGCCCCGCCAGGCTGGGAATGGTGTTGAAGGGTCGTTCGAAGGGGTCGTGCAGGCCCGCGTCGGTCAGGATCGACCAGGCCGGGTTCTCGGGCTCGATGTTGAGGTCCCCGGCCAGGACGACCGGGCGCCCCTCGGCCCGGGCCGCGGTGACGAGGCCCGCGAGGTCGCGCAACTGCTCCCGGGAGCTCTCGGCCGTGAAGTCGTAGGTCTCCGGTTGGACGTGGGTGGCGATGACGCTGACCCGGGTGCCGTCCTCCCAGGGCAGCACGATCTCCAGGGCCTGGGCGCCGGTCGGACCGCTGGGGGTGAGGGTGTGGCCGCGCACCTCGATCACCTCTCGGGAGGTCAGGATCGCGTCGCCCCACAGGGGCCCGTCGGCGGGCGCCCAGTACGCCCGCATCCCGAGCCGCTCGGCCATGAGGCTCAGCGCCTCGTGCCCGCCGTTGAGCAGCCACCCCCGGTCGACCTCGCTGAGGACGACGATGTCGGGGAAGTCCTCGTCGAGCAGCTCGATCTGGTCGTGCAGGGCGTAGCGCCCGTCCATGCCGAACCCCATGCGCACGTTGTAGGCGGCCACCCGCAGCCCCGGATCGGGGTCCCGGACGCGCTCCCGCTCGACGTGGAACCCGGTGTGCAGGGAGGGCGCGGTGACGGTGGCGATCAGGGCGAACGCGGCGGCCCCGGCGGTGAGCCAGGGGCGTCCGCCGCGGTCGGGGGCCGGACCCCGACCGGTCATCGCGAACACGATCGGGATCAGGGCCAGGAACGACACCAGGGCGTTGTCGTAGTGGAGGTCGTAGGAGGCGTAGAACGCGAACACCAGGACCACCAGCAGGAACAGGCCGCCGAAGGCCGCACGTCCGGTGGCGGCGCGGCCCGCTCGCACCGCTCCGTGGACGGCCCATCCGGCGCAGCCGGCCAGGCCGATCTGGCCGATGACGAGGGCCATGAGGGCCCAGGAGGGCCACACCCCGGGAACGCCGCCGACCTCGGTGGGGGACGCCCACAGCACGATGAGCGATCCGGTCAGGAGGACGAAGGGGAGCACCGGGTGCCCGGTGAACCAGCGCGGGTCGGCGGCCACCATCACCGACAGGACGGCGGTGGTGGTGACCAGGGCCGCCGCGACCGGCGAGTCGCCGATGACCTCGCCCACCGCGGGGTTCGCGGTGTACAGGCCGCTGAGGAACAGCAGGGGTCCGAGGGCGAGCCAGGCCAGGGCGGAGGCGGGCCGGGGGCCGGAGCCGCCGGTGTCGTGGCGCCACGCGCCGAACAGGGCCCAGGCGAACAGGCCGATCTGGACGAGCACCCCGATCCAGGGCAGGACACCGTCGCGCCAGACGAGGTCGACAGTGTTGAGGAGGGTGTGGATCACCGCCGTGGCGGCGATGCCGGTGACGACGCCGACCATCACCCCGTGTCCGCTGAACCGGGGGTCGTCGACGGTGGCCATGGCCGTGGTGACCAGCCACACGGCGCCCACGCCGACCAGCAACGACGACAGGTACAGCTGGGGGCCGCCGCCGTCGGTCGCCTGGAGGGCGACGCGTCCGCCGGCGAGCACGGCGGCCGTGACGAGCGCCGTGCGCGCCGGGTCGAGGCGGTGGTGCAGGACGACGAAGGGGAGCGGGGCCAGGAACCAGGCCAGCGCGTACAGGCCCATGAGTTCGGGCGAGGTCTCCCCCGCCCGCCCGAAGAGGGTGATGAGCGAGGGCAGGAACACCCTGAGGGCGTCCAGGAACAACACCGTTCCCATCGCGACGGCGAATCGGTCCCAGCGCATGGTCCTCCCGGTGATCCGACGGCCCGCACTCCGCGACATGAATAATTCTCATGTCTCTCATCCGGACGGACAAGGGTCCTGGATCACCCGATTCCCCCGAAACCGGTTTCCATGCCGGTCCCGGGCCGGGGGCGTGCCCCGGCCCGGTCGAGGTCAGCCGGCGTCGAACCCCGCGGGGATCCACGGGCGCCAGACCTCCGGGTTCTCCTCGACCCAGATCTCCGCCGCGTCGGAGGAGTCCAGCCCCTCGTCGGCGATCATCCGGGCCACCTCGTTCTGGTGGTCGTTGGTCCACGTCCAGTTGTCGAGGAAGCGGTAGGCGGGGTCGTCCTCCTCCACGAAGCCCGCCCGGAAGATCTTGTTCAGCTCGTAGGCCGGGTAATCGCAGGGGACCTCTTCGAGGTCGTCGGCACAGCCCTCCTCGTAGGGCGGCAGGTCGACCTTGACCAGGTCCAGCTCCTCCTGGAGCCACTGCGGCTCGTAGAAGTAGAAGAGCACCGGCTCCTCCTCGGCGTAACGCCGGCGCACCTCCGTGATCTGTGCCGGCTCGGACCCGGCGAACACGATCTGGAGATCCAGGTCGAAGGCGTCGATCATCCCCTGGTCCTGGGTGACGAACCCGGGCGCGCCGCCCAGGAACTCGCCCCGGTCGCCGGTCTCGGCGGTCCGGAAGATGTCGGTGTTCTCCTTGAGCCCCTCCAGGGTGGTGATCTCCGGGTACTCCTCCTCCAGGTAGGCGGGGACGTACCAGCCGATCACCCCCTCGTTGCCGTTGGGACCCCCGTCGACGGCGGTGCCGTTGCCTCCGGGCCCGTACAGCTCCATGAGGTCCTCGTGGCCCCAGTTCTCCACGATGACGTCGATGACGCCCTGATCGATGGCCTGCCACGACGGCTGTTCGTCCACCCGGACGAGCTGCACCTGGTAGTCCATCTCCTCCCGGAGGATGTGGGCGAGCACCTCGGCGCTGGCCTCGTACCCCACCCATCCGTTGAGGGCCATGCGCACCGTGCCCGGGTCCCGGGCGAGCTGGTCGGTGCGCACCGCGCAGGAGGAGAGCAGGACCATCACCACCGCGACCGCCGAGGCCCGGACGAGACGTCCCCTACGCACGTCGCACCTTCCTTCCCTGGGTGACCCGGTCCAGGAACAGGCCCAGGCACACGATGGCCAGACCCGAGGCCAGACCCAGCCCCAGTTGGTTCTGCGCCAGGCCGAACACCACGTCGAAGCCCAGCGATCCGGCGCCGACGAGGGCGCCCATGACCACCATGGACAGGACGAGGATGAGCCCCTGGTTGACGGCGAGCAGCAGCGAACCGCGCGCCATGGGCAACTCCACCTTGGTCAGCAGTTGCCACCCGGTGGACCCCTGGGAGGTCGCCGCCTCCAGGGTCGCCGGGGGCACGCCCCGGATGCCGTCGTTGACGAGGCGGATCACCGGCGGCAGGGCGAAGATGACCGCCGCCACCAGGGCCGGGATCCGGCCGATGCCGAACAGCGCCACCGCCGGGATCAGGTACACGAACGGCGGCAGGGTCTGCATGGCGTCCAGGACGGGGCGCAGGATCGCGGCGAACACGTCGTTGCGCGACATCAGCACCCCGACGACCACGCCGAGGGCGATGGTGAGCAACGACGCCACCAGCACCTGGGACAGGGTGTCCATCGCGTTGCCCCACACCCCCAGCAGCCCCACGGCCAGGAACGACCCCGCCGAGACGAGGGCCGCGCGCCATCCGCCGAAGATCGCCCCGAGGGCGGTGGCGCACAGGACGACCAGCGGCCAGGGGGCGCCGCCCAGCACCGCGCTGAGCGGGTTCAGGACCCAGTCCAGGGTCCAGGTGCCCAGGGCCGTCGTGAACGGACCGATGACCGACTGGAGCCCGTCGGCGAAGGCGTTGACCGGACCGCTGATGTCGACGGAGAGGTCGCGCGGCCAGCCCTCCACCCCCAGCAGCCGGGCCACCCCGACGGTGACGATGGAGATGATGAGTCCCGTGCCCAGCAGCGGCAGCCGGTAGCGGTCGGGGATGTCCGGTGTGCGCGCCCCGTGCCCGACTGCGCCGGTGACCCGGTCCATGGCGATGGCGAGCATGACGATCGCCAGTCCGGCCTGGAGCGCCTGCCCCACGTTGACCTTGGACAGCGCCTGGTAGATGGCGTCGCCCAGGCCGCCCGCGCCGATGACCGACGCGATGACGACCATGGAGACGGCCAGCATGATGGTCTGGTTGACGCCCAACAGGATGGTGCGTCGGGCGGACGGCAGCTGCACCTTGGTGAGGATCTGCCACGGCGTCGACCCCAGCGACGTGGTCGCCTCGATCGCGCCCTTGGGCACGCCGCGGATGGCCAGCGCCGTGATGCGCACCGCCGGCGGGATCGCGTAGACCGCGGTGACCACGGCCGCCGCCGGGTTGCCGATGCCGAACAGCAGCACGAACGGCAGCAGGTAGGCGAACGCGGGCATGATCTGCATGAAGTCCAGCACGGGCCGGATGGCCCGGTGGAAGCGGTCGCTGCGCCCGGCCAGGATGCCGAGCGGGAGACCGAACAGCAGGGCGATGGACACCGAGGTGATGATGAGCGCCAGCGTCGTCATCGACTCGTCCCACAGCCCGGTCAGGGCGAACACGCCGAAGGTGACGAGCACCAGCAGCGCCACCCGCCACCCGGCGACGCGCCAGGCGGCGAGCACGCCGATGACGGTCACACCGGGCCAGGTGAGGAGCCCCAGGAGCCGGTCGATCAGGACCACGGCCGACCCGAGCCCCACCGAGACGTAGTTGAAGAAGTACAGGAACAGCGGGCTGTCGTTGCGGTTGACGACGATCCAGGCGTAGATCCCGTCCAGCCATGCCATGAAACGCTCGCCGGTCGTGCCGGGGAACCCGCCGCCGACCCCGAGGGAGCGCGCGATCACGTAGCCGACCACGAGGACGATGATCACCAGCAGCGCATGGAACCACGGGGACACCGAGAAGCCCGGGGCCGCCTCGCGTCGTGGGTGCGCCCCGTCCGGTGCCGCGGCGCCCCTGTTCGAGGGCGTGGTCATCGCGGTCACGTCACCCACCGCTCCCCGTCGGCGCCGGTCCGCCGTATCCGTCGGGGTCGACGACGGTGTCCCCGTCGGCCCGGGTGCCGGCGTCGGGGTTCCTGGGCACCGCCGCCTCCGCCGGCCCGTCCTCGCCCGGCCGGTCGGGTCCGGCGGCGCCGACATCGGAGATCCGGTTGTCGGAACCGTGGTCGACGAGGTGGTCCGACAGCTCCCCCACCGTCTCCTGCTCGATCGCGGCGGCGACGGAGGCGTCGTCCAACTGGTCCTCGGCGATGGCGCGCAGCACGTCGTCGCGGCCCACGTACCCGAGGAGCCGGCCGTTCTCCACGACCCGCACCGGGGCGGTGCTGGCGGCGAGCATCGGCAGCACCTCCGCCAGGACCGTGCCGGGCGCGGTGATCGGTCCGTCCGTGCTCTCCTCCGGGAAGGCGTCGCGCACCAGCCACCGGGCGGTGAGCACGGTGGTGCGGGCGACGTCGGAGGTGAAGTCGGCGACGTAGGCGTTGGCCGGTCGGCCCACCACCTCCTCGGGGGTGCCCACCTGGACGAGTTCGCCGTCGCGCATGATGGCGATGCGGTCGCCCAGCTTGAGCGCCTCCTGGAGGTCGTGCGTGATGAACACCGAGGTCTTGGCCAGCTCGCGTTGGAGGCGGACGACCTCCTGTTGCATGTCGCGTCGGATGAGCGGGTCCAGGGCGCTGAACGGTTCGTCGAACAGCAGCACCTCCGGGTCCACGGTCAGCGCCCGGGCCAGGCCGACGCGCTGCTGCATGCCGCCGGACAGCTCTCCCGGCCGGGAGTCCTCGTAGCCGGACAGGCCGACCATGTCGATCATCCGACCGGCCCGCTCGTACCGTTCGGTGCGCGTCATGCCGCGCACCTCCAGGCCGTAGGCGACGTTGTCGATGACCTTGCGGTTGGGCAGCAGCCCGAAGTGCTGGAACACCATGGCGATCTTGTAGCGGCGCAGTTCGCGCAGCCGCTGCGGGCTCGCCGTGCCGATGTCCTCCCCGTCGAGCACGACCTGCCCCGCGGTGGGTTCGATGAGCCGGGTCAGGCACCGGATGAGCGTGGACTTGCCGGACCCGGACAGGCCCATGACGACGAAGATCTCACCGGGGCGGACGTCGAAGGAGACGTCGCGCACCGCCACCGTGCAGCCGGTCTCCTCCTTGATCCGGTCCCGGTCGGCCCCTTCCAGGTCGGTGCCGACGATGGAGTCGGCGTTCTTGCCGAAGATCTTCCACAGGTTGCGGACGGAGAAGGTGACGTCAGCGTGCCCCGGAGGGACGGTGGGTTCGGTGGTCAGAGTGCTCATCGGCTCTCCTCGCGTTCGGCCCGGTGGTCCTCGCGCACCAGATCCGCGGCGCGCTCGCCCACGGCCAGGACCATGACCATGGGGTTGGGGGTGGGCAGGGTCGGGAAGACGGAGGCGTCCGCGATCCGCAGACCGCGCAGACCCCGCACCCGCAGGCGCGGATCGACGACGGCGTCGGGGTCGTCGGGGGCGCCCATCCTGCACGTGCCCGCGGGGTGGTAGACGGTGTGGGCCGCGCGTCGGCCGTACTCGGACAGCTCCTCGTCGCTGCGGATCCCGGGCCCGGGGGCGACCTCCTCCTCCAGCCACGACCGGAACGGCTCGGTCTCGGCGACCCGCCGGGCGATCTTGAGACCGTCCACGATGGTCCGTTCGTCGTAGCCGTCGGGGTCGGTGAAGTAGCGGAAGTCCAGGGCCGGTTTCACCTCGGGATCGGCGCTGGTGAGGTAGAGCCTGCCGCGCGAACGCGAGCGGGGGATGTTCGGCGTCATGCAGACGGCGTACCCGTCGGGCGGGGAGGCGTATCCCAGGCGCTTCGTGTTGTCGTCGAAGGGGATCTGGTAGATGTGGAACATCAGGTCCGGGCGCGGGTCGGAGTCGTCGCGCCGGACGAACAGGGCGGCGTCGGAGTCCATGACCGTGTTCTCCGGAACCGGCCGGCTCGTCCGCCACATGATGATCGACTCGGGGTGATCGAGCAGGTTCTCGCCCACGCCCGGCAGGTCGTGCCGGGGTTCGATGCCCACGTCGCGCAGGTCCTCGGCGTTGCCGATGCCGGAGAGCAGGAGCAGGCGGGGCGTGTCGACGGCGCCGGCGCACAGGATGACCTCGCGCCGCGCCGTGACGGCGATCCGCCTCCCGTCCCGGCCGACGGCCTCCACCCCGGTGGCGCGGTCGCCGTCCAGGACGATCCGGTCCACCCAGGTCTCCAGGAGGACGGTGAGGTTGTCGCGCACGTCCATGATGGGGTGCAGGTAGGCGACCGAGGCCGAGGAGCGGTACCCGGTGTAGGGGTCGTAGGCGATGGACAGGAACCCGGCGCCCTCGGCGAATCCGCCCCCGTGTGAGGTCACGGCGTTGAAGTCCTCGATGATCGGGACCCCGGTGGCCTCGGCGGCGGACTCCACCCAGTCGCGGACCATGGCGTTGCGGTCCTTCTCGGCGACCGGGACGATGTTGCACCTGATCCGGTCGGCGTAGCCCTGGACGGTGGCGTTGTCCCAGCCCTCGGCGCCGGCCGCGACCCAGTCGTCGAGGTCCTCGGCGAAGGGCCGGAAGCTGATGAGCGTGTTGTGCGAGGAGCAGCCGCCGAGCACGCGGGCCCGCGAGTGCAGGATGTGGGAGTTGCCGCGCGGCTGTTCGACGGTCGTGTACTTCATGTCGAGGTCGCCGTCCAGCACGCTCAACCAGTCGCGGAGGCGGAGCACGTGCTCCAGGTCCCGGTCGTCGGGCCCCCCCTCGATGAGGCACACGGTGGTGTCGGGGTCGTCGGTGAGCCGATGGGCGAGCACCGATCCCGCGGTGCCACCCCCGACGATGACGTAGTCGTAGGTCTCCTCGTGGGACACGGCCTGATTCCTCTCGTTGTGTCACCGGGGGATGCCGGGGAAATCGACCCGTGCTTCCTTGTCGTGCGTCGTGGCTCGGGGCGGGTCGCCCCGGGGGCCCGGTCAGCCGAACCAGCGCTGCGGTTCGGGTGCGAGGTTGCGGTAGACGTGCTTGGCCTCGCGGTACTCGTCGAGCCCCGACGGGCCGAGTTCGCGGCCGATGCCGCTGCGACCGAAACCGCCCCATTCGGCCCCCGGGAAGTAGGGTCCGTAGTCGTTGATCCAGACGGTGCCGTGGCGCAGGGCGGCGGCGACGCGTTCGCCGCGCCCGGTGTCGTCGGTCCACACGCCGCCGGAGAGCCCGTAGTCGGTGTCGTTGCCCAGGGCGATCGCCTCCTCCTCGGTGCGGAAGCGCTCGACGGTGACGACCGGGCCGAACACCTCGGTCCGCACGATGTCCATGGAGCGGTCGCAGTCGACGAGGACGGTGGGGCGGTAGAAGTAGCCGTCCCGCAGTTCCGGGTCGTCGGGGCGTCGGCCGCCGGCGATGATCCGGGCGCCCTCCTCGACGCCCCGGGCGACGGCCGCCTCGACCTTGGCGCGGTGCTGCTCGGAGACCAGCGGGCCGCAGCGCACGCCCTCCTGCTGACCGCGGCCGATGCGGATGGCCTCGGCGCGACGGGCCAGTTCGGCGGTGAAGGCGTCGTGGAGGTCCTCGTGGACGATGAGCCGC
Organism: Nocardiopsis lambiniae; assembly: GCF_031845465.1. Classification (NCBI taxonomy): domain Bacteria; kingdom Bacillati; phylum Actinomycetota; class Actinomycetes; order Streptosporangiales; family Nocardiopsidaceae; genus Nocardiopsis; species Nocardiopsis lambiniae. Next base: position 32,269 of record NZ_JAVREP010000003.1, on the reverse strand, counting down.
GCCCCGGCCGAGCACACCTGGCCGGAGTGGAAGAACGCGGCGGAGAGCGCGTAGTCCACGGCGGTGTCCAGGTCCACGTCGGGGAAGACGATGTTGGGGTTCTTGCCGCCGAGCTCCAGGGCGATCTTCTTGACCGTGGGCGCGGCGGCGGCCATGATCCGCTGCCCGGTGGCCAGGCCGCCGGTGAAGGACACCAGGTCCACGTCGGGGTGCTCGGACAGGGGCGCGCCGGCCTCGGGGCCACTCCCGGTGACCAGGTTGACCACCCCGTCGGGGACGCCCGCCTCCATCACCAGCTCCATGAGCTTGAGGGTGGTGACGGGGGTGACCTCGCTGGGTTTGATCACGCAGGTGTTCCCGGCGGCCAGGGCCGGGGCGAGCTTCCAGGCGAGCTGGAGCAGGGGGTAGTTCCACGGGGTGATGAGGCCGCAGACCCCGACGGGTTCGTACACGATCCTGCTGTGCACGCCCTCGGGCGCGGACACCAGGCGACCCGTGTCCTTGTCGGCCAGGCCCGCGTAGTAGCGGAAGACCTCGGTGACGTCGTCGACGTCGATGCCGCCCTCTTCGATGGTCTTGCCGGTGTCGAGGGACTCCATGACCGCGATCTCGGCGCGGTCGCGCTGGAGGAGGTCGGCGACGCGCTCCAGCAGACGCCCGCGCTCTCCGGCGGTGGTGCGCCGCCAGGGGCCGGCGAAGGCCCGCTTGGCGGCGGCGATGGCGTCCTCGGTATCGGCGCGCCCGCCCTCGCTCACGACGGTCAGCACGGAGGCGTCGGCGGGGTCGAGGATCTCCCTGACCCGCTCGTCCCGGGCGGCCCTCCACGTACCGTCGATGTGGAGGCTGGTGGCCCGGGTCGAACCCGGAGGCGCCAGGTAGGGGGCCTCGGGCAGGGTCTCATGGCGTTCGTTCACGGGTCCGGTTTCCCCTGGTTCGTTCATCACAAACGGTTTCTTCTCATGGGTCACTCATGTCACAACAACCGCGCGTTCCGCTCCGAACGACCGGAACGCCCCGCCCGGAAGCCGTCACCCGTGGTCGGCTCGGCGTGACGCCGGGGTGAAAAACTACGTCCCGGAGAGGTTCCCGTCACCGAGGACACCCTGCCCCGGGGGAATACAGGGGAGAGTCTTTGACGTACATTTAGGTGTACCTAAGTGGGTTCGCCCGGTCCTCGGGCGCCCAGCACCGACGGCCCGCCCCTGGGCCGTGACCGCGCACCCCTTGAGGAAAAATGCTGCTGGAACAGGAACGACGGGATCTCTGCCTCACCGCCCGCGCCCTCGCCACCGCCCCGGGCGTGGCACCGGGCGAGTCCGCGACGCTGAGCGTCCGCAGCGGTGACCTGGTGGTGGTCACACCTCACGGGGTGCCGTTGGACCAGATCCAGGCGGCGGACTGCCCGGTGATGTCGCTGGACGACCGGATGATGGAGGGCCGCCGCGACCCGGCCGCCGAGACGACGCTGCACATGGCCGTGCACCGGCAGGCGGCGGACCACGGGCGCGAGGTCACCGCCGTGGTCAACGCCTTCACCGCCGACACCGTCGCGGTCTCCTCGGTCCTGGCGGAGCTGCCCCCGATCCACCACCGCGCCGCCGGACTCGGCGGGGCCGTCGCCGTCACCCCGTACACCACCTACGGCACCGGGGACATCGCCGACCAGGCGGTCAAGGCCCTCAAGGGCCGCGACGCCGCGCTGCTGTCGAACCACGGCGGGATGGCCCTGGGCCGGGGCCTGGAACACGCGCTGGAGAACCTGCGCCTGCTCGACTGGCTGTGCGCCACCTACCTGCGGGCCCGGCAGCTGGGCGAGCCCCGCGTCCTGTCCGAGGACGAGCTCGCCGCGATCTCCCACCGCGACACCTACGGCTGGGCAGGCCCCGACATCTGGTGACGGCTACTCGTCGTCGGGGACCTCGTCGGGGCGGGTCCAGGCCAGGAAGCAGGCGGGGAACGCGGCGTGGGTCATGGCGGTGATCACCACCAAGGGGGCGAGGACGGCCAGCGGAAGCTCCGCGCCCATGCCGCTCCCGGGCGCCGCCGTGGCGAAGGCGGCGGTCACCGCGATGAGCAGGGTCGCCAGGCCGGCGGTCACGTGGTGCCCGAGCAGGGTGGCACGGTCCATCTCCGCGCGCTGGAACTCGTCCACGCCCCGGTAGCCCACCACCCAGCGGGTGGCGATGTTGACCTGGGTGGCGATCACCATGGTCGACAGCATCAGGACCACGAACCCGACGAGCGAGATGAACGGGATCGGCGACCACGCGGCGTCGACGACGAGCGGGAGTGCGAGGAACAGCGCGGCCGTCAGGGTGGTGGCCGTCAGGACGACCACCGCGATACGGCGGCGCGAGCGCGCCGCCCAGAACGCCCGCCGACGCGGGTTCTCGACCATGGCGCGCATGCGCTCCTGGGTCCGGCTGTCGGGTCGTCCGATGAACATGGTGCTCCTTCGATGGTTCGGGTCGGGTCAGTGGCCGATGCGGGGGAAGGGCTCGGTGGAGAAGACGACCTCCACCGGGACCTCGAAGTAGTGGGCGATCCGCAGCGCCAGGTGGAGGCTGGGGCTGTACTCGCCCCGCTCCAGGTAGCCGATGGTCTGGTAGTGCACCCCGAGCGCCTCGGCGAGCCGGCGCCGTGACACGTCCCGCTCGGCCCGCAGCATGGCGATGCGGTTGTGGATGACCTCGGCGTTCCCGGCCGCGGCCTTGCCGCGGCGGCCGGAACCGCCCTCCTGCTCCTCAGTAGCCACGCTGTATCGCCTTCTCCCTGGCCTCTTGGACCCTCGACCCCGACGTCCCGCGGGCCATCCGTCGCAGCACCCACTGCGCGACGGCGAACCCGACCACGGCCCACAGTGCCAGGACCACGGCGACCTGGGGCAGCCGCCAGGAGCCCGCGAGTTCGAGGACGGCGTCGGCCTCGGGCAGGACGGCGGCGCGCACGCCCAGGCCGGCCCAGTACGCGGGGAAGACCTGGGCGACGGTCTGGAGCCAGCCCGGCATCCAGGTGATCGGGAACAGCACCCCGGAGATGCCGGTCAGTCCCAGGACGGGGAGCATGAGCAGGCCGACGCCGGTGCGCGGGTTGCTCAGGACCGCGCCGACGATGGCCCCGATCGGGGCCAGGGCGAGCAGGGTCAGCAGGCACACCCAGACCAGGGTGATCGCGCCGGAGACGCCCTGGACGGCGAAGCCGTCGACGAAGAGCAGGCCGGGCAGCAGCATGAGCGCCAGCGACACGACCGCCATCGTGAGGAGGTGCCAGCTCTTGGCCACGGTGTAGCCGAGCATCCCGTTGGGGGCGACGCGGGCGCGCAGCAGGGTGCCGTCCTCACGCTCACTACCGATGACCTGGGCGATCGTCACGGTGCCGAGCATCAGCAGGAGCATCGTCACACCGGTCGTCATGAGGAACGCGGAGAGCGGGGTCCGCCCGCCCTCCACCGTGGAGTCCGCGGAGAACACGGCGATGGCCAGGAAGAGGGCGGGGGTGAGCAGGTAGCCGCCGAGCACCTCTCCCACGTTGGCGAACGAGTTCTTGAACTCGATCCAGCCGCGTGAGAGGCCGGCGCGGACGGCGTTGGGGACGGGGTTCATCGGATCTCCTCGGCGAACTCGGCGGCGGCGCGCTCGGCGTCGCCGGACTCGGAGCGCTGGACCAGGTCCAGGTAGACCTCCTCCAGGGAGGGGCGGAGCACGCGCAGGTCGGTGATGTCGTCGCCGTGTACGCGGTACAGCTCGGCGACGTGCCGGGCCGGGTCGTCGGTGGAGTGCACGTGGCGGGCCCCGTCGACGCTCCAGGTGACCTCGCTCTGTCGTCCCACCAGGGTGGAGAGCCGGTCGGCGCTGCCGTCGGCGACGATGCGCCCGCCCGCCAGGATGAGGATGCGGTCGGAGAGCTTCTCCGCCTCGGCGAGGTCGTGGGTGGTGAGCAGGATGGTGGTGTCCTCCTCGTCGGCGAGCCGGTGGACCAGTTCGTGGAAGTCACGCCGGGCCTGCGGGTCCAGCCCGGTGGTGGGCTCGTCGAGGAAGAGCAACTCGGGGCGGCCGACCAGCCCCAGGGCGACGTCGACGCGGCGACGCTGGCCGCCGGAGAGGGTGCGCACCCGCTTGCGGGCGTGCTCGGTGAGGCCGAGCGCCGCCAACAGTCCGTCGGTGTCGTGGGGCCGGGTCCGCCCCGGCTCGGAGTAGGGGGCGTGGAAGCGACCGAAGTGGTCGACCAGGTCGCGCACCCTCCAGGCGCCGTGATCGCGCCAGGACTGCATGACCACCCCGAGTCGGGACCGCCAGCGTTCGTCGCCGCGGGCGGGGTCCATGCCCAGCACCTCGACCCGGCCGGCCGAGCGGGCCCGGAAGCCCTCCAGGATCTCGATGGTGGTGGTCTTGCCGGCACCGTTGGGCCCCAGCAGGGCGATGACCTCACCTCGGCGGGCGGTCAGGTCGACGCCGCGCAGGACCTCGGTCCGGCCGTAGTTCATGCGCAGGTCGCGCACGATGATCACGGGTTCCTCGGGGCTTCCGAAGGTCTGGTCGCGGGCCACCGATCGCACTCGGACATCCGTCACGGTCACACCTCATCGTCGTCTCTCTACTGCGATCGATAGTACATGTACTACATTAATAAGAACAGTCACTACATATCGATGGAGGGAGAAGACGGCTCGGGCGGAGGGGCCACCGGCGGTGGAGGACAGGGGTGTGGCCGCATGCGGCCGGACGCGAAAATCCGCGCGTTCCCCGTGTCGGCGCCACGGATCAGCCGAAAACCGGGTACGCATACTCAGGAAGGACGTCACCCCGAGACCCCACACTGGTGCCGACGATCACAGACCCCGCTGGGAGGCCCCCGAATGCGCTGTAGCTATATCCGGCTCCTCGTCGACGACTACGAGGCCTGCTTCCGTTTCTACGCCGACGTGCTCGAACTCCCGGTCCTGCGCGGCGACGAGAAGAGCCGCTACGCCGAGTTCGACGTGGAGTCCGGCACCCGCCTCGCGCTCAACCAGCGCGAGGTCATGGCCGAGGCGCTGGAGACCGACACCGCCGACCCCGAACTCCCGCACCAGGACCGCATGGCCGTGGTGTTCGAGGTGGACGACGTGGACGCCACCGCGGCCCGACTGGTCGCCGACGGCGCCCCCCAGGTGATGGCGCCCCGCGACTGGACGGCCTGGGGGATCCGGGCCGCCCACTTCCGCGACCCGGACGGCTACCTGTTGGAGATCAGCCGACCGCTCCTGTGAGCGTCACGGGGCCACATGGGCCACCAGCAGTTCGTTGACCCGGTCGGCCCGCTCCACTCCGAGCAGGTGCGCCGCCCCGGTGACCACCTCGAACCGGGAGTCGGGGAGGCCGTCGGCGAGCCTGCGCCCGTGACCGGGCGGCAGCAGCGGATCGTGCGCGGCCGACACCACCAGGGTGGGAGCCCGCACGCCCGCGACCAGGTGCCGCTGGTCCATGCCGTGCACCGCGTCGCACACCGCCGCGAAGGCGTCGGAGTCGACCTTTCCGAGGTTCCCGGTGAACCGGTCGACGACCTCGGGGCGCTCCTCCGCCATGTCCGGGGTGAACCAGGGCAGCGACACGTCGGCGACCACGGCCTCCATGCCCGTTTCACGCGCCCGGTCGGCGATCCGATCCCAGCGGTGCATGAGCGGAGTGCGCGGAGCGGCGGACATGAGGACGATCCGCTCCAGCGTGCGCGGCGAATTGGCGGCGATCCACACCAGCAGCGAGGAGGCGAACCCGGCGCCCACCGCCGACACCCGGTTGAACTCCAGGACCTCCAGCAGACCGAGCACGTCCAGGGCCAGGTCCTCGATGCCGCAGGCGTCGGCCGAGGCGGGCGAGGAACCGTGGCCGCGGTGGTCGACCCGCAGGACACGACGGTTGCGGGTCAGTTCGGGCATCTGTGGTTCCCACACCGACATGGTGGTGCCGAAGGGCGGGACGAGCAGCACGACGGGCGCGTGTCGCGGTCCGTCGATCCGGTACTGGAGCGGAATGGTCATGAGGCCTCCGAGTCGCCAGAACGCCAGGGTATCCGGAAGGACCCGAAAGACCCCACGATCACCTGCCTTCTCCTTCGAGTGGAGGACCGGATCCGTCCTACACGCTTCCTAGGGTGGGATCACCGACACGGCGACAGCGAAGGTGGTCATGATGGCAACGGTGACGGACGCCGAGCGCACCTCCCTCCTGAGGATGCTCGCGGACCAGCGCGGCTTCCTCCGGCACACGGTGGAGGGACTGGACGACGAGCGGGCGACCCGGCGCACCACCGCGAGCGAACTGACCCTGGCGGGCCTGGTGAAGCACGTGACACAGGTCGAGGAGAACTGGATGCGGTTCGTGGTGGACGGCCCGCCCACCGAGCCGATCGACTACGAGGACCCGAGCGCTCACGTCGAGCACGAGAGGGGCTTCCGACTCCTGGACGGGGAGACCCTGGAGGGTGCCCTCGCCGAGTACGACCGGGTCGCCGCCGAGACGGATCGGCTGGTCCTGTCCCTGCCCGACCTGGAGTCGAGCCACCCGCTCCCGGACGCCCCGTGGTTCGAGGGCGGCGCCTCCTACTCGGTCCGCGACGTGCTGCTGCACATCCTGCGCGAGACCGCCCAGCACTGCGGGCACGCCGACATCATCCGCGAGTCCCTCGACGGCCGGAAGACCATGGGCTGACCACGCCCGCGACCGGCGCGGTGAGGTAGGGGATGCTCGTGCACCGCCATGGTGCCCGCCGACGCCCGGAGCAGGCCGTCGAGGATCTTCGACGTCACGGTGGTCCACCCGATCCACCCGAGGCCGGAGCCGTCCGGGACGGCATCCGGCGTTCGGTGGCCCACCACTCGACGGCCCGGGAAGGGGGCACGCTCGCTCCGCGCGAGGTGGGGCCCTCCCGGATCAGCGGCGGGCGGTGGGCGCGGAACCGCCAAAGGAGTGCGACGAGGCCCGTGGCCACGCCGACGGGGTGCGCCCGATGGGCGCACCCCGTGGAAAAAGGTGGCGAGGATCGCTTCCGCATCCCGTGCGGCCAGCGGAACCAGGAGCATCCGGCTACCACCAGGACCAGGTGGAGACGGGCAGGGCGCCCCCCGGGACATCCGGAAGCATCTGGGGACACTCGGATACCCGGGCGGCGGTATCAAGACGAGTATCAGCGGTGGGGAGCCCGAGCCGGGAACGGTTCGGGCGCCCCACCGTCGCCAATCTGTATATTTTTCTATACAGTTGGGAGATGGCGATCTTTGAGCACACCCGGGAGATCAGCGTGACCGATGCGGCCAGACGCGGCGTCGCCGGTATCGTCCACGACGCGGAACAAGGAACCGAGGTCATCGTGACCCGTCGGCGCGAACCTGTCGCGGCCGTGGTCGCGTTCACCCGACTGGCCGAACTGGAGCAGGCCGAGGCGGACCTCAAGGACCTCGCTCTGGTCATGGCGCGAGAGCTCACCGAGAGCGGGCGACGAACCTCCATGGACGGTGTACTGGCCGCCTTCGGGCACAGCCGGTCCTCACTCGAAGAACTCCCCGAGGACTGATGGCCGAGATCACCTTTACCGATGCCGCCGTCGACGACTTGCGGCGGCTCGGCCCGGACGCCGTACCCAAGGTCCTGAAGAAGGTCCTGCTGTTGGAGGAGAACCCGGAGGCGGGCTACCCCCTGGGAGGTGGGCTCACGGGGTTCCGCAAGCTGATCGTCGGGCGCAACACCTGGCGTGTCGTCTACCGGATCACCGATGACAAGAGCGTGGAGGTATGCGAGGTCTGGGCCGTGGGAGCACGGGCGGACGCCCAGGTGTATTCCGAGGCCTCCCGGCGGGTACGGGAGGCCTCGGACGGCTCCCCCACAGCCCGACGGCTCGCCGCCGTCCTCGAACACCTCGGCAGAGGGGCCGAACCGGCGACCCGGGAACCGACGCCCCGGCGGGATCCGGTCCCGGACTGGCTGGCCGAGCGCCTGATCCACACCGTCGGGATGCTCCCTGAGAAGGTGGCCGCTCTCGACCTGGAGCAGGCCGTGGACCTCTGGGCCGACTTCCGCGCCCGCCCCCACTGACCCGGCAGCACGGGTGTCACCGCATCCCAGAGTGTGGGAACGAGAACGGGGACGCCCCACCGAACAGTGGAAACGTCCCCGTCTACGAGGTGGCGAGGATCGCTTCCGCATCCCCCCTCAAAGTACGGAAGCGACCCTCGCGCTGGGAGCGGCCTGCGACTCCTCCCCCCTGGAGTCGCGGCCTTGAAGGCCTGTCACGCGGTCGGCTCGGTGCGCTCTGCGGCCCGTGGGGCCCGGAGCGACTTTGTCGTTCCGCGTTGATAGAGACACTACCCACCACGACCTCGCAAGACAACCCTCAGTCACGAGAAACTACTTAAAGTGATGGCCATCGCTCCGTCGACACCGCGCCAAGGGGCCGTGGGCAGTGTCAACCCGGGGTCATGAACACCCTCTCTGAAGGCGCGCATAGCCTGGTCGGGTGAGATCACCGTTGCTCAGTCCTCGGTGGATCGGCATCCACCTCGTCGCCCTTCTGGTCGCCGTTGTGTGCGTCGCCGGTACCGCCTGGCAGTTCGCCCGCGCCTTCGAGCCCGACCGCGAGGTCATCACCAACCCGGCGGAGGACCTCGCCGACGCCGTGCCCCTGGAGGGGCTGCTCGAACCCGGCGAGTACCTGCACCCGGACGGCTTCGCCAACACCGCGGTGACCGTCAGCGGCCGTTACGCCCCCGAGGACCTCCTGCTGGTCCCGCGTCAGCAGGACGGGGTCCGCGGCCACGACGTCATCCTGCCGCTGGTCACCGCCGAGGGCGCCGCCGTCACGGTCGGCCGCGGCTGGGTCCCCGAGGGAGCGGAGATCCCCGAGGTCACCACCGACGAGGTCACCGTCACCGGGTGGCTGCTGCCCCCCGTGAAGGACGGCGGGTTCACCCCGATCGCCACGGAGGAGGGGACGATCGAACGGATCGCCACCTCCCTGCTCGTCAACGAGTGGGATCACCCCCTCTACGAGGGGTACGTCGTCCTGCCCGAGGGCGACCCGGCGGCCGAGGGACTCACCCCCGTGCCCCCGCCCGAGCCCCCCACCGGGCTCACCGTCAACTGGCGCAGCCTGAGCTACACCGTCCAGTGGGCGATGTTCGGCGTCTCCGGCGTGGTGTTCTGGATCCTGACGATGCGCCGCGAACTGGCCGACGCCCGAGCCGCCCGGGACGACGCAGGGACCCCCTCCGCGTCGGAGGAGGCCCCTGCGGGCGAGGATCAGCCGGCGGTCGCGGGTTCCTGAGCCTCCGCGGCTCCGGACTCCCGGGCCTTCTCCGTCTCGACCACCTTGTGCTCGACCACGAAACCGAGGATCGGGATGGTGCCGGCCAGGACGACGCCGAGGGTCTTGGGCGCGCTCCACCGCCGGTCCAGGGCCACCCAGAGCACCACCAGCACGTACACCATGTAGATGTAGCCGTGCGGCATCGCGATGAACAGCATCAGCGGCGACTCCGGGCCGAACCAGTGCTCCAGCCCCGCCGGCGCCGACACCAGGGAGAAGCGCGCGGTCTCCCCGACGAGGTACTTGGCGGGCATGGCCACGAAGGTCAGCCCGAGAAGGAAGACGCCCGTCACATAGGCCAGCACCCGGTACAACACCAACGACACCCGGCTCTTGTCCACCGCTACTTCCCACCCACTCGGACGACTCGTACCCCGAGAAGGGTCGGGGTCCCTTTCCCGAGGCTAGACGCTGTCCGGAACCGGCCGTCCCCGGGGTGGTGCGTGCCGTCCCTCACTTCGCGGAACACGCCCTCGGAGCGCGGGCCGGATCCCGCGCCCCTCCCGGTTCACTTCTTGGCGACGCGGTCCGGACTGGACCAGCGGCCGTCGGACTCGGCGGTCCAGGCCTTCGGGAGCATCTTGAGCGTGATGAAGGCGTCGACCACGCGGATCGGGAAGAAGAGCAGACCGTAGATCAGGTACGACGGGCGCCGCCGGATCGCCGTCATGGCGCAGGTGAGCATGTAGTCGGGGATGAGCAGACCCATCGCGAGCGCCGTCAGCGGCAGGAACGCGCTGACCGCGGTGAAGGACGTCCCCACGAAGGGCACGGCCACGAACGACGCCCCCGCCAACGTCCCGACCAGGACGAACCCCGCGATCAGCGTGGTCAGCAGCAGGATCAGGGAGACCACCACCACTTCGAGGATGTACAGCCCCAGGAAGAACCAGAACATGCTCGGCCAGACACCGTGGCGCCGCACCGTCTGCCAGAAGCCCAGCGTCCACCGGCCGACCTGCTTGCGGTAGTCGACGAACGTGAACGGATCCTGGCTGTAGGCCTTGGTGTCGGGGTTCATCGAGATCCTGCCGAGGCGCTTGTGGTGCACCTCGAAGGTCATGTTGAAGTCCTCGATGACCAGGCCCTTGGGGTTGACCTCGATCTCGCGCAGCGCCTCGCTGCGGTAGACGCTGGCGAACCCGGGGACGATGAACGAGGCGTTGGTGCCGCGCCAGGTCTGCCCGAACCGCATGAGGTACTGGAGCATGAAGTACAGGCGGTCGCGGTAGGCGGAGATCATCCGCCCGATGAAGGTGCGCTCGTTCGGCTTCCACTCCGACACCACGAACCCGGCGACGGCGGCGACGCCGGGATCGCGCAGCTGGCGTCGGGCCCCCTCGACGTAACCGGCGTCGAGTTCGGTGTCGGCGTCGAGGATGAGGACGCCGTCGTAGTTGTCGGTCAGCGAGAACTCCTCGATGACCGCCTCGATGGCGCCCGCCTTGCCGCGGTTGGTGAGCAACTCCAGCACGTTGACGCCGGTCTTGGCGGCGATGTCGGCGGTGGAGTCCTTGGACGAGTCCGACACCACGTAGATGTCCCACCGGGGGAACAGCCCCAGTGCCGAGGAGATGGCCCCGCCGATGACGGGCTCCTCGTTGTGGGCCGGGATGATCACGGCGAGGGAGGCGTCCGGAGGGGCCTCCCCGCCCGTGGTCGCCACGGCGGTGTCCGTGTCGGCGCCCTCCCCCCCGGCGCCGGCGGAGCCGCCGGAACCGACCAGGACGCGTTCACGGGAACGGACCGCCGGGCGAGCGCCGGCGGTGGAGTCGCGCCTCAGTACGGCGCGGACGGAGTCGTCGCCCAGGCGCAGCAGCCCGATGACGGTCCAGAGCAGAAGGTTGGCGCCGAAGGCCAGCCACAGGAAGACATACCCCACGGGGCCGAGACCGGCTGCGGCGGCCATGTCGGTCGCGAAGTCGAACCAGAAGACGAAGAGTGCGACGGCCAAGGCCAGGGCGAACGACCCGACCAACAGACCACCGACGAAACGTACGATACGCACAGCCTTGGGACCCCTCCCGAAAGTCATCGGTTTCGGACCGACGTTAACCCGCTAAGTCTGCGTTAGGTTGACGCCCTGCCAGCTGGAGGGGTTCACCCGAGTTCGCGTCCTATGTAGGCCACGCAAATCGTATACACGGGCTTGCGTGAGGTGGTACCCATTAGAAGATATTTGAGACAGGGGATCGGAGGCGTACGCGCCACCGGTTTATCCGAGGCCGACCGAACCCCTCGGAGAGCCCTGTGAAGCATGACGGACGGAGAGAAGGAGAATGCTCGGCGTGATCGGCGAATCCACATCCCCCTCGCCCGATCCCGATCCCGAGACTCCGGCCCGACAGCCGGGGGACCGACCCCTCACCAGCGAGGAGTCGGGGCCTGCTCAGGGGATCCGGGTGGCGGTGCACCAACCCCACTACCTGCCGTGGCTGGGGATGGTCGACAAACTCGACCGATGCGACCGTTTCGTTGTCCTCGATACGGTCCAGTTCGAGCGTCGCGGTTGGCAAAACCGCAACTATGTGGCCGGACGTGGCCGGCCGGTACTGCTGACCGTCCCGGTGAACCAGGGCAGTCGCGACGATCGAATTCTGGACAAAGTCATTGACAACAGCCAGAAATGGAGGAGCAAGCACTACAAGGCACTGGCCGAACACTGCTACTCCAAAACGCCCTACTGGAGCGATTTCAAGGACGAAATCGTTCACCTGTACGAAACCGAGTGGAACGACCTCGCGGAGCTGGCCATCGCGACGATGCGGTCGGTGATGCGCGGCTTCGGGATCGACACGCCGATCCTGCGCGCGAGCGAGATCGGTGACTTCCCCGGCCAGAAGAGCGAACTGCTGGCCCAGATCTGCGCCAAGACAGGAGCGGACGTCCTGTTGTCCGGCGACGGCGCACGGGACTACCTGAACCCGGAGATCCTGCTGAGGTACGGGATCGACGTGGAGTGGCAGGGCTTCCAGCACCCGGTCTACCGCCAGCACCAGCGAGAGGCCGACGACTTCGCGCCCCGGCTGTCGGCACTCGACCTGCTGTTCAACGCGGGTCCCGACGCCCTGGAGATCCTCCGACGGGCGAGAACGCAGAGCTGATCTCAAGAGTCGATCTCTCCGCGGTGGCCCTCCGGTCGCCGCGACGCCCGGGACGCCTTCACGCTCGAAGCGGTCGTGGACGGGCGCGCCCCTCACTCGGCAAAGGACGGGAAAGCAGCATGATGACGGACTGGTCCCAGGAACGCATCCTGGTCTACGCCCCCCACCCCGACGACGAGACACTCGGCTGCGGTGGTCTCATGAGCAAGGCCAAGGCCGCCGGCGCCGAGGTGTTCGTGCAGTTCATCACCGTCGGGGACACCGCAGACCAGTCGCCGAAGGGCTTCTCCACCGCGGAGGAGCGCTACGCCGAGATCAAGAAGGTCGCCGACCACTTCCGCTGGGACGACTGGCACATGGCTCTGCCCGGCGACGAGTACCACCTGAGGCTGGACGCCGTCCCGAGGGTGGACATCGCCCACATCATCGAGGCCTCCAGCCCGCTGTCCATGTCCCGCCTGCGTCCCACCGTGGTCGTCGCGCCCCACCGGACCAGTTACAACCAGGACCACCAGGCCATCGCCGAGGCCGTGCACACCGCGCTGCGCCCCTCCGACCGCGCGCTGCGCCACCACCCCCGACTGGCGCTCGCCTACGAGGAGGCCGCCGACCAGTGGCGGCTGGAGCCGACCTGCTCCCCCGGCCTCATCGTGGAACTGTCCGAGAAGGAGGTGGGGGACAAGATCCACGCCATGGAACTGTACGGATCGCAGTGCCACCGACACCCCCACACCCGCTCGGAGTTGACCTTGCGCAGCCTGGCGGCCCTCCGGGGCATGCAGGCCGGCGTGGCCTTCGGAGAGGGTTTCCACGTTCTACGCTGCCTGGCCTGACCGATGCCGGCCACCCGCTCCGGCGACACGACTCCCCCGCCATCCCATTCGCGCCATCACCCCGTGCAGCAAGACGACACAACGCCTGTGAAAAAGTGGAGGGGAAACCATGAAGGCTGTAGTCACCGGTGGAGCCGGGTTCATCGGCTCCCACTTGTGCGACCACCTCGTCGCGCAGGGACATGAGGTGGTCGTCCTGGACGACCTGTCGACCGGTTCATCGGAGAATCTGGTCCACCTGGAGAACACACCGGGCTTCCGTTTCGTCCAGGGGGACATCCTGGACCGGGATCTGGTCCACGACCTGGTGGCGGAGGCGGACACCGTGTTCCACCTCGCCGCGGCGGTGGGCGTCTACAACATCGTGGACAACCCGCTGCGCTCCCTGCGGATCAACCTGCACGGCACGGAGAACGTGGTCGAGGCCGCGGTCGCCAACCGGGTGCCCTACATGGTGGCGTCCACCAGCGAGGTCTACGGCAAGAACGACACCGACGGCCTCAAGGAGGACGACGACCGGATCTACGGTTCGGCCACCAAGAGTCGCTGGTCCTACGCCGCCGCCAAGGGACTGGACGAACTGGTCGCCTACGTGCACGGTTCCGAGTCGGGCGTTCCGTGCGTGATCACCCGGTTCTTCAACGTGGTGGGGCCCCGACAGACCGGACGCTACGGGATGGTCGTGCCCCGGTTCGTCGAGCAGGCCCTCTCGGGCCGGCCGATCACCGTGTACGGGACGGGGGCGCAGCGCCGCTGCTTCGGCTCGGTGTACGACGTGGTCCCCGGCCTGTTGCGGCTGATGGACACCCCGGAGGCCTACAACCGGGCCGTCAACCTGGGCGGACACGAGGAGGTCTCCATCAAGGGGCTGGCCGACCGGGTGGTGGAGTTGACCGGGTCGAACAGCGAGATCGTCTACATCGACTACGACGAGGCCTACGGTGAGGGGTACGAGGACATGCAGCGCCGCTACCCGGACACCTCGCTGGCCAAGGCCCTGGTCGGGTACGAACCGACCCGGGACCTCAACGCCATCATCGACTCGATCGTGACGTACCGCCGGACCCAGGAAGGCGTTCCGCAGCCGGTGTAGGGCACACCCGACGCACGTTCCCCACTCGATCGAGGCCGGGAACGCCGGACGTTCTCCGAGATCCCGCCTCTCGCCCGTCCAGGGCACACCACTCCATCCCCGCCCATGGAGACGACCGGCCCCACTCGCCACCGGCTCCGGATTCCCCCTTGAACCAGGGGAAGCCCGGCCGCCCGAAGACCTCCTCTCCCCACCGCGTCCGCCCGGGACCGACGGAACACACGGAAGACGATCCGGCCCGGGGTGTCCGCCCACTCGGGTCGAGACGGGCGCGAGCGTCCACGCCGCGCCGGGGCGCCGGGCCCGGAAGGCGCCGGATCACCCTCCCGGCCGCTCAGCCCAGGAGGATGGTCAGGATCTGCACCACGCTCAGGGCCAGCACGGCCGCGCAGAGCACGACCATGGCCCAGGGCGCGCCCACCGCCGTCGGCGTCCGCCCGGTCTCGGGGTCGAGCACGCCCTCGCCGATCCGTCGCCAGCGCAGCCACAGGTGCGTCCCCAGGACACCGGCGACGACGAGGAGCCCGAACATCACGGCCACCCGCAGCACCGGCGGCGCCTGGGGGACGAAGGACGCCCCCGGGACAAGCTCGCCGCGCAGGAACAGCAGCGCGACCACCACCAGCAGGACCACGGTGCGCTGCCACGAGAGCAGGGTGCGTTCGGGTTGCAGACCGGGATCGCCCCGGTCCCGTGGACTCCTCACAGCAGGTTCCCCACGAGGACGAGCACGCACACCATTCCCACGGCCACCGTCGTCAGGACGGGCAGCAGGCTCGGTTTCAGCGTGCCCCCGTCGCGCATGATGCGCTGGACCCGGTACCAGCGCAGGGGCGCGTAGACGGTGATGAGGGCGGCCAGGGCGGCCAGCGTGAGGCCGACCACCGTGCGCGACGCGTCGTCCCATCCCAGGGGGAGCAGGTGCAGGACGGCCACGGCCCCCGCGAGCAGGGCCAGGGAGGTGCGCAGCCAGGCCAGGAAGGTCCTCTCGTTGGCCAGGGTGAAGCGGTAGTCGACGGCCCCGTCCTTGTCGGCTCCGTGATCGACCTTGTCGGCGTCCATCGAAGCTCCCCCCGCTCTCTCATCCCTCCTGTCCGACCGTAGCCCCAACGTCACTTTCCACCCAAACAGGTATGCACCACGTGTTGGGTAGGAGATCGTCGGGCCGGTGGAGCCCGACAGTGGCGCTCCACACGCTTGTGGAACAAACGAGTGGGCACCATCGCTGTAGTTCACCGAAGAAGGGGGTGGTCGGCCCACCGGCCCCCCGATATCGACAGACCAGGAGATCTCGTGCCCACCGTCGCTCTGACCAAGGACAACTTCGCGGACACGCTGAAGGACAACGACTTCGTCCTCATCGACTTCTGGGCGGACTGGTGCGGCCCCTGCCGTCAGTTCGCCCCGGTGTTCGAGCAGTCCGCGGACAAGAACGCCGACATCGTGCACGCCAAGGTGGACACCGAGGCCGAGCGGGAACTCGCCTTCGAGTTCAAGATCCAGTCCATCCCGACGCTGATGATCGTGCGGGACCAGACCGTCATCTACAGCGAGCCGGGCGCGCTGCCCTCCGAGGCCCTGGAGAGCCTGATCACCCAGGCCCGGGAGCTGGACATGGACGAGGTCAAGAAGAAGATCGCCGAGCAGTCCGGCGAATCCGTCTGAGGAGACCCCCGGTGCCCCGGTCGACGTCCGCGTCGACCGGGGCACGGTCGTGTCCGCCAACGGACATGGCCGATCGCGTCCGGCCACGCCCTCTGGAGTGGTGTGACGTCCTCGCAGGTCATCCCGGAAGCGTGTGTGACCGACGGGCCGTCACGCGTGTCCCAGCCACCCCGTCGGGACCGAAGCGACCGGTTCGGTGACGGGCCGACAACGGCGCGCGTCATCACGGATCCGAGTCCACCGCCCACGTTCACCTGGGCAACGAGATTCGTTCACCTCCGCTTCACGCGGACATATTTGCATGGGTTCGACCGCGCTCCGCCGGTTCACCCTCTCTGAGTCCGCAAGCACCGTCCGACCCGGAAGTGGCCCCATGTCCATCAGCAACACCGCCTCCGCTCGCGGAGTCGCCCCCGACGCCATCCGGTACAACCGCGAGGTGCCCGGACTGGGCGACCCCGTCTTCGAGGTCTCCGGCCTCTCCATCTTCTACGGCTCCAACAAGGCCGTGCGCGACGTGGACCTCAAGGTGGGCCCGCGGCAGATCACCGCCATGATCGGCCCCTCGGGCTGCGGCAAGAGCACGGTGCTGCGCACGCTCAACCGGATGAACGACCTCATCCCCGGTGCCCGCATCGAGGGCGACGTCACCTATCACGGCGAGGACCTGTACGCCCCGCACGTGGACCCCATCGAGGTGCGCCGGCGCATCGGCATGGTCTTCCAGAAGCCCAACCCGTTCCCGAAGTCGATCTACGACAACGTCGCCTACGGTCCGCGGATCAACGGTGTGCGCAGCAACATGGACGACCTGGTGGAGGAGACCCTCACCAAGGCCGCCCTGTGGGACGAGGTCAAGGACAAGCTCAAGGAGAGCGCGTTCGCCCTCTCCGGCGGTCAGCAGCAGCGTCTGTGCATCGCCCGGACCATCGCGGTCAACCCCGAGGTCATCCTGATGGACGAGCCCTGTTCGGCACTGGACCCGATCGCGACGCTCAAGATCGAGGACCTGATGTACGAGCTGGCCTCGGAGTACACCATCGTCATCGTCACCCACAACATGCAGCAGGCCGCCCGCGTCTCCGACCGCACCGCGTTCTTCACCGCGGGCGTCGACGACAAGGGTGATCGCTACGGCAGCCTGGTGGAGTTCGACGAGACCGCGAAGATCTTCAGCAAGCCCGCCGACCAGCGCACCGAGGACTACATCTCCGGCCGCTTCGGCTGATCGGCACCGCCTTCGCACGCCTCTTCGACACACCTCTCTTCGACGAAGTGGATCCACGACCATGACCGCCCTCTCCGCCTCCGCGTCCGTCCCCCGCCCCTCGGGCGCGCTGGACGACGCCGTGGAGCGCGCCGAGGGGCCGCTGCGGGTCCTGTTGGTGGAGCCGGAGTCGGAGCAGTCGCACCAGTTGGTGCTCTCGCTCAGCGGTCATGACGTGGACATCACGGTGTGCGTCGACGGGGCCGAGGCCCTCCTGCGGGTGGGACTGATGCGTCCGGACACGATCGTGACGAGCGCCACCCCGCCCGAGGTGGACCTGGAGACACTCGTGCGGGTGACCCGGCGGGCGACCGACATCCCGATCCTCATCGGGGTGGGCCCGGGTGACTCCCAGCGGGCGCTGCGCGCCCTGGCCGCCGGGGCCACCGCCTGCGTCAACCGCCCCTACCGCATCCCCGAGTTGGCCGCCCTGTTGCGCGGCTCCCTTCCCGGGATGGACGGGGGCGGCATGCTGGAACAGGGCGGCGGGCCGCACACGTCGCTGCGTTCGGGGGCACTGGAGCTGGACGCCCTGGGGCACCGGCTGTTCGTGGACGGCGACCCGGTCGACCTGGCCCTGCGGGAGTTCGGGATCATGGACTTCCTGCTGCGGCACACCGGCCGGGTGGTCAGTCGCGAGGAGCTGTGGACCGAGGTCTGGCGCAAACCCCTGCCTCCGGTGAACAACACCATCGCCGTGCACATCCGTCGTCTCCGGCACAAGCTCGGTGACTCGGAGGCCCGCCCCAGATTCATCCACACGGTGCGCGGAATCGGTTATCGATTGGATACTGCGAACGGCGGATAGAGCATGTTCTGATCTCTCATCAAGGGTCCCCCGGCGGCAGCCGGGGCGGCCCCTTGTTCATGTTCGCGTCACTTCACGTCGAAGCGGACGCAAAAGTGAACGAGAAGACAACCACGAACATCGGCGCGATGATCGCGCACACCCCGCACTTCTTGGCATACCCGCAGGTCATCACGGTGAGTTCAAACACAGCAACGGAACTCCACCACCTGGCCACACGCTCCGCGTTACATAAATGTTACCGCCATTCACCCGCCATTCATCCGACTTCCACCGTCTGGCTGCCATTCCGATGTCAGCACGACTTTCTCCGCCTTTAGCGTCGTTTCACGTCAGCCCCGACATCGGTGATTCAACGAGGAGAACTTCGACATGCGCAACGGGCGTTCCAAGCTCGCCGTCCTGGCGGCCATCCCCCTGCTCGCCACGGCTTGCGGCGGCGGAGGCGACACCGGTGACGGTGCCGACGGCAACGGCGGCGACGGCGGCGAGCAGCTCAGCGCCTCGCTGACCGGCGCGGGTGCCAGCTTCCCCGACCCGCTCTTCCAGGACCTGATCTACACCTACAACAGCGACGTCCAGCCCGGCGTCCAGATCAACTACCAGAGCGTCGGCTCCGGTGCCGGCGTCGAGCAGTTCCTTGAGCAGACCGTCGACTTCGGTTCCTCCGAGGAGTACCTGGACGAAGAGGACCTGACCGCGGCCGAAGAGGCCCGCGGTTGCGTCGCCGTCCAGTTCCCGGTCGTCTTCGGCGCCGTGGTCATCGCGTTCGACAACGAGGACCTGAACGGCCTGGTCCTGGACGCCGAGACCATCGCCCAGATCTACGACGGCCAGATCACCAGCTTCGACGACCCGGCCATCGCCGAGCTCAACCCCGACCTGGACCTGCCGAGCGACGAGATCATCCCGGTCCACCGCTCCGACGGCTCCGGCACCACCTACGTGTTCAGCCACTACCTGAGCACCGAGGTGGACTGGTGGGCCGACGAGTACGGCGAGGGTAAGGAGCTGGACTGGGCCGACGGTCTGGTCGGCGGCCAGCAGAACGACGGCGTCGCCCAGGGCATCACCCAGAACCCCGGCGGTCTGGGCTACGTCAACCAGTCCTTCGCCCAGGAGGCCGGTCTGGCCGTCGCCAGCATCGTGAACGAGGACGGCAACCCGATCGAGCCGACCCTGGAGGCCACCATCGCCGCCTCCGAGGAGGTCGAGGTCCCGGACAACTTCCAGTTCGCGATCGACAACGTCGGCGGCGAGGGCTACCCGATCGCCGGCTCCAACTGGATCTTCACCTACACCTGCGGCTACGACCAGGCCAACGCCGACGCGATCATCGACTTCTGGACCTGGGCCCTGACCGACGAGAGCGCCCGCGACCTGGCCGGCGAACTGGGCTACGCGCCTCTGGGCGAGGGTCTGACCGAGCGCGTCGTCGCCGAGCTGGAGAAGACCAACTCCGCCAACTAGGCGACAACGGTCGCCCGGGCGACGAGGCATCCCCTCTCCCCTCCCGGTGACCACCCGCGGTGGCCGGGGCCCGAGCCCCGGGTCCCGGCCACCGCCCTCTCTCCCTCCTCCGCCCCGTGGTGATGGGGCGGGAACGCTCTCCACTCCCCACGAAAGCCACAGAGGAGAAGCACATGTCCACCGAGGCCCCCGAGGCCCCGCAGGCTCCCGAGGACCCACAGCGCAGGACGCTCCAGTCCAGCAGGGGGCGGTTCGCCGACCCGATCTTCAAGTGGACCGTCGCCGCCTGTGGGACCACCGTGCTGGTCATCCTGGCGCTGATGGTCTTCCGGACCACCACCGAGGCATGGCCGGTCTTCGCCAAGGAAGGCTTCTTCGGGTTCCTCTTCGGACAGACCTGGGACTCGGGTGGATCGCGTACCGAGATCACCGGCACCTACGGTGCCTGGCCCTTCATCTACGGCACCCTGGTCACCGCGACCATCGCGATCGCCATCGCCCTGCCGCTGGCGATCATGGTCGCCGTCTACCTGACCCACCTGGCGCCGCGCCGCATCGCCAAGCCGCTCTCCTACACGGTGGAGCTGCTGGCCGCCGTGCCCAGCGTCATCTTCGGCCTGTGGGGCCTGCACTGGTTCCTGCCCAACGTGATGCGCCCCTTCTTCGAACTGGTCGAGTCGACCCTGGGGTGGTTCTTCCTCTTCGAGGGCCCGGTGCGCGGCGTCGGCTACTTCCCGGCGGGCATCGTGCTGGCCATCATGATCCTGCCGATCATGACCGCGATCATCCGCGAGGTCATCGCGGTGCAGCCGCTGGAACAGCAGATGGCGGGTTACGCCCTGGGCTCCACCCGCTGGGAGGTCATCACCAAGGTGGTGCTGCCCTCCAGCTTCTCCGGCATCGTCGCCGCGAGCATGCTGGGGCTGGGCCGCGCCCTCGGTGAGACCATCGCCGTCCTGATGCTGATCGGCGGCTCCCAGTCCTGGGGCGCCAGCCTCTTCGGTACCGGCAGCAGCATGGCCTCGCACATCGCCGCGACCTTCGGTGAGTCCTCGCCGGAGGCCCGGACCGGACTGATGGCGATCGGTGTCGCCCTGTTCCTGGTCACGATGATCGTCAACATCCTGGCCCGCGTCATCGTCTGGCGTCTGGGACAGTTCACGGGAGACGCCGCAGTATGAGCACCTCGACCCTCACACCCGCCCCGCACGTCCCGCTGAGCGTGAGCCCCCGCGGCTCCGGCCGCCGACGCCTCAAGAACAACGTGGCCACGGTCGTACTGACCGCCGCCATGGTCATCGCGATGATCCCGCTCGTCCTGATCATCTTCGAGATCACGCGGCGCGGTATCGGCGTGATGAGCCTGGAGTTCTTCACCGCGACCGAGCCCCCGCCCCGGCGCGAGGGCGGCGGTTACGCCGCGGGCTTCTTCGGCACCCTGTACATCATGGCGCTGGCGGTCGTGATGTCGATCCCGTTCGGTATCGCCACGGCCGTGTACATCGTGGAGTACGGGCCCAACCGGCTCACCGCCGCGATCCGTTTCTTCACCGACGTCATGACCGGTATCCCGTCGATCTTCGTGGGTCTGTTCGTCTACGGCCTGCTGGTGATCGGCTGGGGCTCCCTGGGCTTCGGCACGTTCGTGGGCGCGGTCGCGATCGCGGTGATGATGCTGCCGATCGTCACACGCTCGGCGGAGGAGATGCTGCGGCTGGTGCCGAACGAGCTCCGCAACGCCAGCTACGGTCTGGGCGCCCGCAAGTGGCAGACCATCGTCCACACGGTCCTGCCCGCCGCCGCTCCCGGTCTGACCACCGGTTCGATGCTGGCGGTCGCCCGCGGCATCGGTGAGACCGCGCCGCTGCTGTTGACCGCGTTCGGCACCGGCATCATCGTCAACGCCTTCCAGGGTTCGCCTCAGGGCGCGGTGCCGATGCAGCTGTACCGGGGCGCGACCCAGCCGTTCGAGGCGGGCATCGACCGCGCGTGGGGCGCGGCGCTGTCCCTGTTCCTTCTGGTGCTGCTGTTCACGGTGATCGCCCGGTGGATCGGTTCCCGGGCCTCGGTGAGCAGGTGACACGTTCCTCCGAAGGGCCGTGACGGGTGAGAACCACCCGGCACGGCCCTTCGTCCTACCGGTAGCCTTTCCGCACCAACGGACCCCCACCTGGGAGAGACAATGCCCGAGACCTCCGAGTACGCCGCCACGTTCGCCCTGGTCGACATCGACGGGGACGGCCGCATCTCCGCCGAGGAGCTGACGGCCCTCATGCGCAACCTGGGCGACGAGTGCACCGACGAGCAGGCCGCCGACGTGGTCCGCTCCATGGACACCGACGGCGACTCCCGGATCTCCCTGGAGGAGTTCGCCCGGTTCATGTCCTCCCGGAGCTAGGCGGCGCGGCCCGCACGGCGGTCCCGTGCACCGTTGACGGTGGTCCCGGTCTCGGGGCGGCGATCGCCGCCCCGAGACCGGGACCACGGCGCTTTCACGGGCGGGCCCACACCGCTCGACGACCGGGGTGGACACGGCCCGGGGACCGGTCGCCGTCCATCACCGGTGATCCCCGACGGCCGCGTCGCCGGTCAGGCGGCCCGGGCCAGGTAGACGATGTCCGGGATGTCCAGGGCCACCGGCACCTCGACCACGTCCACGTGGGCGAAGCGTTCCCGCAGCAGCGCCTCGAAGGAGGCGACCGCGTTCGCGCTCCAGAAGGCCAGGACGCCGCCGGGGGCCAGCAGTCCCTTGAGGAGGTCCAGGCCCGCGGCCTGGTACAGGCGGTCGTTGGCCTCGGTGACGGTCCAGTCCGGGCCGTTGTCGGTGTCGAGGCAGATCGCGTCGTAGCGCTGCGGGCGGGTGGCCGCCGCCTCCGTCCAGGCCACGATGTCGGCGTTGTGCACCCGGCAGCGGGGGTCGCGGTGCACGTATTCGGCGGCCTCACCGAGTTCTCCGTCGTGCCAGGCGATGACCTGGGGTTCCAGCTCGACGACCTCCACCAGGCTGACGCGGGGGTCTTCGAGCGCCTCACGCGCGGAGAAGCCCACCCCCAGGCCGCCGATGAGGACCCGGGCCCGGGAGCGTCCCCGGGGCAGGGCGGCCAGACTGGCGCGGACCATCTCCCGTTCCGAGGTGCCGTCACGGGTGTCCATGAGAAACACGCCGTTGGAGTAGATCTCGTAGTGCGCGCCCACCCGGAGCAGCACCAGATCCCCACCCGTCTCGCCCTTCACACGGGCCAATGTCTCCTTCTCTTCCTGCACCTGTCGTGTCTCCATCCCCACATTGTGCCCGTAGGGGCACCGACCGTGGCGGGGGAACCGTCGGAACCGGCCCCCGGTGCCTCCCCCCGCACCTCGCGAAGACCGCTCCGCCGTGGTCGGCGGCGATCGGGGAACGGGTTCACCGCCGAGGGCGGGATCCCCGTGGTCGCGGGGAGGGTGCTCCGGGCCGGGCGGTGGTCGAGGCGGGTCCCGGTGCGCGTCGCCGCCGAGCGCAAGCCCGGGAAACCGGGGGTCCCGAGCCCTTCCCCAGCTTGTGACCGACGGGTAACTTAGGTGCTCCGACACCGGGAGGAGAACAGTGAAGACCCTGCGCAAGGTGGCGCCCTACGCCCTCGGCGGTCTGTTCCTGGGTTCGGGGGTGCTGCACTTCGCGGCACCGAGACCCTTCGAGGCGATCATGCCCCGTTCCCTGCCCGCCCGGCGCGCCTGGGTGTACGGCAGCGGCGTCGCCGAGATCGCCTGCGGCCTGGGGCTGCTGACCCGTCGCCGCTGGGCGGGACCGGCGAGCGCGGGCCTCCTCCTGGCGGTGTGGCCGGCCAACGTACGGATGGCCCTCGACTCCGGAACCGGCCGCCTGCCGGGGCTCGCCGACAACCGCGTCGTCGCCTGGGGCCGGGTGCCGTTGCAGATCCCGCTGATCTGGGCCGCCCTCCAGTCCCGCCCGGCAGACGACCGACCGTGACCCCGTAGGGCGCGTCTCCGGGTCAGGACTTCCAGGAAGGGCCCCAGCCGCTGCTGTCGGAGACGCCCTCGGGCATCGGCTCCAACAGCCCGGCCCCGGGCGGGACCCGATCGGTCCGGGGGCGATCCGCCTCGGGCCGCGGTTCCTCCTCGACCTCCCACTGCTCGGCGGGCGGAGGCGGCACCAGCGACGCCCCGGGCGGCACGAAGCCCTCGCCGGGTTCCTCCCCTCCACCGGAGACTCCGGCGGCGGCCGGGTCATCGGGCGCGCTCCGGGACTCGAAGGGCTCGGGCTCACCGGGCCGCCCCGCGGCGCCACGGTCGTTCTCGGCGCTCCGGGGCTCGGCGGGCCCGGGCGTCTCCCCGCCGACGGTGCTCCACGGCTCTGCGGGCTCGTGCGCGCCCGGCGTTCCGGTGGTGGGGGCGTCCCACGGCCGCGCGGTCCCGTGGCCTCCGAAGGGCTCCTCAGCGGGCACACCCCACGGCTCCGGAGGCGGCGGGGCGGCCCTGTCACCGGTGGGGCTCCACGGACCGTCCGCCGAGGAGTCCGGCCCGCGTCGGGACAGGAGGGACTCCGGAACCTCCGTCGCCTCGTCATCGGTGTTCCGAACACCCGAGGAACCCGGTCCACCCCGGGGTTCCAGGGACTCCGGAACCTCCGTCGCCTCGTCATCGGTGTTCCGAACACCCGAGGAACCCGTTCCACCCCGGGATTCGAGGAGCTCCGGAACCTCCGTCACCTCGTCATCGGCGTTCCAGGCGCCCGAGGTCTCCTCCGGCGGCACGTCCACCACCGGCGACGTCTCCTCCTGGCTCTGGACCAGGGGGTGCAGCACACTGCCCGCCGCGTGGACCCGGGTCCACCACGCGGCGGCCTCGTCGCGGTTCAGCTCCTCCTCGACCCGCAGCCATCCCGGGATGTGCGGGTGGCGGCGCCCCGTGCGCCAGGTGTGCTTGAGCGAGATCGGCTCCAGCACCAGCACCCGTTCGCCGTTCACCAGGGGGACCGCCCCCGGCGTGGCCTCGTTCCCCACCCAGGTGCCGTCACCGCCGACCAGGTCCCACTCGCCGTCGACGATCGACAGTCGCGGATCGTCGCGCAGGTCGGTGGCCGACGCCACCCAGTCCGGCATCGGCCGCTGTCCCGGGACGCCGCGCCCCTCGGGCCCGATGAGCGCGTCGGCGAGCAGGGTGTGCAGCTGGAAGTTGTCCCCCACCCCGTCGAAGCGCACCCGGAAGGCCCGCCCCGAGACGCGGTCGAGCACCAGCAACCGGTCGACCTCGGCCATCAGCAGGAGTTCGTACACCTCCGCGAACTCCTCGACGTGGCGGCGCATCCGGGTGGCCAGCGCCAGCAGCTCGGCCAGCCCCCGAGGATCCTCGCGCAGGGCGACGCGCACCTCGGCGTCGCCGAGGACGGCGCGGACGGCGATCCCGTAGGGCTGCATCGTCGCCCACGCCGCGAGCGTGTACATGTCCGCGTCGCCGAGCACCGGGGTGACCCGGGCCCGGTGCGGCTCTCCCGTCTCCCTGGGGTGGGGCGGGTCGTCGTCGCCCGTGCTCTCCCAGGCTTCGGCGAAGCGCAGCGCCTGCGCGCCGACCTCGCGGGCCCGACGGGTGATCTCGACGCCGGCGGGCCCGGCCGGTGTCCCCACCTCGACGAGCGCACCGCACAGCACCGACAGGTCGGCCACGGCGCCCAGCGCGATCCGCTCGGGTGCGCGCAGTCGTTCGGCGATGACCGCGAGCGCCTCGGACCGTTCTCCGACGGGTACGTGCCCCGCCAGCTGGAACAGCGTTCCGGCGAGCGGAAGAACGTCGTGCGGCCGTGTCCGGGCGGCTGCGACGACGTCGGCGACGGCGCGGCGGAAGTCTTCGATCATTCGGGCATCGTTACACAGTCCTCTGTCACCGCCCGCGTCCTCCCCCGGAAACGACCACCTTCGGCCACCGGGGATCAGCGGGGACGAACGGTGGGTGAACACCACCGAACGGGCGGTCGACGACGCGCGGTGGGACCGGAACCCCCGAAGGCTCGGATGTTCAGGCGGCGACCGTCACCCGCCCCCGGACCGCGACGCGGGCGACCCCGCAGACCCACCCGAGTGTCGAACCCCACAGCAGGCCGGTCACCAGGCCGCCCGCGAGCAGCGCGTACCACCCGAGGGGCCCCAGCCCCATCTCCCAGGCCGGGACCAGCGCCCGGGGCGCGCCGGAGGCCATAGCCCCGAGCGCGAACGCCGCCCACCCGGCGAAGAACGCCCGCCCGGCGGAGGCGTCGGGGCGTCGCCGCACCGATCGGGCGGTCCACCACCACACGACGGCGACCAGGACGGCGACGGCGACGAGTTCGACGGTCAGCGCCGACCAGGGCTGTTCACCGATCGGGACGATGCTCAGAGCCGGCACGGCGAACGGCGCGCCCAGCGCGCTCGGCAGCATCGGCCAGGCGCTCCACGCGCCCAGCCGGGTGAGGAATCCCGCGGAGCCGAACAGCAGGCACGGCAGCAGCGCGGAGGCGGCCGTGACCGCCGGGATATTGCGAATAAGATTCACGTTTTGCAGGATAGTGACGTACGTCTCCTTTCCCCACCCCCCGAAGGACGCGGTTTGAAACGTCTGGCGGTCCTCGCCGTCCTACTCCTCCTCCCCGGGCTCCTGGCCGTGCTCACGCGGCACGACCCGGGCCCCACCCGTTACATCACCGACGACCGGGGGCGCGCCCTGTTCCTGCACGGCTTCAACACCTCCGGTTCGGCCAAGGGCGACCCCGAGCACCTCCCCTGGATCACCGAGGACGACGTCCGGACCGAGTACGACCTCATGGGCACCAACTTCGTCCGCTTCCTCGTCCAATGGCAAGCGCTCGAACCCGCACGCGGCGTCTACGACGAGGAGTACCTCGACGCCGTCGCCGAGCGCGTCGACTGGTACGCCGAGCGGGGCCACCACGTCCTCCTCGACATGCACCAGGACCTCTACGGCCGCCACACCAGCCCCGAGGAGCACTCCGGCAACGGTGCCCCCGCGTGGGCCACCCACAACGACGGCCTGCCCGTGGAGTCGCGGGACATGTGGGAGCTGGTCTACCTGGAGCCGGGCGTCATGCGCTCCTTCGACCACTTCTGGAACACCACCGGAGCCCACCCCGGCCTCATGGACGACTACGCCGCCGCCTGGCGCCACCTGGCCGCCCGCTTCGCCGACCATCCGGCCGTCATCGGGTACGACCTCATGAACGAACCCTTCGGCGGCAGTCTCCAGGGTCCGGACTTCGAGGCGGGCCCCCTCGCCGAGCTCTACCGCCGCTGTCTGACCCGGATCCGCGAGGTCGACCAGGACACCTGGGTCTTCGTCGAAGGTCAGGCCGTCGGCGTGAACTGGGGCTTCCCCTCCGCCCTGCCCTACCTGACCGACCCCCGTGACGGAGAGCCCCGCATCGTCTACGCCCCGCACGCCTACCCGCTGCCGATGGACCTGGGACGGTCCTACGAGGGCGACTCGCGCGAGACCGTCGACACGAGCATCAGGATCTGGTCCGACAGCGTCCGCGTCACCGCCGAACGCCTGGAGGCCCCCATCGTGCTGGGCGAGTTCGGCCTGGACATGTCGGGACCGGGGGCGGGCGACTACGTGCGACGCATGCTGGAGGAGACCGAGTCGATGGCCACCGGCCGCGCCTACTGGTCCAACGACCACGACGGCTGGGGCCCGTGGGCGGACGAGGACCTCACCCCGGGGCCGCTGGTCGAGGTCATGTCCCGCGCCTACCCCCGTGCGGTCGCCGGCCGGCCGGTCGAGGTCTCCTACGACGCCGCCGGGTTCCGGCTCCGCTTCACCGAGCGCGACGGGGTGTCCGGACCCACCGAGATCCACCTCCCGGCGCACGCCTTCCCCGACCACGAACTCACGGTGGACGCCCCCGCCGGGTGGACCTCGGACTGGGACGAGGAGCGTCGGATCCTGTACGTCGACATCCCCCGCCACGGGGCCGGCACCGAGTACGCCATCACGGTCGTCCCGGCCTGAGAGAGCGAGGGGCCCGCGATGGACATCGCGGGCCCCTCCTGAAAGCGTCCGGGTCAGAGACGGCAGGCGTAGATGTCGGTGACCAGGATCGCCCGGGCCCCCAACTTCCACAGGTCGTCCATGATCCGCTGGGCGTCCCGGCGCGGCACCATCGACCGCACCGCCACCCAGCCCTCCCGGTGCAGCGGGGAGACCGTCGGCCCCTCCATGCCCGGGGTGAGCGCCACCGCCGCCTCCAGGCGTTCGGCGTGCACGTCGTAGTCCATCATCACGTAGTCGCGGGCGACCAGGACGCCGCGCAGTCGGCGCAGCAGGGTGTCGAACTTGGGCTCGGGTTCGGCGTCGACGGGACGGATCACCACCGCCTCCGAGACCAGGATCGGCTCTCCGAACGTCTCCAGCCCGGCCTGGCGCAGCGTGGTGCCGGTGGACACCACGTCGGCGACGGCGTCGGCCACCCCCAGCTGCACGGAGCTCTCGACCGCGCCGTCCAGGTGGATGACGCGCGCCTCGATGCCCTCCTTCTCCAGGTAGGAGCGGAGCAGACCGTCGAAGGACGTGGCGACGCGCTTGCCGTCGAGGTCGGCGACCCTCATGTTCGCGCCGTTCGGGGCGGCGAACCGGAACGTGGACCCGCCGAACCCCAGCGGCAGGACCTCGTCCACCGGGGCGCCGGAGTCCAGCAGCATGTCGCGGCCGGTGATCCCGGCCTGGAGGATGCCCTCACCGACGTAGACGGCGATGTCCTTGGGGCGGAGGAAGAAGAACTCGGTCTCGTTGTCGGGGTCGACCATCACCAGGTCGCGACTGCTCTTGCGCTGCCGGTACCCGGCCTCGCGCAGCATCTCGACGGCGGGTTCGGACAGCTGGCCCTTGTTGGGCACGGCGATTCTCAACATGTCGGGCATGTGTCTGGCTTTCGTCGTTGGCTCTGCGTGGTTGAAGACGTCCGAGCGGCCGCACGCGCCGATGGGGCGCGCCGACCTACAGATGCTTGTAGACGTCTTCCAGCCGCAGGCCACGGGCCAGCATCAGGACCTGGAGGTGGTAGAGGAGCTGCGAGATCTCTTCGGCGGCCTGCTCGTCCGATTCGTACTCGGCGGCCATCCAGACCTCGGCGGCCTCCTCGACGACCTTCTTACCGATGGCATGGACGCCGGCGTCGAGCTGGGCGACGGTCCCGGACCCCTCGGGGCGGGAGCGCGCCTTCTCGGACAGCTCGGCGAACAGCTCTTCGAAGGTCTTCATGGTGTCTTTCCTCGACCGACAGTGCGCTACCAGGGTAGGCGGTCCGGAGGGCCGGCGCCGCAGGGAGGGCGAGAAGTCTCAGTATGCGGGCACGAGTACGTCACACCATCCGGCGGGCCAGCACCCGGACCAGGGTGCGCGGCAGCACCTTGAGCAGACCGTCGGCGGTCTTGTACTGAGGACCGGGGATGACGTGCGGGCGGCCCGCCGCCCAGGCCCGCAGCGAGTCGCGGACGATGTGGTCCTTGGGCACGAACGCGAACTCGGGCAGCCCCCTCTCCTGGACGCCCAGGGTCATGTCGGTGCGCACGAACCCGGGAAGGACCACGGTGACCGTCACGCCCGAGGACCGGACCTCGGCGGACACGCTCTCACTCCACAGGGTGAGGAACTTCTTGCTCGCCCCGTAGACCGAACCGCCGGGGTTGACCACCGGTTCGCCGGCCAGCGAGGAGACGGTGATGACGCCCACCTTCGCCTTGTCGTCGGCGGCGCGCCGGGCGATCTGCACCGGCAGGACGGCGCGGGTGAGGTGGAGGACGGCGCGCACGTTGAGGTCGAGCATGGCGTCGATCTCGTCGGGGTCCTGGTCGACGAACGGTCCGCCGTCGCCGCGTCCGGCGTTGTTGACGAGCAGGTCGATGGGGGCCCGGTCATCGGTGCCGTCGGCGGTGAGGCGTCGGACGACCCGATCGACGCCCTCGCGGGTGCCCAGGTCGACGGCGATCGTCTCCACGGGAACGCCGTAGAGTTCGCCGAGTTCCTCGGCCAGCGCGGTCAGGAGTTCCCCGCGCCGGGCCACGAGCACCAGCCCGTATCCGCGTTGGGCCAGGCGGCGCGCGTACTCCTCACCGATCCCGGCGGAGGCGCCGGTCACCAGCGCGGTCCGGGGGCGTCCCCGGTCGGTTCCGGGTGTGTCGACCGCTTCGCTCATGGGACAAGCGTAGCGGGAAGGGCCCGCGATGCCCTGTACCGCCGGGGTTCCCGAAACCCGGGTGGGATGGTCCACAGGTGAATTCACCACGCGGGATCACCCGTGTCACCCGCCGGGGGCCGACAGGGGTTAGCGTTCGATCATGTCCGAGACACAGAGCACCACCGGACCCCTGTCCGCCCTTCGGCTGGACGAGCGCCTGCGCGACACGAGGCTGTTCTTCACCCAGGCGTTGCGGACCTTCCACGCCACCGGCTCCATCGTGCCGAGCAGCCCCGCGCTGGCCCACGCGATGGCCGAACACGTCCGCGTCCGTCCGGTATCCGAAGAACCACTGCGGATCATGGAGGTGGGCGCTGGAACGGGGGCGATCACCCGTGGCATCGCAGCCGCCATGCGCCCGGGGGACACCGTCGACCTCGTGGAGGCCAACCCCGAGTTCGCCGGCCACATCGAACGTCTGCTGGAGACCGACCCCGTGCTGGCACCGATCGCCCCGCAGGCGACGGTGCACGCCATGTTGGTCGACGAGATGGGCACCGACCGCACCTACGACGTGATCGTGTCGGGCCTGCCGTTCGCCAACTTCACCGTCGACACCGTGCGGGACATCCTCGACTACTACTTCGAGGTGCTGCGCCCGGGCGGCTACCTGTCCTTCTACGGCTACCTGTACACCAAGGAGGTGAAGGCGGTCATCGCCCGCCGTGAGGACTACCTGCGGCAGGCGCGCACCAGTTGGCTGGTGCAGGACCGGATCGACCGGTACGGCATCCGGTCCGACAAGGTGTTCGCCAACGTCCCGCCGGCTTTCGTGCACCACCTGCGCAAGCCGGAGAAGTCCTCCTGACCGTCCGGGGCCCGCCCTCGCGGCGGGTCCCCCTCCATCCGCTTCGATCAGGCGTCCTGGCAGGTCATCGGCGTTCCCTCGGGTTCGACCCGGGGTGTCGGAAGGCACATCGCCGGAAGCGGGAGGGATCGCGGCCGTGTCGGACCGGCCTCTCATCGTCCGAAGAGCCGCGGTGGGCGGAAACCCTCCCTCTCGGACGCATCCCGCCGACCACGGAAAAGTCATCTTTTCGTGATCCCCATCACACAACTCCGATGTCACAGGAACCACAAAGCGCAGGTAGTCTCGCGTTGTCTTCCGGAGGACCGGATCTTGACGGCTCGCGCGATCCCTTTCATCCATATCCGCGTTAAAAGTTCCTGAGATCTGCCTCAAGTCCCCTGAAGCCCCACCCGCGCCACAAGCCCAGGGTTCTACGTTCTTCACACCAGTTCCGTGTGAACCGGAAGTATGCGCGCGGAGTCCTACAGATCACCCATTTCCCCAGGTCGTACATGGACCAGCGGAGGAGGCAACGTGACGCTCACCCAGGCTGCGGAGGTGACTCCGGAGATGCCGGAAGAGCCCACCGGCGCGACCCCCGACCCCCTGCCCACCGATGTGCGTCGGCGTGTGTCGGCTCTGGCCCGGGCCTCGCGGCTGCTGGTGGCCTGTGACTACGACGGCGCGCTGGCCCCCCTGGACGCCGACACCACCCCCGACCGGCGTCCCCTGCCCGAGGCCGTGCGCGCCCTGCGTGATCTGGCCGAGCTGCCCGGCACGGTGTGCGCGGTCATCTCCGCCCGCCCCTTGCGGGACCTGGCCGCCCTGTCCCGCCTGCCCGCCGAGGTGCGCCTGGTCGGCGCGCACGGCACCGAGTTCGACACCGACCTGATCGTGGACCCCTCCGCCCACGGCAAGGCCGAGGCCCTGGAGGTCCTGCGCACCCAGACCGACGCCACCGCCGTGCTCTACATCGGCGGCGGCGACGGCGAGGAACCGGTGTTCTTGCACCTGGGCGGCGCGGACGCCGGGGTGCGGGTGGGGGATCTGGCCGAGCCGTCGGTGGCCGCGCACCGGGTCGCCCACACCCCCGCGGCGGCGGCGCTGTTGGCGCTGCTGGCCGGTGAGCGCCGTTCCTGGGTGTTCGGGGAGCGCCCCACCCCCATCGAGCGCATGTCGTTGCTGTCCAACCAGGCGTCGGT
This sequence comes from Nocardiopsis lambiniae, assembly GCF_031845465.1. Lineage (NCBI taxonomy): Bacteria > Bacillati > Actinomycetota > Actinomycetes > Streptosporangiales > Nocardiopsidaceae > Nocardiopsis > Nocardiopsis lambiniae. Next base: position 482 of record NZ_JAVREP010000003.1, on the reverse strand, counting down.
GGCGTTGGTGGGCCCCGACGCCCGCCTGTTGTGGTTGTGCCACCCCGAACCCGATTCCCCGGCGCTGTTCGCGGAGTTGCTGGGCGGGCGCGGGGCGGGGGTGTTCGCGATCGCCCCCGCGCACCGGGGTCGGCCCCTGGGCCAGCGTTATGAGCCCGACACGATGACGGTGCGCACCCGTTTCTCGCGTTTGGAGGTCATCGATCACCTGGCCACCGACACCGGGCCGGGCCGCACCGATCTGGTGCGGGCCATCACCGGGACCGCGCCGGCGGTGGTGGAGTTCGCGCCGCGCCCCGATTTCGGGCGGGCCCCGGTGCGCATCACCGCCCACCCCGACGGGCTGGTGGTCCAAGGGGCGCCCTTCCCGATCGCGTTGTACTCGCCCGGGGTGGCCTGGCGGATCGATCACGACGGGGTGGACGACATCGCGCACGCCACCGTGCAGCCCACCTCCGAGCGCCCGGTGGTGTTGGAGTTGC